>JAPPHC010000070.1 GCA_028821145.1 Gammaproteobacteria bacterium | reverse complement strand
ATTCCTTACCCCGCTTTCGGTGCCCCGCAAGCAGTGCGAGCGCAGCCGGACGCAGACCGATCGCGGCTGCGTGGAGGCTAAGGGATGAGCGCCGGGCGTTCATGTGGGCGGATTATGCGCCAAGCGGCCCGCATGTCAAGGCCGCTGTGCTAATATCGCCTGCCTTGCATCAGGCCGGTCTCTTGGAACCCGCCTGGTGTTTATGTACCCGCTTTGATGTACAGGGGGAGTTGTTGATGAAGCCAATTCTTAGGGGTTCGTTGTGCGCAGGGGCGCTGCTGACTGCAGCCGCGCTGGCGGGAGCGACCACGCTGGAGGAGATCGAGGCCGTCCAGGCCGATCGTGCGGAGGCCGGCAGGCAGTCGCAGAATCGGATCGACGACATCGTCAAGGAGACTGACTCGCTGGAGACCGAATACAAGCGGGTGCTGAAGGAACTCGACGGCCTCAAGGTTTTCAATACGCTGATGCAGCGGCAGATCGACCGGCAGGAAAGCGATATCGGCAAGCTCAACGAGGCCATCGACGAAGTCGAGGCGACCGGCCGCCAGATGCTGCCGCTGATGGTGCGCATGATCGAGTCGCTGGAATTGTTCGTCGAGGCCGATGCGCCTTTCCTGCTGGATGAGCGCCGCAGTCGGGTAGGCGAACTCTACGACCTGATGGAGCGCGAGGACGTCACGGTTGCCGAAAAGTTCCGCAAGGTGCTCGAGGCCTACCAGATCGAGAACGACTACGGCCGCACGATCGAAGCCTACAAGGCGGCGGTGGAGCATGAGGGCGCGGAGCTGGAAGTGGACGTGCTGCGGGTCGGCCGAATATCGCTTGTTTACCAGACCGCGGACCAGAGCGCGACGCGCAGGTGGGACCACGATGCCAAGGCCTGGGTGGACCTTGATGGCAGTTACCGCAACCAGGTGCGCATGGGCCTGCGGATGGCGCAACAGCAGGTGGCGCCGGATTTGTTGATGCTGCCCGTTGCGGCGCCGGAGGCCGGATAAATGACGATGACAAGAACAATTGCCGGCTCCGTGCTGGGCCTGGTGCTGGCTTTGCCCCTGCAGGCGCAGGAAGCGCTGACGCTGGATGAACTGCTGGACCTGGTCGAACAGGGCGCCGTTCGCGACAATGAGGAAATGCGCGCGCGCGAGGAGCAGTTCAGCCAGGCTCGCGGAGAGCAGCAAAGACTGCTGAACGAAGCGAACGCCGAGAAGACGGCCGAGGAACGCCGCAGCCAGCGCCTGGAGAACGAATACGGCGAGAACGAGCGCCGCATTGCGCAGTTGATGCAGACTCGCGACGAGCGTCTGGGCGCACTCAAGGAACTGTTCGGCGTCACCCAGCAGGTGGCGGGTGATGCGCGTTCCAATTTCGAGAACTCGCTAACGAATGTGCAATACCCGGAAAGATCGGCATTTCTCACCTCGCTGGTCGAAAAGCTGGGTTCCGGAATCGAATTGCCTTCCGTAGAGGAAATGGAACGCCTGTGGTGGGAACTGCAGCGCGAAATGACCGAATCGGCGAAGGTCGTTCGGTTCAGTACCGACGTGATCTCGCTGGGCGGCCAACGCGCGCCGACTGACGTGGTGCGGGTCGGCCTGTTCAATATCGTGTCCGACGGCAAGTACCTGGCCTATCGGCCGGAAACCGGCAACTTGACCGAGCTCGGCCGCCAGCCGGAGGCCGGCCGATTCACGGGCAGCACGGAAGACCTGCTCGGCGCGGATTCCGGTGACGTGGTGCGCTTCGGACTGGACCCGACGCTGGGCGGCGTGCTCAATTCGCTGGTCGGCCAACCGAACCTGGTGGAGCGCATACAGCAGGGCGCGCTGGTGGGGTATCTCATCCTTGCACTTGGCGTCATCGGCCTGTTGATTTCGCTGGAACGCCTGGTAACGCTGTCGCTGGCCAGCCGCAAGGTAACGGCGCAACTGCGCAGTTCCACGCCATCCGACGACAATGCGCTGGGCCGCGTGCTCGCGGTTTACCACGAGAACAAGGACGTGGACACGGAGACGCTGGAACTCAAGCTGGGCGAAGCCATTTTCAAGGAAACGCCCAAGCTGAACCGCTCCTTGCTGTTCATACAGATCATCTCGGTGGTGGCGCCGCTGATGGGTCTGCTGGGAACCGTTACCGGAATGATCAAGACTTTCCAGGCGATCACGCTGTTCGGCACCGGCGATCCCAAGCTGATGGCGGGCGGCATCTCCCAGGCGCTGGTCACCACCGTGCTGGGACTGAGCGTCGCGATACCGATGGTGCTGCTGCATACCGTCGTGAGCGGGCGCAGCCGCCGCATCGTGCAGATCCTGCAGGAGCAGAGCACGGGCATCGTGGCGGAGCATTCCGAAGCCCAGAACAAGGCGCCGGCATAGATTGGCCGGAGCGGAGGAGCGACTGATCGGTTTCGTTGACCATGTTTAGCTGGTTCTACGACGCCTTCGAGGCGATCCGTGACTTCATGGAACTCGGCGGAGATGTCCTGTTTCTGATTGCGCTGACCATCTTCCTGATGTGGATGCTGGTCTTCGAGCGGCTGGTGTTCTACCGGGTCGAGCTCGGCAAGCGGCGCGACGCGATCTACGAGGACTGGGAAGCGCGCCACGAACGGCAGTCCTGGGAGGCCCACCAGATCCGCGATCGGATGATCTCGGAGTTCAATATGGCCGTGCGCCGCTCGCTGCCGATCGTGCAGACGCTGGTGGCGCTTTGTCCGCTTCTGGGACTGTTGGGCACCGTTACCGGAATGATCGAAGTGTTCGACGTCATGGCGGTTGCCGGCAGCGGCAATCCGCGGTCCATGGCGTCGGGCGTGTCCAAGGCCACCATCCCCACCATGGCGGGCATGGTGGGCGCACTGTCGGGCGTTTTCTGGACCACCTACCTCACCCGGCGCGCCGATCGTGAGGTGGAGGAGCTGGAAGAGCACCTGACGATGGATCACTGAACCCTGGTCCGGACGCAGCAAATCAACTGGAGAAAGCACAAATGCGCAGATCCATCATTCAAGCCGCAGGCGAGGAAGCCAAGGCCGAGATCAACCTCACACCCATGCTGGACGTGGTGTTCATCATGCTGATCTTCTTCATCGTCACGGCCTCCTTCATCAAGGAGGCGGGCATCGACGTGAACCGGCCCGATGCGCCAACCGCACAGATTCAGGAGAAGGCCAACATCCTGGTGGCCATCAGCGCGGGAAACGAGATCTGGATCGACAGGCGACGCGTCGATCCCAGGGCTGTGCGGGCCAACATCGAACGACTGCACGCGGAGAACCCGGAGGGTTCGGTTATTATTCAGGCAGACAAGCGGGCGTACACGGAAACGCTGGTCGGCGTCATGGATTCCGCTCGTCAGGCCGGTGTATTCAACGTGTCCATTGCGGCCAGCGATGACTGACGCAGCCCCCGCTATCGGCAAACAGCAGTGGAGGTGACAGCATGACAGACCAGAAGACAGTCAAACGGAGAGTAGGGCGCTATTTCGTGGCCCTGGCCATAGGCGGTTTCGCCGCGCTGTCGCTGCTTTGGGTCATGCAGTTCCTGATCGCCACCGGTCAGGCGGCGATCACCGAAGCGCTCGATGCGCGTTTTGTCGACTTCGTGCGCGTCAAGCGAGAGGAGACGGTCGAGCGCAAGCAGGAAAAACCCGAGCGGCCGCCCGAGGTGGATGACGAGCCCCCCGACCTTCCCCAGCAGGACATGGACAACTCGGACTTCGACTCTTCCGTGGCCGTCTCGGCGCCGAACCCGGACATGAACGTGGGCCTTGACGGCGAGTTGGGCGATTTCAGCCTGGCGGAGGGCGACTATCTGCCGATCGTCAAGGTGGCGCCGATGTATCCGCGCCGCGCCCAGTCGCGCGGACTGGAAGGCCACTGCGACCTGCAGTTCACCGTTACGCCGTTGGGCACTACGGCGGACGTGGCCGTCATCGAATGCACCAGTTCGCTGTTCGAGCGGGCGTCGGTGCAGGCGCTGCTCAAGTTCAAGTACAAGCCCCGCGTCGTGAACGGCACGGCCATCGCCGTGCCCGGGCTGCGGCACAGGATTACGTTCCAGATCGAAGATTGACGCGGTGAAGGCAAGGTTTAACATCATCTTCGCGGGGCTTTTGGGCCTCGCCCTGCTTGCTCCCGCCGGTTTCGCGCAGGCCCAGGAAGGCGAGGAAGAGGAGCAGCAGACGCGGCGCACCGAGGCCATGAGCGAACGGGTGCACCGGCGTTTTTCCAGGGCGCAGGAAGCGCTGGAGCTTGAGGACTATGCCACCGCGGAGGCGTTGCTGCAGGAGATTACCGAACTGCGCGGCCTGACGCCCTACGAACGCGCCCAGACCAATAACTTCTACGGCTTCATTCACATCGAGAAGGAAGACTATCAAAGCGCGATCCGGTCCTTCCTCGGCGTAATCGAGATCGGCGGCCCCGGGGAAATCCCCGAGGGCCTCTACAACCAGACCATCAGGACGCTGTCGCAGCTCTACATGCAGGTGGAGAACTATCCTCAAGCGGTGGTATTCGCGCGCCGATGGATCGAGTCCCAGGTAAGCCCGGTCCCCAAGGACTACATGCTCCTGGCCATGGCCTACTTCCAGATGGAGGATTGGCGCAATGCGCTGGAGAACGTCCAGATAGCAATAGAGCGGGCCCAGCAGACAGGCATGGAGGTCGAAGAGAACTGGTGGCGCTACCTGCTGGCCGCGCATTGGGAACTCGAGGAGTTTCCCGAGGCCCTGGAGGTCAGCAAGACTCTCCTGACGAACTGGCCCAAGAAGCAGTACTGGATGCAGTTGCAGGGCCTTTATTCCATTGTCGAAGACGAGGCCAATCAGTTCGCGGCGTTCTGGAGCTGCTACGACCAGGGGCTTCTGGACAGGAGCAACGAACTGGTGACCATGGCCCAGCTCTTCATGCTGGCGGAAGTCCCGTACAAGGCCGCCGTCGTGCTGCAGGAGGGCCTGGACAGCGGCGAAATCGAGGAGACCGCCGTGAATTACCGCTACCTGGCTCAGGCCTGGCAGTTGGCGCGGGAGGACCGCAAGGCGCTCGACCCGTTGCGCAAGGCAGCCGAGAGCGAGGAGGACGTGGAGGACAAGGGCGAGCTCTACATGCGGCTGGCGGAAACGTACAACGCCCTGGGCGATTACGACGATTGCGCTTCGACGGCCCGCCAGGCCATTCGGGCCGGCGAGCTGAAGAGCGAAGGCAGAACCTACATGCTGCTCGGCCAGTGCCTGTTCGAACAGAATGAATTCGACGAGGCCGGCGACGCCTTCACGCGGGCGGCGCGCGACAGTGATACACGCAGAACCGCCACGCAGTGGCAGAACTACCTGAGGAGAGAGGTCAAGCGGCGTAGCGACCTCGAGGCCCGGCTGGCCCAGTACGGCGCCTGACCCGCCACCAGCGTTTGAGGAAGGGGTATTTCAATGCCCACGGTGCATTTCGTTGATTGCAAGGGGAACTCGCGCGATATCGAGGTTCCCGAAGGCTGCACTCTCATGGAGATTGCGCTGGAAAACGATGTCGAAGGAATCGTGGCGGAATGCGGCGGCTGCTGCGCCTGCGCCACCTGCCACAGCTATATCGACGAAGAGTGGGTCGACAAGCTGCCTCCGATCGACGACATGGAGGACGCCATGCTGGATTGCGCCCTCGAACGCAAGCCCAACAGCAGGCTGACCTGCCAGATCCAGATGACGGCCGAACTGGCCGGCCTCAAACTGCGCGCCGCCGATAACGAAGCCTGACCCGCTCCCGGGTGCGCCATTCGCCGGGTAAGAATCCCGGCGAGCTCCTGAAACTCGCCGGAGTGCTGTTTAGAGTTTGCCTTCCTCGAACTGGCTGTGCACTTGCGCCACCGGCGGCATGGCGGCCACCGGGGTCTTTTCTTCCTTCTCGTTCTGGATCACCCGCATCACGCGCGCGATGTAGCGCTTGCGCGTTTCCTCCCGCTGGGCTTCGGCCTCCGCATCGGGCAGGAACTGATCGATGTCCTCGCGCTTGAACAGGCCGCCCGCCTCGATGAGGCGCTCAACGCTGTCCAGCCGGTCGCGCAGCACCGACACCTCGCCGATCAGCGACATCAGGATCCCCAGCAGCC
>JAPPHC010000006.1 GCA_028821145.1 Gammaproteobacteria bacterium | reverse complement strand
CAATCGTACCCACGTTCACGTGCGGCTTGGTACGCTCAAATTTCGCCTTGGCCATGACTACTCCTTCTCGAATCGCGCGCGCCCGCGCGTAACGGGTTCATCAGGTTGCAAAAAAAGCCCACAACCGGACTTGAACCGGTGACCTCTTCCTTACCAAGGAAGTGCTCTACCGACTGAGCTATGTGGGCGACGTATACCCCCTTCCGATTGGAGCGGACGATGGGAATTGAACCCACATCATCAGCTTGGAAGGCTGAGGTTCTACCATTGAACTACGCCCGCAATGCTCCGCAAGCCCTGTTGTGTCCATTCCCGGCCGGGTACTCAAGAGATCCAGGGGAGCCACCACCTCGCAAACTGGAGGGGGTAGGATTCGAACCTACGAAGGCTGAGCCAGCAGATTTACAGTCTGCCCCCGTTGACCGCTTGGGTACCCCTCCGTGGACGTAACGTCCCATCATCTCACAAGAGTTTTGTTTGTGTCAACCCGAACCCGCCGAAAGCCGCTCTGGATCACGCCGACAGGCGGGACTAGAATCCGCCGGGCGGCGGGAGTCGAATCCTGCAATGTGGATATGGTGGAAAATAAGCCCCCATGCGACGCATAACCCTTCCGCTGCTGATCGCCGCGATCACGGCCGGTCTTATTGCCCTGCTGGTGATCACGCGCCCCAGCATGGCGCCGGTCGAGCAGGCGGAGATCCGGTGGCCGGTGCGGGTCGCTACCGCCCGCTTCCAGGACCTGCGCCCTGTGCTCAGGCTCTACGGCGAAATCGTCGCCGGGCGGGAGAGCGAACTCCGGGCCCTGACGCCGGGGCCGATCGCCGTGGTCGGGGACAACTTCCGGGAAGGCGCCCGGGTCGAGGAGGGCGAACTGCTGGTGCGGGTCGATCCGTTCGACTACGAGATCGCGCTGGCGGAGCAGAGCGCCGCCGCAGCCGAAGCCGAAGCGCAGTTGCGCCTGAAGGAACAGGACATGGAGCGCATCGAAGCGCTGTACGCCGAGGGCAACGTCTCGGCCCAGCAGCGGGACACCGCCGAATTGGAGCTGGAAATGGCGCGCGCCGGGCTGGAGCGCAGCCAGGCCGCGGCGCGGCGGGCCGAGCGGGACCTGCGCGACACCCGGCTGGTGGCGCCGTACGACGGCGTCCTGGTGGACGTGAGCGCCAACCTGGGCAAGCAGTTGTCCACCTCGGACCGTGTCGCGCGCATCGTCGATCCGGCTTCGCTGGAAGTGGGATTCCCGCTTTCCAACGAGCAGTACGGAAGGCTGATGACCGAGGGCAGCCTGATGGGCCGGCCGGCGCGAATCTTCTGGAAGGTCGGCGAAGTCGAACTGGAATACGGCGCGCGCATTGAACGGCTGGGCGGCGAGATTGCCGCCGCCAGCGGCGGCGTGCGGGTGTTCGCGGAGTTGCTCGACACCTCGATAGACACCCCGCTTCGGCCCGGCGCCTTCGTGCGGATCGAACTCGACGACCGGCTCTATCCCCGGGTCGCGGCGATTCCGGAAACCGCGCTGTACGGCGAGGACCAGGTGTTCGTGGTCGAGAACGGGCGGCTGAAGTCCCGGCTTGTCGAACTGCACGGCTACGACGGCGAATTGATGTTGCTGGGCAAGGCGCAGGAGAACGCGCTCGCGGACGGCGAGCAGGTCGTCATCACCCAGCTCCGCGAAGCCGGCGAGAACGCCCGGGCGGTAGTCGTCGAGTGATCGGGCCGAACTGATATGGCCGCCAACCGCATGCTCGTCTTCTTCGCCCGCCACAAGGTGGCCGGCAACCTGCTGATGGCGCTGATGATCCTGTTCGGGCTGCTGGGACTCACTCAGCTCAACCGCCAGCTCATGCCCGATTTCACGCTGGAACAGATCCAGATCGACATCACCTGGCCCGGCTCCAGCACCCAGGACATCGAGTCGAACGTGATCGAGCCCATGGAACGCGAGTTCATGCTTCTGGACAACCTGGACCGGGTCTACGGCACCTCCTTCGAGGGACGCGCCGTGGTCCAGCTGGATTTCGATTACGGCAGCAACATGGCCAAGGCCCTCACCGACGTGCAGTCGGCGGTGGCGCGGGTGGCGACCTTCCCCCAGGAAATGGAACGGCCCATAGTCCGGCTGCTGACGCCCACCGAGGTCATCTGCAATATCGAGATTTCCGGCCCGTTCACGGAGAGCGCGCTGAAGGCGTACGCCTGGGAAATCCGCAACGCCCTGCTGCAGCGGGGCGTCAGTTCGATCCGCATGAGCGGCCTGCGCAAGAGCGAGCTTCGGGTGGAAGTGCCCGCGGAGACCCTGCGGCGGCTTGACCTGACGCTGGAGGACATTGCCCAGCGCATCGCGCGCTCCAGCCTCGACCTGCCCGGCGGGACGCTCGATACCGACCGCATCTCGCGCCAGATCCGCAGCGAACGGCGGGCCCGCACGGCGGCCGAACTCGGCGAACTGGAGGTCCTTTCCAACGAGTCCGGCGAACGGCTGCAACTGAAGGACATCGCGCGGATCCACGAAACCGCGGCCGACGGCGAAGTGGAACGGCGGGTCGGAGAGCATGCCTCGATCAACATGAACGTCAGGCGCAGCCGCGGCGTGGATTCGATGCTGGCGCAGCAGGGGGTGGAGTCGTACCTGGACGAATTCCGCGCCACCGCTCCCGCCAGCCTCAAGGTGGAACTGTTCGACGTCTTCGCCGACCAGGTGACCCAGCGCGTGAACATGCTGCTGGTCAACGGCGCCGGCGGGCTGCTGCTGGTGCTGGCGGTGCTTTACATATTCCTGGGCGGACGGCCGGCCTTCTGGGTCGCCATCGGCATCCCGATCTCATTCCTCGCGGCGATGGCCGGCATGGCGGCCATCGGACTGAGCCTCAACATGATCAGCATGTTCGCGCTGATCATGGGCATCGGCATCATCGTGGACGACGCGATCGTCGTGTCCGAACACGCCGGCACCCTCTACAACTCCGGCGTGCCCGGAGGCGAGGCGGCGGAGCGGGCGGCGCGCGTGATGTTTCCGCCCGTCCTCGCAGCATCGCTCACCACGCTGGCGGCATTCCTGCCGATACTGCTGGTCCAGGATGAAGTGGGCACCGTCATCAAGGAACTGCCGCTCACGCTGGCCTTCGTGATCGCGGCCAGCCTCGTGGAGTGCTTCCTGGTCCTGCCCATGCACCTGCGCACCGCCTTGACCAAGCAGGGCAAGCCCGCGCCCTGGCGCATCCGCTTCGACGAGGGCTTCGCGCGGTTCCGCCGGGGCGCGTTCACCCGCATGCTTCAGGCGGCGCTGCGGCAACGCTATGCGAGCGTCACCACCGCGCTGTGCCTGTTCCTGCTGTCGATCACGATGATGGCTACCGGAAGACTGGGCTTCGATTTCTTCCCGGCGCCGGAGTCCGACCTGGTGTTCGCCAATTTCTCCTTCACCCCCGGCGCACCGCGGCGCGAGTCCGAAATCATGGTGGCCGAACTCGGCAGATCCTCGCGCGCCGCCGAGCGCAGCCTCGGCTATGCCCCCGGAGAATTGATCTACTTCGGCGTGGGTTCGGTGGCCACGCGCGACCCCGGCGTGGGCAACGCGCCGCTGGAGGTGAGCGCCGATCACCTGGGCGTCTACACGATCGAACTGGCGCCAGGCGATACCCGCGATGTGCGCAACGAGGCGTTCATCGAGGCGTGGAAGGGCGAAGTCACCCGCTCCCCCGGCGTGGAAAAACTCATCTTCTTCTCCCGGCAGGTGGCGGGGCCGCCGGGCAATGACGTGGAACTGAGCCTTTCCGGCGCCAGCCTGGAGGACATGAAGGCGGCCGCCGTCTATGCGGCCGGATGGCTGTCGGCGGTACCGGGCGTGGACTCGGTGGACGACGACCTGCCGCGCGGCAAGCAGGAAGTCCTGCTGGAGATCACGCCGGCCGGAGAAGCCATGGGATTCAGCGCGGCCGAGGTCGCGCGCCAGGTGCGCAACGCTTACGAAGGGGCGCTGGCCGACCGGGTCCCGCGCGACGAGGAAGAATTGCGGGTGCTGGTGAAGCTGCCGGAAGCGGGACCGGGCGAGGCCGGCCTGCGCAGCCTCTACCTCAGGTCCCGCTCGGGCGTGGAGGCGCCGCTGACCGAGGTCGTGGATCTCCGCCAGCGGGTGGGCTTCTCCCAGATCCGGCGCACCGACGGCGTGCGCCAGGTCACGGTTTCGGCCGACATCAATCCCGCCGTGACGACCAGCGGGCAGGTGATTCGCGCGATGCAGGAACAGGGCATCATGCGCACGATACGGGAACGGTACGGCGTGACGATCAGCTTCCTGGGGCGCGCCGAGCAGCAGCAGATGGCGCTGGCGGACTTCCGGATGGCGGCGATCGTGGCGCTGGGCAGCATGTACATCGTGCTGGCCTGGGTGTTCGCCCGCTACGCCACGCCGCTGGTGGTGATGAGCGTGATTCCCTTCGGCCTCGTGGGGGCGATCCTGGGCCACCTGGCGTTCGGCTTCCACCTGAGCATGTTCAGCCTGGTCGCGCTGCTGGGACTGGCCGGCGTGCTGGTGAACGACTCGATCATCCTGGTTTCGGCGGTGCAGCGACACCGCGAGGAAGGCGAACCGCTGATGGACGCGCTCTTGCACGGGGCGCAGGAGCGCCTGCGGCCGGTGCTGATGACCAGCATGACCACGATCGTGGGCGTTACGCCCATCCTTTTCGAAGGCAGCCTTCAGGCGCAACTGGTACAGCCGCTGGCGATCACGCTGGTGTTTGGACTGGCGCTGGCGCCGCCGCTGGTGCTGATCTACGTGCCCTGCGTCATGGCGATCGGCGGCGACCTGAGAAGGCGCTCCCGCGCCCGCCGCGCGCGCCGGCAACCCGAGGCGCGTCCCGCTTCCCTGACCGCACCGTGATCATCGAGGAGATGCGCGATGTCGTCGCGCGCTGGGTAGCCGACCGGCTGGCGCCGCGGGCCGCGCAGATCGATTCCGAAAATGAATTTCCGCGCGATCTCTGGCCGGAACTGGGCGAGCTGGGGGTCCTGGGCATTACGGCGGAAGAGGAATTCGGCGGCGCCGGGCTCGGCTATCTGGCCCACAGCGTGGTCATGGAGGAGATTTCCCGCGGTTCCGGCTCGGTGGGGCTGTCCTACGGCGCGCATTCGAATCTCTGCGTCAATCAGCTCAGCCTGCACGGCACCCGCGCGCAGAAGGCGAAATACCTTCCGAAGCTGATCTCCGGAGAGCACGTCGGGGCGCTGGCCATGTCCGAGGCGGGCGCGGGCTCCGACGTCATGTCGATGAAGCTGCGGGCCGAACGGAAGCCGGACCATTTCCTCCTGAACGGCCACAAGATGTGGATCACCAACGGGCCGGTGGCCGACACCTTCGTCGTCTACGCCAGGACCGATCCGGAAGCGGGCTCCCACGGCCTGTCCGCGTTTATCGTGGAGAAGGGCTTTGCGGGATTCTCGACCGCGCAGAAGCTGGACAAGCTCGGCATGCGCGGCTCCGACACCTGCGAGCTCGTGTTCGAAGACTGCGTCGTGCCCGAGGAAAACCTTCTCGGGGAAATCAACGAGGGCGTGGGGATCCTGATGTCGGGACTGGACTACGAACGCGCGGTCCTGGCCGCCGGCTCCGTCGGCATCATGCAGGCCTGCCTGGACGTGGCGGTTCCGTATACGCGCGAACGCAGGCAGTTCGGCGAACCCATAGGCTCGTTTCAGCTCGTGCAGGGCAAGCTCGCGGACATGTACGCGGCGACCGGCGCCTGCCGCGCCTATGCGTATGAAGTGGCCAGGGCCTGCGACCGCGGCGACGCGTCACGCAAGGACGCCGCCGCCTGCATCCTGTTCGTTTCGGAAAGAGCCACGCGCGTCGCGCTGGACGCGATCCAGTTCCTGGGCGGCAACGGCTACGTCAACGAGTATCCGACCGGGCGCCTGCTGAGAGACGCCAAGCTCTACGAAATCGGCGCCGGCACCTCCGAGATCCGACGCATGCTGATCGGCCGCGAACTATTCGAGGCCGATAGCTAAAGCCCTTCTAGGCGCCGACGGCGCGCAGGGGCTGCGCCGTGGGTCTGGGTTCGACCAGCGGCACCGGGTCCAGCACCCAGGCCTGCGACTTGCGCCGCGCCGGCGACGGAATCGCATAGACCACGTTGCGTTTCGCCCGCATGCGCTTGAGCTCGTCGGCGTCGATGCGCCAGCCCATGTCGTCCC
>JAPPHC010000041.1 GCA_028821145.1 Gammaproteobacteria bacterium | reverse complement strand
CGCCGCGCCACCTGTTCATCGAAGAAGCGCTGGAACGCTACGCCTACAACGACAACGCGCTGCCCATCGGGTCCGGCCAGACCATTTCGCAGCCTTACGTCGTGGCGCTGATGACGCAGGCGTTGCTGATGGAGGAGGACGGCCGGATGCGCCGAACTGCAAAGGTACTGGAGGTCGGTTGCGGTTCCGGGTACCAGACCGCGATTCTGGCCCCGCTGGTGCGGTCCGTGTTCACCATCGAGCGGATCGGTTCGCTGCTCGCCGAAGCCCGGCCCCTGTTGGCGGAACTGGGCTGCAACAACGTGCGCTTCCGGCACGGCGACGGGATGCTGGGCTGGCCGGGACAGGCGCCCTTCGACGGAATCCTGGTCGCCGCCGCGGCGGCGGCGGTGCCCCAGGCGTTGCTGGACCAGTTGGCGCCGGGCGGGCGCCTCGTCATTCCCCTGGGCGATCACTCCCGCCAGGAACTCGTGCGAATCGAGCGCGGGGAAAGCGGCGATGTGCGCGAGAACCTGGCGCCGGTCGCCTTCGTCCCGCTGTTGCCGGGGCAGGGCTGACGCCGGTCCGGACGATGGAAACGGCGCCGGCACGGCTTGCCGATCGCGTTGTGGCATGGGCCCGCATGCCCGGTGCGCCGGCCGTGCTGTGCGCGGTCAGCTTTGCCGAGTCCATTTTCTTTCCGATTGCCGTGGACGTGATGCTGGTCCCGATGTGCGCCGCGCAGCCGAAGAAAATGGTCCGGCTGGTTTTTCTGACCCTCGTGTTCTCGGTGGCCGGCGGCTTGTGCGGTTTGCTGCTCGGTTATCTTGCGATCGACGCCGTGTTGCCCGTGATTCAGGAATGGGGCTGGGGCGAGCAGTATTCCCGGGTCCAGTCCTGGTACGGGCGATGGGGCTACTGGGCGCTGGTCATGGCGGCCTTTACGCCGCTCCCGTACAAAGTATTCGCGATTGCCGCCGGAGGCCTGCACATGGACGTGTTCGCCTTCGTCACGGCTTCGTTCCTCGGCCGCGGATTGCGCTTCTTCCTGGTCGGTTCGCTGGCCGCCTGGCTGGGTCCAAAGGCGCTCCGGGCCGTTCGCTATTCGGACCGGGCCGGTTGGGCGCTGATCGGTCTTGTTGTCGTCGCAATTGGGTTATGGTGGTATCTATGAGCATGGTGTCTCGAAATCGCAGCGCAGGCGGCTTTTTCCTGATGACGGCCGGAGCGTTGCTCCTGTCCGGCTGCTGGAACTGGATCCCGGAAGATCCCACTCCGGCGGGCCAGGCCCCGGCTGAAGCAATTCCCGACGCCGCGACTCCATCGGAGTCAGCCCGACAGAGCCCGGCCGGCGCCGTGGCGGACGGCGCCATGGACTGGTACACGGTAGAGGCGGGCGACACGCTTTTCTCCATCGCCTGGCGATTCCGCCATCAGGTGAGCGAGCTGGCGGCCTGGAACGGGTTGGGCGACGGCAGCCTTATCCTGGTCGGGCAACGAATCAGGCTCACGCCTCCGCCGGGCCATTCGGCTTCGGGTTCCGTTGCCGCCGCTCCGGCTACCCCTGTCTCCGGAGGCGGTGGGACGCCCCGCGATCCGGCTGCCTCTTCGGGCGGCGCCGGAACGCACGCTTCGTCGCCGCAGGTCTCCCCGGCCCCTTCCTCACCGGCCTCCGCCCCGGCATCAGGTGCGACCGGATGGGAATGGCCGACAGCGGGGAGCGTGGACGTAGAGGCCGCCCGGGCGCGGGAAGGCGATTTCGGCATCCGTATCCTGGGAACGCGCGGTCAGGACATCATGGCCTCCGACGGAGGCAAGATCATGTACGCGGGAGACGGGCTGAAGGCGTACGGACTCCTCGTGATCGTGCAGCATTCTCCGCAGTGGCTGAGCGCCTACGGACACAACGAGAGGATTCTCGTCAAGGAGGGTGACGAGGTGCGGGCCGGCCAGCCGATCGCGACGATGGGCATGGGGCCCGGCAACGCGGCCATGCTGCACTTCGAGATTCGCCGTAACGGCAAGCCGGTCGAGCCCGTCGGCCTGCTGCCTCCACGCGGCTGATAGCCTCCGCCCTTCAAGAGCACTTTCGCGAGGTGCACGACCCATGAAAGGTTTGATGATGGACTACCCGCTGACGGTGACCAGCCTGATGCGTCACGTGGCGGCCCAGCATGGCGCCTCGGAGGTCTATTCGCTGACCGTGGAGAACCCCGCGCACCGGACCACCTATGCGGAGATCTTCCGCCGCTGCGCAAGGCTCGCCAATGCCCTCAGGCGCCTGGGAATGAAGGAGGGCGATCGGGTCGCCACCATGGCCTGGAACGACTACCGGCACATGGAGCTGTACTACGGTATTTCCTGCATGGGAGGCGTCCTGCACACCATCAATCCGAGGCTGTTTCCCGAGCAGCTTCAGTACATCGTCAACCACGCCGAGGATCGTTTCCTCTTTTCCGACCCCTTGCTGCTCCCGCTGCTCGAAAAGCTGCACGCAGACTTCCCGACCGTGGAGGCCCATGTCCTGCTCAGCTCGAAGCAGGCCATGCCCGAATCTTCGGTGCCGAATCTGATCAGCTACGAGGAACTGATTGAAGGCGAGAGCGATTCCTTCGACTGGCCGGCACTCGACGAAAACACGGCCAGTTCCATGTGCTATACCTCGGGCACGACCGGCAATCCCAAGGGCGTGCTGTATTCGCACCGCTCCACGATCCTGCACACCTATGCCAGCGGTCTGTCCGACGCAATCAATATCAACAGTACCGACAGCGTTTTGCCGGTGGTGCCCATGTTCCACGCCAATTCCTGGGGTGTGGTGTACTGCGCGCCGATGGTGGGCGCCAGGCTGGTGCTGCCGGGGCCCAAGGCGGGCGATCCCGAAGCGCTCGTAGCGATGATGAACAGCGAACGGGTGACCACGGCGCTGGGCGTTCCGACCGTTTGGCTGGGTTTGCTGAATTACCTGGAAGCCACCGGCCAGCACCTGGAAACGGTGCGGGACCTGGTGGTGGGTGGCGCGGCCTGCCCGCGTTCGATGATGGTGGATTTTGAAGAACGGCACGGAATTCATGTGATTCACGCCTGGGGAATGACCGAAATGAGCCCCCTGGGCAGCGTGAACGCGCCCACGGCCAGTACCGGCGGAATGGACGCCGAGGCGAAACTGCATCAGCAGTTGAGCCAGGGGCGCGCGCCGTACGGGGTGGAGATGCGCCTGGTCGACGACGACGGCGGAGAATTGCCGAGGGACGGAAAGGCCGTGGGGCGCCTCCAGGTCCGTGGGTCCTGGGTCGCGCACGGTTACTACCGGGCGGAGGAATCGGCGCTGGAGGACGGCTGGTTCGACACCGGGGATGTCGCCAGTATCGATCCGGAGGGATTCATGCGCATAACGGACCGCACCAAGGACCTGATCAAGTCCGGCGGCGAGTGGATCAGTTCGATCGAACTGGAGGACGTGGCCATGGCGCATCCCGCCGTGGCCGAGGCGGCGGTGATCGCGATGCCGCATGCGAAATGGTCGGAACGGCCGCTGTTGATCGTCTGCCTCAAGGAGGATGCGGCGGTGGATGCCGACACCCTGCTGGCCTGGTTCGAGGGCAAGGTCGCCAAGTGGTGGATACCCGATGCGGTGGAATTCACCGACGAATTGCCGCACACCGCCACCGGCAAGGTCAGCAAGCTCAAGCTGCGCGAACAGTTCGCCGCGGCGGGGTGAAGCTTCAGCTGGAAGCCGGGGGCGCGCTCACCGTGCGGTGGTGGCGTCCGGGTGAATTGCGAATCGGCAAGGACGTCTGGCGCGAGCCGGTCCTGCTGAGCCCCGAGGAAGTCCGGCCCTGGCCCCTGAAGGACGATGAACCCGTTACGCTGGATCACCTCGCGCCGCTGATCGAGGAACAGCCCGACGTCATCATCCTGGGCACCGGCGAGGTGCAGCGGTTTCCCGATCACGACATCGGCGGAAAGCTGCTGGTCAGAGGCATAGGACTCGAGGTCATGGACACGGGCGCCGCCTGCCGCACCTACAACGTGCTGGCGTCCGAAGGCCGCGCCGTCGCCGCCGCCCTGCGCGTCCGCTGACCCGGTTGCGTAGCGCGGGGGAGTTGCCGTACGCTTCGCGGCCATGGAAACGACTCAGCTCACGCCGCTGCTTGCCGATCTGGGCGCCCGACTCGAGGCGCTTAGGGGGTACCTTTGATTACGCCGGCAAGGCCCTGCGCCTGAGCGAGGTCGAAACCGAACTCGCCGACCCTTCCGTCTGGTCCGATACGCAACGCGCCGGTGCGCTGGGGCGCGAACGGGCGTCTCTGCAGTCCGTTACTCAAACGCTGGATCGCCTTGCGGCGGACGCGGGCGAACTGGAGGAGCTGCTCGAGCTCGCCCTCGAGGAACAGGACCAGGCCACGCTGGAGGACGTGAGCGACGGAGTCCGGACGCTTGCGGAGGAAGTGGAGAAGCTGGAGTTCCGCCGCATGTTCGGCGGCGCCAGGGACGGCTCCAACGCGTTTCTTGAGGTCACGGCGGGATCCGGCGGGCACGATGCGCAGGATTTTGCCGAAATGCTGTTGCGCATGTACCTCAAGTTCTGCGAGGCCAACAAGTTCGACGCACAACTGATCGAGGCATCCGACGGCGAGGTTGCGGGAGTCAAGAGCGCCACAGTGCACGTGCGCGGCGATCACGCCTACGGCTGGCTGCGCACCGAAACCGGCGTGCACCGCCTGGTGCGAAAGTCGCCGTTCGATTCCGGCGCGCGGCGGCACACTTCGTTCGCCAGCGTTTTTGTCTCACCGGAGATCGAGGAAGAAGCGGAGGTGGAAGTGGATCCCGGCGATCTCCGTATTGACGTTTACCGAGCCAGCGGCGCCGGCGGACAGCATGTCAACCGCACCGAGTCCGCGGTCCGCATCACCCATATGCCCTCGGGCATCGTCGTGCAATGCCAGAACGAGCGTTCGCAGCACAAGAACCGGGCCACGGCCATGAAGCAGCTACGCGCCAAGCTTTTCGAACTGGCCGAGCGGGAGCGGCGGGCGGAACAGCAGGCCCTGGAGGACAGCAAGGCGGACATCGGCTGGGGGAACCAGATCCGCTCGTACGTCCTCGACCAGTCGCGGGTCAAGGACCTGCGCACCGGCGTCGAGTCCGGCAACCCGACGGCGGTGCTGAACGGCGCCCTGGGTCCGTTTATCGAGGCGGGCCTCAAGCAGGGCGTTTAGTCTCCCCGGGGGGAAGGCGTCTCGCCTTCGCTCGCCTGGCTACCAGACGTAGTTCGCCCGGAGGTACCAGGAACCGCCTTCGAAGTTGGCTGCCGTGCGGCGCGGGTAGAGCAGGCCCACGTTCTGCCGGTTGGCGTTGGGCGGGCCCACCACGTCGACATATTCGTCGAACGCGTTGGAGGCGCCCAGGGTCAGGCGCCAGCACTCGTCGAGCCGGTAGCTGAATTCCAGGTCCACGAAGACCGTCGAACCCACTTTCTGCGTAGGAGGTCCGCCGTCCACGCCGCCGATCCGCCCCCGCTCGTCGTAGTGCGCGCCAAAGTAGTTGATCCGCGCGAGAAAGTCCCAATTGGCGCCGGCCGACGTGGTGGCGGTCACGGTCAGGCGGTCCTGCGGATAACTTTCCTCGATGTCCTCCACGCTTGCTTCGGACACGGGCAATACGCCGTTGATCGCCGTTTGATTGTCCACCTTCACTTCGTTGTGGTTGTAGGCTGCCGTCACGGTCGTGCCGAGGCCGCCGTAACCCCAGTCAAACGCGGCCGTCAGCACGAGGTCCAGACCGGTCACGCTGAGATCCAGCGCGTTGGTGAAGAACTGGACGTTGGAACCGACGCCCGTGACCGGGTCGATCGTGGGCAGGTTCTGCGTCTTGAAGATGCGGTCCTGGACCTCGATGCGGTAGAGATCCGCCGTGATCGTCGTGGCTTCGCCGACGTCCGTAACGAAACCCACGCTCAGATTGGTGGACTTCTCCTCGGTCAACGGCGAGCCTCCGGCCGCCAGCGCCAGGGGGTGAGTGGGCGGGACCGTGCCGGACTCCACCTGAAGTCCGAGATCATTATCGAAGGTGGTCGTGATCTTCTGAATGTTCGCCTGTCCTGGCGTCGGGGCATGGAAGCCGGTGGACAAGGCCGCGCGCAGGGCAACCCGGTCGCTTACGTTGTAGCGGGCGGCGACCTTGCCGTTGATCGTGCCGCCGAAATCGGAGAAGTCCTCGTAACGCAAGGCGTACTGCGCCAGGATGGCGTCCGTGACGTCCTGTTCGACTTCCGCGTAGAGGGCGTAGTTGTCGCGTGCGAACTCGCCGGCGTTCTGCGGCTCGAAACCCTTGAAGCCGCTGCTGCCCGCGCCGAACCAGGAGGAAGGCTCGCCGGCAATCACGATGAAGGTCTCTTCGCGCCACTCCGCTCCGAAGGCGAGGTGAACCGTGTCCGTGAACTGCCGGGAGAAATCGGCGTTCAGGGTGACCTCCTCCTGCTCCAGGTCGCCCACGTCGAAGTCGCGCTGCGCCGGGTTGCCGTCGGCGCCCAGGCCCAGGCTTTGATTGATCGTGTTGTTGAGGACGAAATCGATCCGATTGTGGCCGTAGCCCACGCTCAGGTCGAACAGCAGCCCGCCGGCCAGTTCGCCCCGCAGCCCCCCTGCAATGCTGGAGTCGCTTTGGTCACCGTCGAAGAATGGCGTGAAGCCCCCCGGCAGACCGGCAAATCCGAATTCATCCCGAAGCGTGCGCAGGGTAATGTGATCGGGTCCGCGGTAGAAGAACCGGTAGCGATTGAAGGTGTCCGAGTAGTTGCCCTGCGCGTATAGCGTCGCATTGGCGCCCGCTTCGATCCCGGCATTGAAGAAGAGGCGCAGGTTTTCCCCATGGGCCCGTCCCCAGGTGTGAACGAGGGGGGCGTCGTCAAACGGGGAGTCCGCCCCAACGCCGGGAACTCCCGCATCGATCAGCGCCTGCGCGCTGGCTCGCTGAATTCCCCGGGACAGTGCGTCGTTTTCCGTATATTCGGCACTCAGGTTCAGGAATCCGGCCGCGCCGATGCTCAGGCCGACGTTGCCCGCCACGGCGTAGGATTGTTCGCCTTCGTAGAACTGTCCGTACTGGACGCGCAATTCTCCTCCCTCGGAAGCGTCCCGCGTAACGAAATTGATCACGCCCGCGATCGCGTCCGAGCCGTATTGCGCCGAAGCGCCGTCGCGCAGGATCTCCACCCGCTTGAACGCGATTCCCGGCAGCATCCCGATGTTGGGTCCGTGCGCGCCTTTCCCTGCCGAGGGCACGAATTCCGCGATCAGTGCGGCCCGGTGGCGGCGCTTGCCGTTGACCATCACCAGCGTCTGGTCCGGCGCCAGCCCGCGCAGCGACGTGGGCCGCACGAAAGTGTCGCCGTCTCCGGAAGCGATGCTGGCGTTGTAGGAGGGAACGTTGACGCGCAGGTTTTCGGTAATGTCCGCCGTATTGCCGACAAGACCGAATGTTTCCCCGGAAATCACGTCGATGGGTGCGGTGGACTCGGCTGCCGAACGGCCGCGTTTTCGCGAACCGATCGCGACGATTTCCTCGATCACCGCCGCCTCCGCCACCGCTTCTTGCGCCTGCGCCGCGGCCGGCGACAGGTGCGAAGCCGAAAGCGGGGCTAGACAGGCCAGCAGCAGGTTTCTGCCGAAAGCGGAAGAAATCAGGCGTACGGCCACGTGGATGCCGAACTAATGGACGTTACGGCGGGTGAGCCAGACGAGGACACCGGCAGCGCCCCAGCCCAGCACGATGCCCCATTCCTGCGGCCAGACCAGGCTTGATGGACTGAAGGGCATGAACAGGCACAAAAGGCCCAGGGCCAGCACGATGGCCGACATGCCGACCAAACGGGGGTAGCGCAGCCTGTAGGGCCGGGGCAGGTCGGGTTGGCTTCGCCGGAGCGCCAGGAACGCGATCGGAACGAACAGGTAGGCGGCCACCACGGCAAAACTGCCGCAGTTGATGAGCCACACCAGGATCGTCCGCCCGAACAGCGGAGAAATGCAGCTCAGCACTCCGATCGCGAGCACGGCGACATAGGGCGTCTTGTAGCGTGGATGAAGCCGCCCGAACACCGCGGGCAGGCTGCCTGATTCGGCCAGGGCGAAGACCACGCGGCTGCCGCCGATTATGAAGGCGTTCCAGCTCGTGAGCACGCCGCCGATGCCGCCGATCGTGAGCGCCACGCCGGCCCAGGATCCGCCCGCGGCCGCGGACCACAGCTTTTTCGCCGCATCCGCCGTAATCAGTCCGTCGCCGGCCAGTTCCTCCGGCGTGAGCGCCACGGCGACCGACCAGGCGATCGCGCCGTACCAGACCACGGCCATGACCAGGGAGACGATCAGCAATCGCCCGATGCGCTTCGGCGGAAGGTCGATTTCCTCCGCCGACTGCGGAAGCACGTCGAATCCGACCAGCAGGGCGGGGACCATGATCAGGACGGTGAGAATGCCGGTGGCCGGAACGGCGATTTTCGGTTCCGCCAGTTCGGGCAGGCCGAAACCGGCCGCCCCCGTGAACAGCACCACGCCGGAAACGAAGATGGCGACGGTGACGATGCCCTGGACGATAGCCGCGGTTCGGATGCCGACGACGTTGATCCAGGTCATCACGACGGCGCCCGCCAGGCCCACGAGGATGAACCCCGCATCGACGGGAGCGCCGGCGACGCGCCACAGCGCGCCCATGCGGATCGCGGGTATCAGGTATTCGACCGCGGTCGGCAGCGCCACGGACTCGAACACGCATACGGTCACGTAGGCCATCAGCAGCGCCCAGGTGCAGACGAACGACCAGCCGGCCCCCAGCCCGGCGTGAGTGTAGACGTGCTCGCCGCCGGCCCGCGGCATCGCGGAGGCCAGCTCGGCATAGGTCAGCGCGATGAACCCGATCACCAGGCCGCCGGCCGCGAAGGCAATCAATGTTCCGAGACTTCCGGCGTTGCCGACCCAGTAGCCGGTCATCAGTATCCAGCTCCAGCCGATCATCGCCCCGAAAGAGAGCATGAGCACGTCGCGCGTCTTGAGGACACGCGCAAAGCGAGTCGGTGCAGCTTGCATGTGGGAGACGACTCGGCTCAGTCGCCAGGATCCCTGGGGGGGAGGGCGTCCCGCCCTCCGAGAAGGCGAGACGCCTTCTCTCCCGGGGGATTCCCGGTAGGCTTGTCGAGCGCACGCGAAAGAATGGCCTGGATGAAGGCGTCGCGGTCGCGCAGGATTTCATCCTGCTGGCCTTCGTCGGGCTTCCAGCTGTCCAGCTCATCGCGATCCAGCGCGCCGCGGCTTTCCAGCACGCGCTCCATCACCTGCAGGCGGTCGCGCGTCACGTACAGCTCCTCGGCAAGACCCATGATGACGTTCATCATGCGGTCCAGCATCTCGTCGCCCAGCCAGTCGTTACGTTTCGCCATGAGACTCTGTTCGCTCAGCAGGGCAGGTGTATCAGTTCGCGCGGCATATCGCAGAGGTATTCGGGGCCGTTACGCCCGATCAGCAGGGTGTTCTCATAGTAAATGCCGCCGAAACCGATCTCGCACACCTCCATGTCCATGTTCACGACCATGCCTTCCTCCAGGTCGAACCCGCTCAGGCCCGGAGAAGCGCTGGGCAGTTCCAGGTGCTCCAGTCCCAGTCCGTGCATGAAGGCATGCCGGAATCCCTTGATCCCGCCGCGCTTGCCGACCTCCAGCGCCAGCTTGCGCAATTCCACCGTGTTCACGCCCGGGCGCATGGCGTCGAATACGGCTTCCGCGGCGGCGTAGGCGGCATTCCAGTAGCGCTGCAGCTTGGCGCCGGGCGCGCCCATGACGCAGGTCCGCTGCATGTCGCCGAAGTAGCGTTGCCATGTGAGCATGGAGTCGAAGCAGAGCTGGTCGCCCTCGCGAATCGGGTAATCGTGGTCGTGCCACAGGCCCATGCTCTTGTGGCCCGCGCCGACGTAGATGCACCAGGGCATGCAGTCCTGCTCGGCCACCGAGAGGTGCCAGGCCCGGCGAATGTCCGACCATTTCACGCCCACGCCCGCCGCATCGATGGCAACGCTCAAGGCCTGCTGATTGCGCCGGCCCGCCTCGCGCATCAGTTTCAGTTCCGCGGGCGTCTTGACCGCCCGGATCATCGTCATCAGTTCGGGGCGGTCGAAGCACTCGACGCCGGACAGCCGTTCGGCGCAAAGCGCGGCCAGGCGCGCGTCGTCGAAGCCGAGCCTGCGGTAGCCGCCGTCGCCAAGCGCCTTCAGGATCGCCTCCACCACGCCCGTGCTGGCCGTGGCGCGGGTCTCTTCCATCAGCGCCAGCGTCTTGCGGTCTGATTCCTCCAGTTCGGCTTCCTCATCCACCGTGTAGTGGCTGAAAATGTCGTCGCCCACCTGCGTCTCATAGACCCGCAATTCCGGCATCCAGCTCGGGTGCTCGGCCAGGTTGGTCAGCTCGACATCGTGAACGATGAGCGTGGCGGGGCGGTCCTCGGACAGCGGCAGGATCGCGCAACCGGCCCACTGGTAGTCGAACAGCCAGTCGGACTCGTAGCCGCTGGCGTAGTAGACGTTGACGGGCTGTACGCACACCATCGCTTCCAGGCCCGCTTCCTCCATCCTGGCGCGCGCGCGTTCGAGATTAACCAGCATGCGATGTGGAGTGCAGTCTGGCGTCAGGTCCAGGGGTGGTTTCGGAGGTGCTTGCGGATGAGCTCCATGGACCGTGGGTTTTCGCTGTAGTCGATGCCGAGCAGGCCATGGGTGAAGCAGAGGTTGACGTTGCCGTTCTTGCTGGCCAGCGGCCCGTGAATGATGCCGGGGGGCCGGCACAGGTAGCTGCCCACCACCATCGTGTAGCCCGCTTCATCGCCCACTTCCCCGATCAGCACGTCGCCCTGCAGGCAGTAGTTTTCCTCGTACACGGGGTGCGATTCCATGCCTTCCGCGTACCAGCCGGGCATCAGGCCGGCCAGGTGCGTGCTCGCCCTCGTTTCCGGATCCACGTGCAGGACCTTCACGAAGATGCCGGGGCGAAAGGCCTGGGACGGATCGCTGGCGTCCAGCGGGTTGTGCCAGTCCATGGCGAAGGAGTCCAGTGACGGTATCGCATCGGGTGCGGGGGAGCCTCGATCGGGTCGAAACTCAGGGCTTTCCAGGTAAACGACGAATGCGCGTGCGCCCTTCGGCGATCGCCAGCGGCCTTGTCCGGAGCCGGCCGGGTGGTAGCAGAAACCGCCGGGTCCGAGGCGGTGTTCGCCCATTTGCAATTCGCCGTCGATGACGAACAGGCGCATCTCCACGGCGCAATTCAGGCCGGATCCACTGTCGAAGCCGGCCGGCAGCTCCACGAGGCCGGTGAAGCCGCCACTGGCGGGATCCCGGGCAAGTGGACGCAGCTGCGCGCCTGGCGCGAGGCCCGGCGGGTCCCAGGCAATCGGCGCGACATCGAGCGCGGCCAGGTTTTCTACGTGTTCCTTGGTCATCGCTCCGCTAGCGCAAACGGACCAGGCGCTGCCTCATACGTCGAATTTCAGGCGTACGCCGTGCTGCTTGATCAGGTCCTGCTTCTGGATGTCGGGGCCGCGGACCTCGCCCGTGGCGGGATCGGTGTCCAGCAGGCTCTGGGTGGCCTCACGCCGCAGAATCACCACGATATCGGCCTCTTCTTCCACCGCGAAGGGAAATTCGTGCCAGGTGCCCAGCTTCATGGTGAAGCCGGCTGTGCCGTCGAAGCGGTAGGCGCGCACCTGGTCCAGGTCCGGCAGGTCCCCGTCGGTGGGCGGCGCCAGCACCGCGATGAACGGCGCTCCTCCGAGTGGGATGAAGGTCTGGGTGTGCTTGAAGTGGCGTTCGATCCAGTGCACCTCGAAAGGGCGCCGGCGCACGTGGGCCAGGCTGAGTTCGGTCTGTTCGTCCGAGAGGAAATCCACCGGGCGATAGGTCTGCACCGAGCCCTTGTAGAACTGGATCGGCAAGGGGTCGGCGCCCGGGTGGCGGCCCAGCAGTTCCCCGCAGTCCGCCAGGGCCGCGGGTGTGGCTTCCACCAGCGGTACGACTCGGGTTTCCATGGGCCTTGCTCCGGTCCGGTTACAGCGTAGGCGATGCGCTAGAACTCGTACGCTACGCGAACGCCAAAGGTGCGCCTGTCCTGCGGCACCAGCGTCAGGCCGAGCCGGTTGAAGTTGAATCCCACGCTCAGCACGCGCGAGAAATCGGTGTATTCCTGGCCGGTGCGCCAGTAATCCTCGTCCAGCGCGTTCTTCACGTAGGCCTCCACCCGCATGTCGTTCCGTTCGACCGCGAACCGGAGATTCAGCAGCGAGTAGCTCTCCAGCGTGGCCAGGTTGGTCAGGCCGGGGAAGGTCTCGCCCATGTAGGTGAGATCGCCGCGTAGCGACCAGTCCCAGCCGTTCTGGAAGGTTCCGCCGTAGGTGGAGGAGACGTTGCCCGACCACTTCGGGAAGCGGCTGGAGCGGTGCCCCTTGACGTTGCGGGTGCCCAGCGCGTATTCGGCGGATGCCAGGGGAATGAGGAACTCGGTGTACTCGTTGTCGTTAAACGACCAGTTGAAGCTCAGGTCCCAGTCTTCGCTGACCAGGAAATCCACTTCCAGTTCCACGCCGGAGTATTCCGAACTGCCCGGCGTGCTGACCGGGTTGAAGTTGGGGTTGGGATTGGGGATCGTGTCGCCGTCGTCGTCGCGGTAAACGGTCACGAAGGTCGGGAAGGGCGCATTCGCCCATTCCTGCCAGTAGGCCGCCACATTGGCGACCAGCCGACCGTCCATCCAGGTGGATTTGACGCCGATTTCATAGGCGTCGAGTTCCTGCACCGGCGTCACTTCCACCGCGTCGGCGCCCAGCGCATCGACGTATTGCTGGCACATCGACGAGGTGCTCGGCTGACCCGTGCGCGGATCGATGAACGGCTGCGTGTAGGTGGTCGGGTTGCAGTTGATGATGTTGGAATTGATGACTCCGGGAAGAATGCCGCGCGATGTCGTGATGTAGGCGGTAATGTCCTCGGTAATGCGGTATCGCAGGGAAATCCGCGGCAGGAAATCCTTGAAATTGATCTCGAAATCGCCCCGGCCATCGCTGCGCGTGTCGTCCTGCCAGCGCGCTTCGAGGTCCACGGTGAACTGTTCGGTGATGTCGTAGGACAGCGACCCGTAGAAGGCCTGCACGTCCACGAAATCGCCGCCGTCCACGTCCACGGGAATGCGGGCGGGATTGGCGCACTGCGCGGGTGTGCCGAAGGCCCCCAGGTTGCCGCAGGCCACCACGAACACGCCGCCGTTCGAGCTGGTCAGGAACTCCTGCGTGTAGTAGTTGAACCCGCCCAGCCAGCGCCATTTTGAATCCGGCGCCGAGGAAAGGCGTATATCGATGCTTTCATCCTCGCCGGCCTGCGGGTTGGACACGTACCAGGCTTCGTCGGGCGTCATGTCCCAGTCGCGAAGATTCGCCGCGTTGTTCTCGTTGTAGGCGCCGGTGGCGACCAGCGTCATGCCGTTGGCGAACTCGTAGTCCAGCACCAGGCTGATGCGTGTAATGTCGCGTTCGATGCCGAAGTGGTCGATGTAGGGCACGCCTTCGACCTGCGAGGGCGCGTCGATCAGCGAGTCCCGGATGAAGTTTTCGAATCCGCCGGGGAAACTGGCGGGACTCAGGGACACGCTGGGGTTGGGGAAACCGATCTGTCCGCCCGGTCCCGGAATGGTGCCGCAAAGGTACTCACGCGGCATCAGCGTGGTGGGCTGGCCGTCCGTGGTGAGGCCCGGCATCGTCTTGCCCGTGCAACTGTCGTCCAGCCGCGCCTTGTAGAAGGTCACGCCGGCCGGTCCGTCGCTGTCGTCCTGCTGGTAGTAGCGCAGCTTGATGCTGACGTTGTCGGCGGCCTGCACGAACAGCGTCGCGAATGTCGATTCGGAGCGCTGCTCGCCCACGCCCACGCCGGCGGCGTTGCGGTACATGGCGCCCTTGTTGAAGTAGCGCCCTCCGATCCGCAGCGCGAGGACGCCGGGAGCGATGGGAATGTCCGCGCTGACGTCCAGCTCATGCTGGTCGTACTGCCCGGCGTCGGCCTTGATCGTGCCGGAGAATTCCTCCATGTCGGGCGCCCGGGTGATGTAGTTGATGGCGCCGGCGAACGAGTTTCTTCCGAACGCGGCCGACTGCGGGCCCTTGATGACCTCGACGCGCTCAAGGTCGCTCAATGCCAGCGTTTGGGCGCCCTGCAAGGCAAAGATGCCATCGACGAAAAGAGAGGCGGTCTGCAGCGTGGAATACTCGCTGCCCTCAACGCCGCGGAAGCGGATATTGCTGAACAGCCGCCCCGGCCGCGTGCCGGCGAGCTCGTTGTTGAACTGCATGCCGGCCGTCTGGAAGGAGATGTCCTCCAGATCGACATAGCCTCCACGCTCCAGCTCCTCGCCGGTGAACGCCGTGATGGAAAGCGGCACGTCCTGGATGCTTTCCTCGCGCTTTCGGGCCGTCACCACGATTTCCTCGAGCGCGGCCATCTGGGCCGAGGCCGTCGGCGCGACGAAGCCGGCCAGCGGGATAATCAGAAATGACGCGACGGCGCAGCAGGTGGTAGTGCGAATCAGGTTCATAGTGTCCCCTCAATGCTGTAGTCCCGGCCCAGAAAAACGGCGCACCCTCAATGCGCCGATCGAGCCAGCGTGCGAAACACGCCTCCCTATAATATAGTCCAACTCCCCTGGGAGCTTCGATGACAGTCACTCCGGATATTCAGCGCAGCCGCGCGCAGCAGGCGCGGCTTGACTTTGTAGGGGGCCTGATGGCCTTCAATTCGACCGGTTTCGGACCCGCGATGGGCGCCCACTATCGAGAAAACGAGACCCGGCTGGACGATCCGACGGACATCCGCGAGGTGGGCGCGCTGATGGAGCAGGGCGCCGCCTATCGGTTCGGCGCGTTCTTCGAGCGCCACAACCACGCGCAGATGTTCCGCGCCATCCTGGACATACTCGAACGCCAGGGCGACGAGGTCCGGACCTGGCTGGACGACTGCAACCGCCCGGGCGCGCTGGGCAGCCTGGAACTGGACCCGGAACTGGAAACGCCCCGCTATTACCGCAAGATCGAAATCCATACGCAGCCAGGCAACTACCACGCCGAGTTCGCCGGGTTCCTCTATCACTGGATGATCAGCCCGTTCCTGGTGGGCCGCGACGACGGCGACGAAATGGGCTGGAACCTGGCCCGCGCGGTGCCCGGGGGCGACTACCGGCGCATCCTGGACCTGGGTTGCGGCGTCGGCAAGAGCACCTTCCCGTATTGCGAGCTTTACCCCGAAGCGGAAGTCGTGGGCCTGGACTACGCGGCTTCCATGCTCAAGTACGGCCACAAGCTGGCCGAGTCGCGCGGGCTCAAGGTCCATTTCACCCAGCGGCTGGCCGAGGACACCGGCTATCCGGACGCGAGTTTCGACGTGGTCAGCGCGGTGTGGCTGTTTCACGAACTGCCGGGCAAGGTGCGCGCGGCCGTCGTTCGCGAGGCCCATCGGCTGCTGCGCCCCGGCGGGGTCTTCGCGATCATGGAATCGCCGCCGTTCAAGGTGCTGCAGAAGGAATACAGCCCGCTATCGGCGTTTCTGCTGGACTCCACAGGTCGGCGCATGGAAGACCCTTTCCTGCCGGGGTTCCTGGCTGAAGACCGCGTGAGCATGTTCGAGGAAGGCGGTTTCAGCGATGTTCGCGACGTGCCGCTGCCCAACGAGTTGACCGGCTGGGGTTTCGGCGGCGAGTACTTTTTCGGCGCCTATCCCTGGTGGGCCACGATTGGAGTGCGGCCATGAGTGACGACCTCGAACGCCGGTTTCAGGCGATTACCCACAAGCTGTGGGGCGACGAACAGGGCGAGGAAATCTATCAGTGGATCGTTACCAGCCGCCCTCCGGCGTTTCATGCCAAGTTGCGTGAGGTCATGGTGCCGATCTGGGAGATGGACCGGGTGGACCTGCGCACCAAGGTCCTGTGCAGCATCGCGATGTTTACGGCCACGCACAAACAGGAAGTGGAATTCTTCATGAAGATGGCGGCCCATCACGGAATTCCCCGGGAAGAAGTAGAGGAAATCCTGTTGCTGGCGGGTCTGGAGTTCGGTTTTCCTGCCGCGGAAATGGCCATTGACATCCTGACCCGCGTTTACGCCGAGCACGAAGCCCGTTTCGGCGCGGGCTGACGGACGAGCAACCCCACCAGGCATCGATGTCGCGTCCGCGGGTTGAATTTCTGCGTCTGGACGGCGTGGCGCTGACGCCGGCGGCGGCGCCTGCATTCGGGCATGGATTGCGGGCGGCCATTCTCAGTGCCCAGCCGGGCGACTCGGGAGCCAATAGCCTCTTCGTGAAAGGCGAACCCTATTGGTGCTCTCACGACAGCGGCGTGCTGGAAAACGATCTCGAAATCCTCCTCCTGGATGGCGACCTCAGGCTGGGCGAATGCGAATTTGCGCGCGGAAGTTACGCATTCCTCCCCCGGGGGCTTGCCGTTGCCGGCGCTGAAACCCGCGGCGGGTTCGCGGCGCTGTGGATGGGCGAAGGCCGCGCCGGACTCTCGCAGGACTCCGAGCCTGCGGCGACGTGTCGCGAAGAACGGAAGACAGGGCCGCTGGACGTCAACGCCATGGCATGGCAGCCTGTGCCGGATTTTCCCGGCCGAACGAGCGAAGAGGCGGGGGCCGGCCTGAAGGTGCGCAGGCTGCACAGCGATCCGGACACCGGCGCCTACACGCTGATGACGCATCAGGCGCCAGGATGGTGCGATCCCAGGCTGGAGGCGCACGAAACCTGGGAGGAACTGGTGCTGTTGCAGGGCGATTACCTGATGGGAGAGACCGGCATGATCACTTCGGGTTCCTATATCTTCCGTCCGGGCGAGAAACCGCACGGACCGCAGGCCACGCGCGGCGGCTGCGTGTGGTTCTGCCGCGGCGAGAAGGAAATCGACTTCCGGTTCACCGAGCCGAACTGGAGCGCGCCGCGCTGCCGCGAGTACCTGGCGCAGGCCGCGCCGGATCCGCAACCGCAACTCTGGGGAAACTGGAGGTAGCCATGGCCGGATACACGCGTCCCTTCACGCCGAACGGCGAGGCCTCCATGCTGGAGCCGCTGCCGTGGCGTTTTGCCGGCAACCTTCTGCTGTTCCATTTCCGGACCGATCCGGATGCGATCGCCGCGTACCTGCCGGAACCGCTAACGCCTTCCGATCCGCCCGACGAGGCCTATGTGTGGAGCCCGCACCTCAAGTGCTACCCCGAGGGCGTGGAGCCCGCGGACTGGCCGGCGGCGCGCAGTCATTACGACGTTGCGGTGATCGGACTGCCCTGCAGGCTGCACGGCGAGCGCACGATGTTCTCCACCTTCCAGTGGTGCAACCGCGACTGGCTGGTGCTGCTGAGCTGGTTTTTGGGCGCCTGCTCCAAGCAGGCGGAGATCGAAACCAGCGGCATGCACCCTCTGCTGCCCGGCATGAAGCAGGACGGCGGCGTGGGCACGCGGTTCAAGCGCGTGGTCAGCCGTCATGGTGAGGCGGTAATGCGCATGGAGTTCTCGCCGCAGCGCGTGATCGATCTGTCGGAACTGGAGTTCTATACGCGCAACCTGCCTCTCACCTGCATGCGCCACGTCCCCGACTGCCACGTTCCGCCGCTGGGCAAGCCCCTGGTGCACGACCTCACGCAAATGGTGATGAGCGGGCTTCAACAGGGCGAGACGCTGGCCGGCGAAGGGTCGCTGGAATTCTGCCGGGCGGACAACGAGGAACTGATGCCGCTGGCGCCGAAGGAAGTGTTGGGCGCATACTGGATGCCGATGGGGTTCATGCTGGACGGGGTGCGGATCGTGCACCAGTACGACGCGGCGATCTCTTCGCAATAGGGAGGAAGGCATGCCGAAGGTACGCGTGGACGGCGCCAATCTGTGGTACGAGGTCAGTGGCGAGGGCAAGCCGCCGCTCACGCTGATCGGCGGTTTTGCGTTGGTGGACAAGCAGTTCGAGTTCTGCGAGCCGTACCTCACTACGCGTCACCGGATCCTGCAATGGCACTACCGCGGGGTGGGTAAGTCCGACTGGACCCAGTCGGAGCCGTACTCGGTGGAGCGCTGGGTGGACGACCTGGCGGCGATCCTGGACGCTGCGGGGATCGAACGCACGGCGCTGTGGTGCACCTCCACGGGATCGTCGATCGGGCTGCGATTTGCGGCCAAGTACCCCGAGCGCATGCACGCGCTGATTGCCTATCCGTTCATCCGCGTGGACGACACCTGGCGCAACATCTACGAGGCCTCCTGGTGGGTGGGCAGGGTGTTCGGCATCGAACAGCTCTCGCGCCTGTACGCGGGCGTGGTGCTGCCGCCGGACGTGCTGTATTCGGAAGAGGGCATCAAGTACGAGCGCTGGGCCAAGAAGCAGTACGCCGCGAACGTGAACATGGCCACCCTGAAGGCCGTGCTTGACGCCTACGCCAACGTGGACCTGACCGCCGATATCCGCAACATCGAATGCCCGACGCTGCTGCTGATGGGCGACGACAGCGCGCTCAACGAGAACGAGCGCATGGACTCGGCCAGCCACGAAACGCTGATGCGCGAGTTTCTCGCCATCAAGTCGGATGTGGACAAGGCGGAGATCGCCGGCGCCGGATCGACCTATTGCATGATTACCAAGCCCCGCGAGTGCTGCGAGGCCGTGGTGGCCTGGCTCGCCGGGCTGCAAGACTGACGAGGGACCCAAGGAGTAATGCCATGCCGATGCGCAGAGAAGATTGCCTCGACGTAAGCCGTGTGAAGCCGCAGGCGCTCAATTCCGGATTCACGCCGGGCGCCACCGCACGCAACCTGAGCACCGAAAGCAAAACCGGAGGAGAACACCTGGTCATGGAACTGCCCGCGAACTGGTCCCTGCCGCGAGGTCGAAACGAGGCCGACGTGGACCTCTATGTGCTGGAAGGTTCCTTGGACATCGGCGGCGAAACCTGGATGCAGGGCTGTTACGGCTATTTCCCGGCCGGCATGGCCTGGGGACCGCTCGGCACTTCCGGCGGCTGCAGGCTCCTGCTCTTCACCAGTCGGCCGCTGTCCTTCGAGGAGGCCGAGGACTCGCTGCCCGATGCGCATGTGGAGCGGCATATCGCCCGCACCAACACCTGGCACCTGCCGTGGGTTGACCCCATGGCGGACATCGTCAAGCGCTCCACCTGGAAGGACCCGAACACCGGCCAGGAGGCCCGGCCTCCCGGCGTGCTGACCAAAGGGCTGCGCAAGGACGACGGCACCAAGGAGGTGATCGCCCTGACCGCGTTGGCGCCGGGCTTCGTCGACCCCGGCACCGAACACCATCCGCACAACGAGTGCCTCTACCTGATCGCGGGCGATTGCTACATCGGCTACACCTTCGACCACAAGCGCGAGGACGTAAAGGAAGACCTGGTGCTGACCAAAGACCATTACATCGGCCGCCCGCCCGGCGTGCGCCACGGTCCGGTGTGCAGCATCAGCGGCGCGTTCTGGCTCATCTACCTGGCCGATTACTACACCGGTATTTTCGGCAAGGTGGACGACTGGGAGGAACGCGTCAACAGCTACTTCGCCAGCGCCTCCTTCCGCTGATTCGGGGAATTCGGCGTGTTGCTGAATCGCGAGAGGGCGATGGAGTTGATGGAGCGCGACGGGCTCGACGCGCTGATCGCGGTCACGCCCAACAACGTACTGTACCTGAGCGATTTCGACACCGATTTCCTCTACGACGTCCCCTGGGTGGCCTGCGCCATCCTGCCGCGAGATCCCGACATTCCACCCTGCCTGGTGGTCACCGAGATCGAGGCGGCCGTACTGATTCAGCGGCCCACGTGGATGCCGGACCAGCGCCTTTATTACTTCGGCGTATACGGCGGCGTGCTGAAAGTGCACACCTTCGCCGAGGACACCGAGCTCAAGGGTGAGGACCTGGCCATCCGGCGGATGGTCGCTGAGCTGGAGGAAGAGCCGTACGCCGGGATCAACGGTGCCGTCTGCGCCATGCTCAGCGAAACCGGCCTGGACAAGGGCAGGCTCGGGTTTGACGACACGCGGTTCGCCGGTCTCCTGGGCGACACGGTGGAGCATGCCGAAATCGTCGATGCCGCTAATCTGCTGATCGAGATCCGGATGGTCAAGTCGCCCGATGAAATCGCCATACTCAAGGAAGCGGCGGTCAAGAACGAGGCGGCGCTGCGCGCCGCTTTGGCCGCGATCAGGGACGGGGCCACGTGGAACGACGTCTATACCGCCTACGAGGTGCGGGTGGTGGAGCAGGGCGCCCGCCCGTTCGCCACCTTCAATGGCGCGGGGCCCATGAGCGCCGGCGCGGGCCGCCCCGAGCGCGACTACGTGATCCGCCCCGGCGACCAGGTCTGCTTCGACAGCATGATGAAGTGGCGCCGCTACATGGGCGATGCGCAGCGCACCGCGGTCCTGGGCGAGGCTTCACCCAAGCTGGAACGCTACTGGAAGGCCTACATGGCGGGAATCGACGAGGCCTATTCCAACCTGCGTCCCGGCATACAGACCGGCGAATTGCGGAACCGGGTCATCCAGGCGGTGCGCGCCGCCGGATTGCCGAGTTTCGAGCTAGCCTTCACCCACGGCATCGGCCTCGACCACATCGAGGTGCCGTTCATCGCCGGCGGCAACCTGGGCGACTTCCGCATCGAGGAAAACATGGTGCTGAACATCGACATGGAGCTGCATGAAATCGGCTGGGGCGGGATGTTCTTCGAGGAGTCAGTGCGTATCACCGCCAACGGTTCCGAGCGCCTCTACAACCTGGAACGCGACCTGATCCGCGTTTAGCCGGCTGGAATGGGCAGCGCGTACAAACCCTTCTCCGAGGCGGAACTCGAGCGCGGCCGCGCCATGTTCCTGCGCATCTTCGGTCCCGACTACGGGGCCGAGTTGTGCGAACAGCTCGACCAGAACGACTTCAACCGGCAGTTGATGACGCGGATCGCGCCGGAAGTCTGGGACCAGGAAGTGGTCGATCTGAAGACCATGATCCTGTGCGCCATCGGGATCGTCACCGCCGCCCGTCATGACGTGGGCTATTTCGTGCGCGCCGGCATCCACCATGGCGTAACGCGCGAGGAAATGGAAGCGGTCATCATGCTGGCCGGCCTTGAAGCCGGCTTCCCCTCGGCCGGCGAAGCCCGCCGCCGCCTCGACGAAGCCTACGCCGCCCACCAGGCGATGCTCGACCGCCTGAAATAGCGCTTATTTCACGCGGCGTACGCGGATGCGCCCGTTTAGGCCCTCCAGGCGCATCCGATAGCTGTTCATGAAGCCTTCCCTGATCTCCACCCTGGGATTGGTGGCCCGGTAGTTGCGCTGGGTTCGCTCGACCTGCTGCCACACCTGGCCGTTCTCCAACGTAAATCGCGTGCCCTGGCCGGGGTTCCTGATTTCTCCGACCACGCGCGATTCGAGCAGGTTGTCGCCTTCGTCCCTGCCGGGAAGCAGGCCGAATACGCGTTGGGCAAGAGACTGCCCGGATTCCTGTTCCGGCGCTTGCACGGCTGCGGATGGGGCCGTTGCCGACGGACTGACGGCGGGTGTCGGGGCCTCGGTTGCGGACGAAGCCTGCTGCGGCCGTGATGCGCTGATTTCGGCCAGCGCGTCGTAGCAGGCCAGACGGACTTCGGCGTTCTGCAGCTGCGCGCATCTTTGCAGTTCTTCGGGCAGGTTATCGGCCACGGCCGTTCCCGCGAGCGAAACAGCCAGCCCGATGATTGCTGCCTTGAGAAATATCATGATTTGCGACCCCTTGCCCCTTGGAACGAAGGTGGTCACTCTACTCTGTCCGACTTGTGGAAGTTGAAGTTGGCCATGGTCATGACGATCGTGTCGTCGTCAAGGCGCACGATCTTGTCGCGAAACCAGAAGGCGTCCCCGGTGATTACGGCTTCGTAACTGAAAGCCTGGCCCCCGAAAGCGCAGGCATTGGTGCGCATGCGCATGTGGTAGCGGTTGCCGCGCTGTTCGACGATCAGATCGCAGATTCCCGGGAACGGTGCGATGTCGTCTCCGGTTACGCCGTCAAGCATGGAAATGTCCCTGTACGCTCCGATGTACTTCTCGCGGTCCTGGAAGTTTGCGAGATTTACCCGGATCACCTGCTCCTCTTCGTCGACGGACAATGTGTAAATGCGCTGACGATAGGTCTCGCCGGGTTGCCCGTCACGGTATTCCTCGACGTACAACACGTTGTCGCCGATTGCCGGCGCATCCAGGCGTATGTAGTGGGAGGTCACGTTGAGATAGCCCCCCATGCCGCTTCCGTCCAGGCGCCAGACCTCCCCGGTGAAATTCTCCTCTCCCATTCGCGCTTCGACTTCGGCGACCTGCCGGTTGTTGTTGTAGGTCCCCGGCCACCACGCCATGATTTGTTCGAGGTCCTGTTCCAGCGGGCTTTCAGCCCTTGCGGGCATCGATCCCAGGCAGGCCAGGACCAACGCGAAAACTGCGATTTCAATTGACCGTTGCGCTTTCATTCACTTTCTCCCAAAGACATATTGTTGTTACCCGATTCCGGGAGGCACCAGGATCCCTTCCTCGACAAGGCGGCTTATGGTTTCACGTTGTGCCGCGCGGTGTTCATCCGTGGAAGCCAGCGGCGCATCGAGGTGGGTATTGACCGGAGCGAAGTCCGCGGCGCTGTACATCTTGCGGTGCAGGGGCATCTGCAGATGGCTCAGCAGGTTCGAACCGCCAAGAGATGTCCGCTCGCGACGCAGCGCATCGATATCGATGGTGGCCACCGCATATTCCACGCCGCCGGATTGCGTGCCGGCCAGCTTGTTGCCCTTGAAGTCGATGATCTGTGACGGCTGGCGCCGGGGGAAGGGTGGCTGGGCGTCGGCGCCCACCGGGCCGAGATCGGACAACAGCACGTACGCCACGTTCTCGTAGGCGCGCACCCGGCGCGTCATCGTGGTGTTCACTGGGACTTCGAAACTGTGATCCGCGGGATAGGTGGCCGACGCCGTGGGACTCAGAATCACTTCCGCACCCTTCAGGACCATGCCCCGCGCTATTTCCGGGTAGTTCATGTCACCGGCCACCACGCAGGCGAGCCGGCCGATCGGCGTATCGGCAACCGGAAACAGGCTGTCTTCGCCGAAATGGTCCAGCCAGGCGGACAGGAGGTCCCCGGGGCGGGTCTTGCCGGTGAGCCCCGTGAGCTTTCTGTAGTTGAGGATCACATCGCCGCTGGGCCCCACGATCATGCCGGTCAGAAAGTACCGGCCCGGAAACCGGTCTATGCCTTCCATTGGATTGAAGGCGACGTAAGCGTCGGCGTCCTGCGCGGCCTTGCCGATGCGCTCGATTTCCGGCCCGTCGGCGCGGATGGTTCCCGGCCACCATTGGGCCGGTGTCATCGGCACGCTGGGCACTTGCAGTCCGAATTCCGGAAACGACATCAGGCGCGCCCCATGTTCGTCGGCTCCGCGCCGGATCAGGTCGCACATCGCGTCGACGTTGCGCTTCAGGGCGTCGGGCAGAAAATTTCCTGATGAATCGAATGTGCGGACAACGCCGGATTGCACACAGGCCGCCGGGTAAGGCTGAACCCTGGCGCCCCGCGGTTCAATGCCCGGCGTGACCGGCGGATAGAAGGCGGACGTGTCCTGGGCGCTGGCCGTGGTTCTGAACGAATCCAGGAACGTGCCTGTGGCGGCCAACCCGACTCCGGCCAGCAGTGTGGACCGCCGCGTTATGCCCGTAGAGCAGGATTTGCGGTTGGAGTCATCAGTCATATGCGCTCCCCTTGGAGTCTCGCGAACCTCAGCGGAAAACGACCGTGCGCCGGCCGTTGATCAGCACGCGCATTTGTGCGTGGTATTGCACCGCGCGGGCCAGCACCACCCGCTCGATGTCCTTGCCGACGGCGGCCAGATCGTCGGGCGTCATGCGATGACCGACCGGTTGCACGTCCTGCGCGATGATCGGGCCGTCGTCGAGCTGCGCGGTGACGTAGTGGGCCGTCGCGCCGATCAGCTTCACGCCGCGCCGGTAGGCCTGGTGATACGGCTTGGCGCCCTTGAAACCCGGCAGGAAGGAATGATGGATATTGATCATCCGTCCCGGCAGCCGCTCGCACAGGGTCGGCGAAATGATCTGCATGTAGCGCGCCAGCACGACGAAGTCTACGTCGTGCTTCTCGATTTCCCGGACAACCCGCTGTTCCTGGTCGGCCTTGTTGGCCGGCGTCACCGGCAGATGGAGGTATTCGATGTCGGCGGCTTTCGCCAGCCATTCCGCGTCGGGGTGGTTGGAGACGATGAGCGGAATGTCGATCGCCAGTTGGCCGAGCCGGACCCGGTTGAGCAGGTCAAGCAGGCAATGCAGGTGTTTGGAGACCATGATCAGTACGCGCGGACGGGCATCGGCCAGCACCAGCTCCCAGCGCATCTGAAGCTCTCGCGCCCTGGGCTCGAACGACTCGCGCAGCTCATCGAGCGCGACATCGCCGGAGAAATGAACGCGCATGAAGAAGCGCTCCCGGAAGGGGTCCTTGTAGGTGTCGCTGTCCAGCACGTTGCAGCCGTTTTCGAGCAGCCAGCGCGTGACGGCGTAGATCAGCCCGGTCCGGTCCGGGCAGGACAGCACAAGCAGGTATTCGGTCAAGCGTGTTCCCGCGCCAGTTCAGCCGTGCGTATTATGCGCTCATCCCCGTGCATTCCGCATCACGCCGTACAATCCGGTCCATGCCCGCGCCGCCCAACGACCGGTCTTCCGAGACCCTCCCGGAACACCGCCTGATCGCCGAGCGCCGGCGCAAGCTCAAGGCGCTGCGGGAAGCCGGCTGGTCCTTCCCCAACCACTACCGGCCCGACGCCGGGGCCGCGGAATTGCAGCGGGAATACGCCGAAGCGGACGCGGCGGCGCTGAAGGAACTCGGGCGCGAGGTCAGGGTGGCGGGGCGCCTGGTGTCGCAACGCCGGATGGGGCGTCTGAGTTTCGTTTCGATCCAGGACGGCAGCGGGCGGATCCAGCTGATGCTGTCGCGCGACGCGATGGGCGAGGACGCATACGCGCAAACCGGGGGCATGGACCTGGGCGATATCGTCTGGGCGCGGGGCGTCGTGGTGCGCACGCGTACCGGCGAGTTGAGCGTCGAAGTCAGCGAGACCGAGCTGCTTACGAAGGCCCTGCGCCCGTTGCCGGAGAAATTCCACGGGCTGACCGACCGCGAACAGCGCTATCGGCGCCGCTACCTGGACTTGATCGTGAACCGCGACTCGCGCAAGGTATTCGAGCGCCGCGCGCGCGTGATTTCGGCGCTGAGGGAGTTTCTGGCCGGCCGCGGGTTCATGGAGGTGGAAACGCCCGTAATGCAGTCCATAGCCGGCGGCGCAGCCGCGCGACCCTTTGCCACGCGGCATCACGCGCTGGATCGGGACCTGTATCTGCGCGTGGCCCTGGAACTGCATCTCAAGCGGCTGGTGGTGGGCGGCATGGAGCGCGTCTTCGAGATGAACCGCTGTTTCCGCAACGAAGGTCTTTCGACCCAGCACAACCCCGAATTCACGATGCTGGAGGTTTACCAGGCCTACGCCGACTACAACGACTTCATGCGGATGACGCAGGAGATGATCCGTGCGGCGGCCGAAGCGGTAGTCGGCGGGACCCGCGTGACCTACCAGGGGGAGGACTATGAACTGGGCGGCGACTGGCCGCGCTTGAGCATGGAGCAGGCGGTGGTTGAGCACAATCCGGGCCTGGACGCGGCGCGCCTGCGCGATGCGGAATACCTCCTCGAATGCCGCGCGCGCCTGGGTCTCGAGAGCGACCCGCCTGCAAACGCGGGCTGGGGCAAGCTCCTGGCGGAACTGTTCGACCGCACGGTGGAGGACCGGCTTGCCGGGCCGGTGTTCATTACCGGCCACCCGGCCGAGGTTTCGCCGCTGTCGCGCGCCAGCGACGACGATCCCGAGATCACCGACCGTTACGAACTGTATATCGCCGGGCGGGAACTGGTGAACGGCTTCTCGGAACTGAACGACGCCGAAGACCAGGCCCGCCGCTTCCGCGAGCAGGTCCGCCTGCGCGAGAGCGGCGACGACGAGGCCATGCTGTACGACGAGGACTTCGTGACGGCGCTGGAATACGGCCTGCCGCCGACCGCCGGCCTGGGCCTGGGCGTGGACCGCCTGGTCATGTTTCTCACGGACCAGCCGGCCATTCGCGACGTACTGCTGTTCCCGCAGTTGCGCGGCTGATACGAACACGATTTGATAAGCGATTCCGAAGCCAGGGCGAGCGTGCCTGCGGTGCAGGTCGACCGCGTTCTGTTCTGGGCGATGGTCGCCGTGATCGTCGCGTGGGGGACCTTTCTGCTTGGCTTTCCCGAATTCGCCGGCAAGGCCGTGGACGGGACATATAGCTGGATTGCCGGCGAAGTGGGCATCGTGTACCAATGGGCCGTCGCGGCGGCGACCATAGTGCTGGCCGTAATCGCCCTGGGCCGCTACGGACGCTATCGTTTGGGCGGAAAGGACGCCCGGCCTGCCTACTCCACGTTTTCCTGGGTGGCAATGCTGTTCTGCACCGGGATCGGTGGCGGCCTGTTGTACTGGGCGCCGATCGAGTGGGTGTATTACGCGGATACGCCGCCATTCGGCCTGGAGCCCGGTTCGGCGGAAGCGCTGGAGGTTGCGCCGGCCTACGCGTTCTTTCACTGGGGCGTATCGGCCTGGGCGCTGTACGCCCTGGCGACGGTGGCCATTGCCTATCCGTATTACCAGCGAAAAGTTGCCTACCTGCGGCTCTCCACATCGCTGGTCGGACTGATGGGCCACGATGTGTCCAGCCGTCCCTTGGGCAGGGTGGTGGACTTCATTTTTGTCGTCGCGATGGTGGGCGGAACGGCCACCTCGTTGAGCCTCGCGACCCCGATGGTGGGCGCCTGCATCAGCGCGCTGTTCGGAATCGGCGAGACGTTTGCCATCGACGTGGGCGTGATCGCGATTTCCGTGGCCCTTTTCGCCACCAGCGTGTACCTGGGCATCGACAAGGGCATCAAGCGATTCAGCGAGATCAACGCCATTGCCGCGATCATCTTCGCGATCTATGTTCTGCTGACCGGCCCCACGGGATTCGCGCTCAAACTGGGGACCAGCAGCTTCGGACTGATGATCCAGGAATTCGTCCGAATGAGCACCTGGACCGACCCGATCCTGTCTTCGAATTTCATCGAGGACTGGACGATCTTCTATTGGGCCTGGTGGCTGGCGTATGCGCCCTTTGTGGGCCTGTTCGTTACCCGGATTTCATGCGGCCGCTCCCTGCGGCAAGTGATTGGCGGGATGCTGCTCTACGGTACGCTGGGCTGCGCCCTCCTCTTTGTTTGCATCGGCAACACGGCGCAATGGATGGACACCAGCGGAGAGTTGGCCGTGCGCGAGATTCTGGCCGCGGACGGGCCGGAAACCGCCATTGCCGGGTTCCTTTCGGCCCTCAAGCCCTTTCCCCTGCCGCTGCTGTCCTATGTGGCGCTTACCTTCATATTCATCGCGACCACCTATGATTCCGCCTCGTACGCGATCGCGGCTTCGGCCACCAGAGGACTGACAGCGGGGCTGAATCCGCACCGCTGGCATCGCGTGTTCTGGGCCCTGGCGATCGTGGTCCTGCCCATCGGATTGATTTTCGTGGGCGGATTACAGGCCGCGAAGTCGGCATCGCTGGTAGTATCTCTGCCTTTGCTGGTCATCGGCGTAGCAATGACGGTCTCGCTGTTCCGGCTTCTTCGCGAAGACCGGGCGGCCTTGGACGTAAAAGGCGCGGCGGCGCCGAAAGGCTCCTGAGGGAAGGGGCGAGGGAGAAAAACATGACGGATTGGGCTGCGCGGGTTCTGAACTTCAAGCGGGGCGAGTTGCGCCTGGCCTTGCTCGCGGCGTTGTTCAATTTCTGCGTGCTGTGCGGCTATTTTTTCCTGCGGCCGGTGCGCGAAACAATGGGCGTGGCGCGGGGCATGGACGAACTTCGCTGGTTGTTCGTGGTGACTTCCATTTCTTCCCTGGTCTTTGTTCTTCTTTTTGCTGGTGTGGTCGCGCGAATGGACCGGCGTCGATTCATCCCTGTGGGCTACGGGTTCGTCGTCGTGTGCCTTTTGGGATTCGCGGCGCTGCTGTTCGCGAACGCGCAGGCTGGCGGCGGTTTGATCGGCAGCGATACGGAGACGCCGCTGGCGCGCGGCGTCGGATACACGTTCTACGTTTGGCTCAGCACGATCAACCTGTTCAGCACCAGCTTGTTCTGGGCATTCATGGCCGACATCTTCAATATGGACCAGGGCAAACGCATGTTCGCCTTTATTGGAGCTGGTGGAACGCTGGGAGCCGCTGTCGGAGGTTGGGCCGCTTATTTCATCAGCAATTCGACCGAATCGGATTACTTGCCGATGGCACTGATGCTTACCGGAGCGGGGCTGTTCGTGCTGGCAACTGTTTTGATGCTGAAGCTTGACCGGACAGCCGTTCAGTCCAGCCATTCGAGACTTGGTGAGACCAGCGGCCCGCCCGTATCGATCCCGGGGCAGCGCATCGGCGGCGGGTTCTTCGACGGCTTGACGGCGGTTGGAACGTCGCCATACCTGATGGGGATCGCGTTGTTCATCGTGTGCATGGCCGTCTCCAACACGCTGATCTATTTCACCCAGGCCAACATTGTTCTGATCGACAACGATACTTTCAGTGAGCGCCTGGGTGCTTTTGCACTTTTCGACGCGCTTGCACAAACGCTGACACTCCTGACCCAGATTTTCATTGCGACCCGTGTGATCCGACGGCTCGGCGTCGGCTGGACGCTGGCGATTCTGCCGCTGGTGACGCTGGCGGGTTTCGCGGTACTGGCCATCTGGCCCCTGTACGGTGTCATGGCCATATTTCAGGCCGTGCATCGCACCACCCGCTACGCATTGTCGCGCCCCGCCCGCGAGACTCTCTTCATCGTCGTGCCGCCCGCGGAGCGATACAAGGCCAAGCCGTTGATCGACGTTTTCCTCTACCGTGGCGGCGACCTGGCGGGCGCCGGCATCCACGCCCTGCTCAGTGGGCTGGGCAGCCTGGGTGTCATGGTTGCGGCGGTTACGCCCTTCGCCGCCGTATGGACCGCTCTTTCAGTGGCGCTGGGCCGCGCGCAAACCCGGCGCGATCCGGCAAATCAACCCGATTCGGTCGAACTGCCGGCAGGCAGTAGCGCGGAATCTGTCGGGTAGTTGCAAGGAGTCCGGAAAATGAAGCAATTCGTCGTGGGCACGCTGCTTTCTTCGGCGTGGTTCATGGTTGCCGGCGCGGCTCCGGAGCCTGCGGGATCACCTGGAGCCGCGGACTATGTCCAATCCATAGCGGATTGGCGCGCTGAGCGGGAAGAGGAACTGAAAGGGCCGGCCGGCTGGTTGAATCTGGCCGGGCTCTACTGGCTCGAACCGGGCGCTACGAGCATGGGGTCGGCGCCCGACAACGATATCGTGCTGTCGGACTTGCCGGCCGCTCCGTACCTTGGCGACTTTGTATGGGAGAACGGGATCGTTGAGTTCAGGGCGGACCCGGGCGCGGAAGTCGTCAGCAACGGCGAACGGGTCACGCAACTGCGGCTGGTGCACGATGAGGAAGGCGACCCCACGGTCCTGACGCACGGTTCGGTCTCCTGGCATGCAATCGGCCGTCTGGACCGGATGGGCGTGCGCTTGCGCGACCTGAACCATCCGGCAGTGAGCACTTTCCCGGGAATACCGGCCTATCCCACGGACTCCGCCTGGCGCGTGGAGGCGCGTTTCGAGCCCTACGCGCGGCCCGAGGAGCGCATCCTCACTACGGTGGTGGAAGGGCTGGGCTGGAAGCCCACGGCCCCGGGCGTCCTGGCATTCGAGTTTGGCGGCGAGCCGCTTTCACTGGAAGCCTATGCTGCCGGCCCCGGGTTCCTGCTGATTTTTGCCGACCTGACCACGGGGAAGACCACCTATCCGGCGGGCCGATACCTGTATGCCTTTGCGTCCCGCCGCGCCGGGGGAACCGTGACACTGGATTTCAACAAGGCCATAAACCCGCCGTGCGCCTTCACCGACTTTGCGACCTGCCCGCTGCCCCAGCGGCGGAACCGCCTGACGGTGGCCATCGAGGCGGGAGAGAAATACGCCAAGCTCAATCCTTGATGCGCCTGACCCGGGTGTAGCAGGGTTCGATTCTCCCGGACGCCAGGCTGGAAAAAGTGATTTCTTCTCACCCGGAGAGGACCCGGGAGCGGATTCGGTTGCTGCAGGCGTACGTGCGTGAACACCTGCTCTCCGGGAATGGCCGGTTCATTTGCGGCAGCTATGCGGAGTGCCGGGCGAGCCGGAGCGGGTTTCCGTTTCATCCCGGGCAAATGAGCCACGTGGGCAGGCATTACGACCTCGAGGTCGAGGGACGGGCGATGCGCATAGTCGTGCTCGGGCAGGAATACGGGCAGGCCCGCGAGTGCGTCGATCTGGCGGGCCGCTCGGAAATGCTCGCCCGTTCCGCGGCCGCGGGCTTCCGGGGCCGCAATCCGCACATGAAGGGGGTCACCTCGACCCTGCGACTGCTGCTGGGGCGGGAGCTCGGCGACGACGAGGAGGGCGAACGCCTGCTCGACGGACATGTCTTCGATGGCTGCGCCCAGGTGAATTACCTGCTGTGCACGGCATTGACGGCGCCCAGAAGCAAGGACGCTCACGGAGGGGGGCGGGGTCATTCAAGCGTCGCGATGCAGCGCAACTGCGCCCCTCATTTTCTGCGCACGATGGAAATCCTCCAGCCGACTGTGATCGTGGTTCACGGCCTGGGGCTCAGGCGCTGGATGGCCAATGCCCTGCCGCTGCCGCCGGCGGGCGACACGTGGGAAACCGTGCGGATTGCCGGCAAACCGGTGGACCTCCTTACGTTCACGCATCCGTCCGCGGGCGGTCATTCGGGTTGGTGGGGGACAACCCCGCGAACCCGCTATCTGCGTGAGACGGTCGCGCCCGCGATCAGCGCCTTTCTGGAGCGGAGCTGAATCGGCTCAGGGTTTCGGCACGCCGCCGGCAAGCACCTCGCGGAACACTTCGGCGTCGACGTTGCCGCCGGACAGGATCACGGCGGCGCGCTTGCCCCTCATCCGTTCCCGTTCCCGCATCAGCGCGGCGAACGCGGCCGCGCCGGCCCCCTCGGCGACGTTGTGGGTATTGCGGTACAGGATCCGCATGGCTTCAGCGATGTCTTCCTCGCCGACTTCGACAACGCGCGCGGCGCCGCGGCGCACGATTTCCAGCGGCTCGGCCATCGGCACCCGGCAGGCCATGCCGTCGGCAAAGGTGTCGGCGGAGTCGGTCGCGACGACTTCTCCGGCCTCGAAGCTGCGGGCCATCGCAGGAGCGCGCTCCGCCACCACCCCGACGATATCGGTCTTCAGCCGCAGCAGGTCCCGTGTATGGATCAGTCCGCAGATGCCGGAACCCATTCCGATCGGCACATAGACCGCGTCCAGGTCGGCGACCGCCTCAAACAGCTCCGCCGCATAGGTCGCCACGCCGCGCGCCAGGGCCGGATGAAACGGCGGCAGGAACAGCGCGCCTTCGGCTTCGACGCGGCGCGCCGCTTCCTGGCGAGCCTCCTCATAGTCGTTGCCGAATTCGACCAGTTCCGCGCCCCAGCCGACCATGGCGGCGTTCTTCTCCGCGCTGTTGCCCTTCGGCGCGAGTACGGTGACCGAGACCCCGTGCGGAACGGCGGCAAACGGGATGCTCTGGCCGTGGTTGCCGCGGGTAGCCGTAATGATCTTTTCCGGCATTGCACCGGCGCGCTCGAGTTCGTCCAGCAGCACCAGGCCGCCACGCACCTTGAAGGCGCCGGTGGGCGTGTGGTTTTCGTGCTTTACCCAGACCTCGCAGCCTGCGTGGCGGCGCAGGCCTGGCCACCGGTACTGCGGCGTAGGGGGCATGACCCGGGCGACTACGCGCCTGGCCTGCTCAAGTCCGTTAGAGTCAAACATGTCTTGGCCGCGCCGGCGCAATATAACAGAGCGATGAGAGACAGGAATCGATGAAGTCCCGGCCTTGCAGGCTGGACGCGGCGCTCGGCGCCGGGCTGTGCGCGGCTTTGGTCGGCGCGCTTTGCGTGGTTTCCGCAGCAGCGGCCCAGCAGGCAGGCAATGACGCAGAAGAGAAGGACGTGCTGGAGCTGGGGCGCCAGGTGGTTACCGGTTCGCGGATCCGGCGGATCGACGTGGAGGAGGCCCGCCCGGTGGTCGTGATTACGCGGCAGGACATGGAGTTGAGCGGCCGCGAATCGGTGGCCGACGTGCTCAGAAACAACCCGGTAAACACCCTGGGGTCCTCGCGCGAGCGTTCGGGCAACGCCTGGATCGGGCAGGCCACGATCAGCGTTCACGGCATCGGCGCCAACCGGACGCTGGTGCTGCTGGATGGCCGCCGGATGCCGCGGTCGCCGGTTACGGCCAACCAGGCCGTCGACCTCAACATCATTCCGCTGGCGGCCGTGGAGCGCGTCGAAATCCTCACCGACAGCGCTTCGGCCATCTACGGCTCCGACGCGATCGGCGGCGTCGTGAACATCATTCTGCGCAAGGACTACGAAGGCATGGAAATCCAGGCTTCGTCGGACCGGCCCACGCGCGAGGGCGCCGACGCGGAATCCGGCGTGCTGACGCTGGGCGGGGCCACCGATCGCGGGCGTTTCATGTTCAGCGCCGATTTCCGCGACAAGCAGCACATCGCATCTGCGGACCGTTTCTACACGCTGGGGACAACGGGCTACGCGGACGGTGTGGCCGAGTACCCCAATGCGCCGTTTCCCGCCACCTGGTACGCCTGGGAGAACGCCGACAACGTGAGCTCCTGGGGCAACACGATCTGGCCCCGGCATCTCGCCGCGCCGAATTGCGAACAGGTCGAGGATCCGGCCACGGGACAGCGGCTGCTGGCCGGCCCCTACGTTGCCGACAACGGCGAGGAGCATTGCGGATTCCACTACGCGAGTTCGGCCTGGGAAACTACCGACCTCAGTCGGGCGGGCGCCTTCCTGCATGCCGATTACGAACTGACGCCGGACCACGCGCTGCGCCTGCAGTCGCTGTTCAGCCGGCAGGACGTGCATGGCCGTTTCGCGCCCCCGCCGGGCGACATCCCGCTTGACGAGGCGGCTGCTGCCGGACTGAAGCGGGGATTCGACTTCGACGTGCCGTATCCCGAACTGCTTCCCTACACTCTCCGGCACCGCTTTGCCGGTATGGGCAACCGCGACTTCGAGGCCCTGCTGACGCTGTCCGAGACCGCGCTTCTGGCCTATGGAAGCGCCGGCGTTTTCGAGTACGAACTGGAAGCCCGGCACACGCGTTACGAGGGTCGAGAGGACAGTTGTTGCTTTCCCAAGGCGTTTACGACCCGGGAGTACGTCTCGCAAGGTCTGTACAACCCGTTCGATCCACTGCATCCCGGCAACGCCGACGCCGTGGCCGCGATTGCCGCGAATTCCACCCGAGATTCCCGCGCCGATTTCCGCTCCTACAGCGGCAACGTGAGTTTCGACCTGTTCGGGGCGCCCGGCGGCCGCCTGGGCTGGGCCTTCGGGTTCGATTACTTCGACGAGAAGTACCGCGATATCTACGATCCCTTGAGCGCGGGCGGCGATCTGCTCGGGCGCGCCGGCGTCAGCGGCCGGGGCGAGCGCCGTATCCGGGCGCTGTTCGGCGAAATGCTGGCGCCCCTGCTGCCCAACCTGGAGCTGAGCGCCGCCTTGCGCTGGGACCAGTATGACGATTCCGCCGGAAGCGAACTGAGTTCCTACCTGTCGGCGCGCTACCAGCCCACCGACTGGCTGTTGCTGCGCGCCTCCTGGGGCGAGGGCTTCCGCGCCGGCAGCATGAACAACCTGTATGACGGCGCTTCACTCTGGCTGCAGACGGGCTTCGACCTGGTGAAATGCCGTCGCGACGGCATCGCCCCGTCGGAATGCATCGAAGGGGAATTTCCCACCTACACCGGCGGCAACCCGACGCTAAGGCCCGAGCTGTCCGAGAGCTACAACTTCGGCGTCGTGGTGGCCTGGAAATCGCTAACGGCCCGCGCCGATTACTGGAACGTGGATCTTGAGAACGGTATCGGACTGCCGCCGCTGCAGGGGCTGATCGGCCTCGAGTTCGAGGGGCAATGCCTTGACACCGGGCAAATCGAGACCACGCGCTACTCGGCGATTCCGGCCGCGATTGTCCGGTGCGGCAGCGGCAGCCAGCTCAAGCGCGATCCGGCCACCGGCGCCCTGCTGGAGGCCGACGTGTTCTGGGACAACACCTTCCGGGCGCAGTTCCGCGGCGTTGACCTGCAACTGATCTACGATCTGTCGACCGCGGGGCTGTGTGACTTCCAATTCCGGGTCCACGCGGGGACCATCCTCCGGCTTCGCACCCGCTCCCGCACCGCGCTGGAATGGAGTTCGGGCCTGGGCGCCGTCGCCGGGGCCGCCGCGGCCGCCGGCGCCCGGCCCTCGGACCGCAGTTCGGTGGCGATCGTCTGGCGGTACGGCAATCACACCGTGTCCAGCTACATCCACTATGTGGGCGGGTTCGGCCTGCCGGAGGCCGAGTTCTCGATATCGGCGCACACCGAGTTCGACCTGTTCTACCAATGGTCCGCACCCTGGGACGGACGCATCACCGTGGGCGTGAAGAACCTCACCGACGAAGACCCGGAACTCGGCTCGTTCTCGTCGCCCTTGCCGCAGGCCTACAACCTGTACAGCCTCGACGGCCGCGTTCTCTACGCCGGCTACCGTCAGGCGTTCTGATCCAAAGCTGAAGGGTGCCGTGCAAAGGGGCGGGCGTTCCGGGCCTCGTCCGGCCGGTTTTCGATCGTCGATGTCAGCTTTCGATTGCGTCTGCGCCGAATCGCTCGACGGCCTTGAGCGTCTCGGCGACGTCGTCCCACCCGGTGTTGTGGTTGATGATGCACAGGCGAAGCGCGAATTTGCCGCTGGGCGACGCCGACGAAAGGAAAGCGCGGTCGTCCCAGAACATTCGCGCCAGCACTTTCGCGTTGATCTTGTCCCGCGTTTCTTCATTCATGCCCGCATCCTTGGGGTTGACGCGGAAACACACCACGCCCAGCGATGCGGGGCTGACCAGTTCCAGTATTGAACTGGCCTCGACGTAGTCCTGCGCCTTGAGCGCAAGCCGCATCCCGTTGGCGACGGCATTCCGGAATGCCGCCATCCCGAAGGTCTGGATCGACATCCACACTTTCAGGGCCCGGAACGAGCGGCTGAGCTGAAGCCCACGATCGGCGAGGTTAGGATGATTGGCGCCCCAGACGGTGTCCTGCAGCACGTCGTGGCGCACGCCGAACGCCTTTTCGAGCATCGCGGGGTCCTTGACCAGCAGGCAGCCGGCTTCGTACGGCTGGAACAGCCACTTGTGCGCGTCCAGCCCCACCGAGTCGGCGCGCTCGATCCCGCGCAGCAACGCCTTGCCCTCATCGCACACGACCGCGAAACCGCCGTAGGCCGCGTCCACGTGCAGCCAGATGTCCTCGGCTTCGCAATAGTCGGCCATTTCCGGCAACGGGTCGATGGCGCCGGTGCTGGAGGCGCCGGCATTGGCGCATACCGCCACCGGCGCATAGCCGGCCGCGCGGTCCTCGGCCACCTGGCTTGCAAGCGCCGTCATGTCGAGGCGGAACCGATCATCGCTGGGAACAACGCGCACGCACTCGCGCCGGATGCCGGCGATGATCGCCGCCCTATAGAACGCCGTGTGGCTTTGATTGCTCATGTAGACGGTGGCGCGTTCCGGATGTCCGGCGGCTTCGCGCGCCGCCACGAAGGCATCCAGGCTTGCGGCTGAGCCGCCACTCGTGAACAGGCCTCCCGCGCCCTCGGGATAGCCCAGCCAGCGGCGGAACCATTCGATCACCACCAGTTCAAGCTGGCTGGGTCCGCTGGCCACAAGCCAGGAACAGGCGTTGACGTTGTAGCCGGCGGCGATGAAATCGGCCAGCACCCCCGGCCAGGTGGGGGCCGAGGATATGAATCCGAAAGAGCGTGGGTGATCGAGCCTCAAGGTGTACGGAAGAATCTCGCGCACGGCGCGCTCGATCACCTCATTACCCGGCCGACCCTCTTCGGGCGGGTCCTCCATCAAGGTGGCCAGCAGCCCTTCCCGGAACTCCCCGTCCCAGGCGCCTTCGCCGGGCAGGTTGTGAATCCTGTCCACGAGCAACTCCGCGGCCTGGCGCGCCAGGTCCAGCATGACGTCGGGCGCCATCTGCAGGCCGTTTTCGGGACTTTCTGACACCTATTGGGACCTTCCGATTCGCAGGTACATGGCGGCTGCGGCAGCTATGAAAAGCGGTATGGCGAATATAAAGTAGAGGTCGGGGCCTGTCCAACCGGCGTCCAGCAGCACGCCCGCCGCGGTCGGCGCGGCGACTCCGCCCCATCTGCCCAGCCCGATCGCAACGCCCGTGCCCGTAGTCCGCACTTCCGTCGGATAAAGCTGCGGTACGGCGGCGTAGGCGCCCATAATGCAGCCGGTGCCGAAAACGCCTACGAGAAAGGCCAGAACGAGGGCCGCGGACAGCGTGCCGTAATACAGTCCGAAAGCGATCAGCAAGCCGCCGCCCAGCAGTGCGTAGCCCGCCTGCAGCCAGTTGAGCCGGACCCGGGAGGCCAACAGCCCCAGTGCGATGCCGCCGACGATTGCGCCGGCATTGAGGATGATGCCCCCGGACAGCCCGACTTCTTCGGAAAGACCCGCATCGATCAGCAGTTTCGGCGTCCACGACATGAAGAAATAGAACACCAGCAGCGTGCAGAAAAAGCACACCCAGATCAGGAGCGTGTTCCTTGCCCGCCCATGATCGAACAGGCTGCTCAGCTTCGCCCGCTTCGGCCGCCTTGACCCGCCGGTTCCGAGCTCTTCCACCGGCGCCTTGCCCATTCGCTTCAGCAGGCGGTTGACTTTTTCGATCGCGTTGGGTGGCCGGCTCGTAATGAGGTAGTCAAGTGATTCGGGCAGGGCAGCCCAGGCCACCGGAATCATCAGGCCGGAAAGGACCCCGCCGAATACGAATGCCCAGCGCCAGCCGTATCCGAGGATGATCGGAACCGCAACCAGGCCCCATAGCAAGGCGCCGGCGGGGAAGCCGGCCTGCAGGATTATCAGCGCGAGTGTCCGGCGGCGTCTGGAGGAATACTCGGATACGACCACCGTCAGGCTGGCCAGCATGGCGCCGATCCCGATACCGGTAAAGAAGCGCAGCGCGATCAACTGCGTGTGGTTCGCCGCCAGCGCCGAGGCAAGCATGCCCACCGTGACGGCGGCAAGCGACCAGAGCGTCATCCGCCGCCTTCCGAAGACATCCGCCAGGGGGGCCAGGAAAAGTGAGCCCAGCGCCATGCCGACCAGACTGGAAGAGAGCAGCAGGCCCGTCACCGTGTCGCTGATCGCCCAGTCCGCCGCCACGAAGGGCGCCGCGAACGACATGACCAGAACGTCGTAACCGTCCAGCATGTTGATCGCAAGGCACACGGTGACCGCCAGCACCTGGAAGCCGCTCATGGGCGTGTTGTTGATCTGGTCCTGGACGGATTTCACGACTGCTCCATGGCTTGTGAGCCGTCCTGCGCTAGCCGGACTTCGGCCAGCGCCTCGACGCGCTCCGGCGCGGCGGACCAGGTGATTATGGTTGCAGCTCCGTGCTCCGGATGGTCCACTCGCGCCCCGGCCTCCACGGCCGAGTCCGCCGGAAGATGCACGCGCTGCATCCTGCGCTTGGGCCTGCCCCGGTGCTCCATGCGCGCGATGATCTCCTGCCCGACGTAACAGCCCTTGGTGAAACTGACCGCGCCGGAAAGATCGAGGTTCAGCGAATGGGCCAGGAACTTGCCACTGGTTTTCTCGCCGATCCATGGCAACTCCGCCTCGATGTCCGCCAGCCGCCAGTTCTCAAGGGTCAAGCCTGAACCCGGAGCGCCTTCGGCGTTTGTCGGTGGTTCTCCGAGGAGCAGAGCCCTGTTTCGGGCCCCCGGCAGCCGCACGGCGCAATACGCTTCGTTCCCCTTGCAGGCCCAGGTTTCTGCTCCCGGTTCCTCGATTCCCGCGCACCCGAATACTGCCTGGTCCCAGCGTTCGATTCGCACCTTGGCCCGTAGGACATAGCGTCCAAGGCCCTCGGCGCAGGTTTCGGCCATAGCAGCCGGCAGTATCAGGAAGATCGCATCCTGCCAGTCGACGGCAACCATCAGGCACAGCACTCTTCCCTGCCTGTTGCACCAGGCCGCCGGAGCCGCCTGCGTGGGCGTGACCCTGCCCATGTCCTGGCTGAGCTGCCCCTGCAGGAAATCCACGCAGTCCTCGCCGCTGACACGCAGCGCGGCAAAGTCGTCCAGGCGCAGAAGCCCGGACGGATGCGGGCTACAATTGCTCACCCTCAAGACCATCCTCCCCCAAGATTCAGTAGATGCCTTCCGCCGCCAATCGGCCGCTTTCGCCGCACCTGTCGGTATATCGCTGGCAGTACACCATGGCTCTTTCTATTCTGCACCGCTTCACCGGCGTTGTGCTTTCCATCGGCTCGGTGGCGTTGGTCGGATGCCTTCTGGCGCTCGCGTCGGGACCGCATTGGGGCGGCAATCTGGAAGGCCTTTTCCGCCTGCCCATCGTGCGGCTGGCGGCGTTGGGCTGGACGTACTGCCTCTTCTATCACTTCGCCAACGGTGTGCGGCACCTGGTCTGGGACATCGGCCGGGGATTCGAGCCGAAACACGCGCAGCTTTCCGGCTGGTTCGTGTTCCTGGCTTCGCTGGCCGCTACCGGAGCGTACTGGTGGTGGGGGCCCTTCGCGGGGCGGATACTGTGAGTTTGCGCACTCCCCTGGGTCACGCTGAAGGACTCGGCTCGGCCGGTCACGGCACCGGACACTGGTGGGCGCAAAGGATCAGCGCCGTGGCGCTTGTTCCGCTGGCGCCGTGGTTCTTGTGGCGGCTGGCGTCGCTGCCGACGCTGTTGTACGAAGACCTCCTGAACTGCTTTCAGGGACTGGGCGACGCCACCCTGCTGACCGCCTTCGTCCTGACGCTTCTGTATCACTCCGAACTGGGCGTCCGCGTGGTGCTCGAGGATTATGTGGGTGGCGGATTGCGGGTGGCCGGACTGATCGTTTCCAGGCTGGCGCATGTCGTCCTGGCGCTGGCCGGCCTGCTGGCGATCGCCCGCATCGTTACCCAGGTCTGAACGGCGAGGGCGCGGGAATGCCGGGCGATTACACCGTAGTCGATCACACTTTCGACGTGGTCGTTGTCGGCGCCGGCGGCGCCGGTTTGCGCGCCACTTTCGGGCTGGCCGAAGCCGGGCTGGACACGGCTTGCATCACCAAGGTCTTTCCGACCCGCAGCCATACCGTTGCGGCCCAGGGCGGCATCAGCGCGGCGCTGGGCAACATGGGCGAGGACGACTGGCGCTGGCACATGTACGACACCGTCAAGGGGTCGGACTGGCTGGGCGATCAGGACGCCATCGAGTACATGTGCAAGGAAGCGGCGCGCGCGGTCATCGAACTGGAGCACTATGGTCTGCCGTTTTCGCGCACCGAGGATGGGCGCATCTATCAGCGCGCGTTCGGCGGCATGACCACGCATTACGGCGAGGGCCAGGCGGTACGCACCTGCGCGGCCGCCGACCGCACCGGCCACGCGATGCTGCACACGCTCTATCAGCAATCGCTGCGGCACGAAGCGCAGTTCTTCATCGAGTATTTCGCCGTCGACCTCATCATGGTCGACGGAGTGTGCCGGGGCGTCCTGGCGATCGACCTGGAAACCGGCCATCTGCACCGCTTCAACGCCCACCGCGTGATCCTTGCCACCGGCGGTTACGGCCGGGCGTACTACTCCTGCACTTCCGCGCACACCTGCACCGGCGACGGCAACGGGATGGTGCTGCGCGCCGGACTTCCGTTGATGGACATGGAGTTCGTGCAGTTCCATCCCACCGGAATCCTGGGCGCCGGTTGCCTGATCTCCGAGGGAGTGCGCGGCGAGGGCGGTTACCTGACCAACTCCGAGGACGAGCGTTTCATGGAGCGCTACGCGCCGTCCGCGAAGGACCTCGCCTCACGCGACGTGGTCAGCCGCGCCATCACGATCGAATTGCGCGAGGGCAGGGGACTGGGGCCGCGCAAGGACCACGTGCATCTCAACATCATGCACCTCGATCCGGAGGTGATCGCAGAGCGGCTGCCGGGCATCGCCGAAACCGCCAGGGTGTTCGCCGACGTGGACGTGACCAAAGAGCCCATGCCGGTCGTGCCGACCGTGCACTACAACATGGGCGGCATACCCACCAACTATCACGCCGAGGCCCTGCAGGACAGGGACAACATCGCGCCGGGACTGCTGGCGGTGGGCGAGGCCGCCTGCGTATCGGTGCACGGCGCCAACCGTCTGGGCTCCAATTCGCTGCTCGACCTGGTGGTGTTCGGCCGCGCCGCCGCGCGCCGCTGCGCCGAGACCCTGCGCGGCGAGGGTCCGCCGCCGCCGCTGCCTGCCGGCGCGGGCGACGAGTCGATTGCCCACGTGGACCGCATCCGCCACGCAGACGGTTCGCGCCCAACGGCGGAAATCCGCGTGGAGATGCAGCGCCTGATGCAGGACCACGCGGCCGTTTTCCGCACCGGCGAGGTGCTGGAAGAAGGCGTGGCCGGGCTCCGCGAAACGCTGAACAGCTTTTCCGACGTCAAGATCGCCGACCGCTCGCTGATCTGGAACACCGACCTTATCGAGACGCTGGAGCTTGAGAACCTGCTGGGCCAGGCGATGGCGACTCTCGCGTCAGCCGCCGCCCGCGAGGAGAGCCGCGGCGCGCACGCCCGCGAGGACTTCCCGGAGCGCGACGACGACAATTGGCTCAAGCACACCCTGTCGTGGGTCGACGAGAAAGGCCGTGCGCGCCTCGACTATCGCCCGGTGCAGCTTGAGACCATGACCGACGAGGTGGAGACCATACCCCTCAAGCAGCGCGTCTACTAGCCTGGGAGGGAGGGCTTCCCGCCCTCCGGGAAGGCGGGACGCCTTCCCTCCCAGCGAGGGCTTCCCGCCCTCAACGAACCCAACCGCTAAGCTCTTTCGCGATGAAACTCTTCCCGAACCCCGAAGAATTCGCTGAGCGCTACGAGGCCGGCGACAGTCAGGTCGTGTGGACGACGCTGGTGGCCGATCTCGACACGCCGGTTTCGGTATTGCTGAAACTGGCCGGGGAATCGCCGAACAGCTTCCTGCTGGAGTCGGTGGAGGGCGGCGAGGTGCGCGGGCGCTACTCGATCATCGGGATGAAGCCCGACCTCATCTGGCGCTGCCGCGGGAACCGGGCCGAGGTCAACCGCAGCGCGCTGACGCGCGCCGACGCCTTTGAGCCCTGCAGCGGCGATGCGCTTAGCGAATTGCGCCGGCTGATCGACGACTCGCGCATCGAACTGCCCGAATCGCTGCCGCCGATGGCCGCCGGCCTGGTGGGTTACATGTCCTACGACACGGTTCGACTGATGGAGCGATTGCCTCGTCCGAATCCGGACGTGCTGGCACTTCCCGACGGCGTGTTCGTCCGCCCGACGGTGATGGCGATCTTCGATTCCGTCAGGGACCTGGTCACGCTCGTTACGCCGGTGCGTCCAGCCGAGGGGATCGCGGCGCGTGCGGCCTACAAGAGCGCCGTGAACACGCTGTCGGATGCGGTAGCGGACGTCGAGCAGGGCCAATACCACGCGCAGGGCCGGCGTGGGGCCAGGCCAGGGCCGTCGGAGCCCACGTCCAACCTGAGCCGCGAGGCGTTTTGCGGGATGGTCGACAAGGCCAAGGAGTACATTGCCGCCGGCGACATCTTCCAGGTGGTGCTTTCGCAGCGGTTCAGCCTGCCGTTCGAACTGCCGCCGTTCGCCCTTTACCGTGCGCTGCGCCGGACCAATCCTTCGCCGTTCATGTATTTCCTCAACTTCGACGGATTTGCGATCGTGGGATCGAGTCCGGAGATCCTGGTGCGGTTGCGGGACGACACGGTCACGGTGAGGCCGATCGCCGGCACCCGCCGGCGGGGCGCGAACCGGACCGAAGACGCGGCGCTGGCGCGCGAGCTGCTGGCCGATCCCAAGGAGCGCGCCGAACACCTCATGCTGCTGGATCTGGGGCGCAACGACGTGGGACGGGTGGCCAGGATCGGTTCCGTCAAGGTGACCGAGCAAATGGTCATCGAGCACTACTCGCACGTGATGCACATCGTTTCCAACGTGCAAGGCGAAATCGATCCGCGCTACGGCGCGATGGACGCGCTGTGCGGTGCTTTTCCGGCCGGCACCGTAAGCGGCGCGCCCAAGGTCCGCGCCATGGAGCTCATCGACGAGCTGGAGCCCGAGAAGCGGGGCGTTTACGCGGGCGCGATCGGCTACTTTTCCGCCAACGGCAGCATGGACACCTGCATCGCCCTGCGCACCGCCATCGTCAAGGACGGATCCATGTACGTGCAGGCGGGAAGCGGCATCGTGGCCGACAGCGACCCCGCGGCCGAGTACGAGGAAAGCCGCAACAAGGCCAACGCCCTGATTCGCGCCGCCGAGGAGGCGGTGCGTTTCGCCGCGCTGGACACGGCCGCATGAGAGAGTCTGAAGCAAGCCCGGACAGCTTCACGATCGCCGATCCGGCGGTGCAGGAATGCCCGTACGGCTACTACCGGGCACTGCACGAAAGCGAGCCGGTCCACTACGACCCCAATACCGACTTGTGGATGATCGCGTCGTACGAACTCGCGGTGGAAGCGCTGAACAACTGGAAGGTCTTTTCCTCCGCCATCGACATGCGCAGGGACGTAGGCGGGCCGGACACGTCGGAAAGCGACGCCCTGTTCGAGAAGGAAGGCTATGTCGTTCGCGACGTGCTGAGCCAGGTGGACCCGCCGCGGCACACGATTTTCCGGAAACTCGTCGACCGCACGTTCACCGGCCCGGTCGTGCGGCGCATGGAGGATTACCTCGAGCGCCATACGGAGCGGCTCATCGACGGATTCATCGACAGGGGCCGCTGCGACTTCTTCAATGAATTCGCCGTGCCCCTGCCGCTGGGCGTAATCGCGGACCAGCTCGGCGTTCCGCAACAGGACATGCCGCGGTTCAAGACCTGGAGCGACGCCTTCATAGAAACGCTCGGCATCATGCTGAGCCCGGAGCGCAAGCTCGAATGCACGCGGCTGATCATCGAATACCAGCACTACTTCGTGAAGCGGATCGAAGAGAAGAAAGCCAGGCCCGAAGACGACATCCTGTCCGGACTGGTGGCCGCGCGGCACGAGGACGGCAGCGAGTTGTCCACGGAAGAACTGCTTGCCCTGGTGCAGCAGTTGCTCGTGGCCGGCAACGAGACCACGCGCAACCACCTCGCCAAGTCGGTGCTGCTGCTGATCGAGAACCCCGATCAGCAGGAGGTCCTGCGCGAGGACCTCTCGCTGGTGTCCAACTTCGTCGAGGAATCGCTGCGGCTGGAAAGCCCGGTCCAGGGCCTGTTCCGCGTTACGGCCGAGGACACGAAGCTGGGCGGCTACGACATTCCCAAGGGTGCCAAGATCTACCTCGCTTACGGCGCAGCCAACCGCGACGACGGGAAGTTTCCGCAGGCGGACAGGCTCGACGTCCGGCGCAAGAACGCGATACGGCACCTGGCGTTCAGCCACGGCATCCACAGGTGCATCGGCCAGATGCTTGCGCGCAAGGAACTGGAAATCGCCATCAGGGCGATACTCACGCGGATGACCGGTATCGCCCTGGACGACGCCTGGCCGCATCCCGCGCATGCGCCGAGTTTCATCCTGCGGGGCTTGACCAGCCTGCACATCACGTTCAACAAGGCCGCGTAACAAGGTCCGAAACGGACGCCCGAAATGCTGATCATCATCGACAACTACGACAGTTTCACCTACAACCTCGTCCACTATCTGGGCGAGCTGGGCGCCGACTGCCGCGTGTTCCGCAACGACGCGATTTCCGTGGAAGACGTGCTGGCGTTGCAGCCGCAGGGCATTGTGCTGTCCCCGGGGCCCGGCTACCCGCAAAGCGCGGGCATTTGCCTGGAACTTGTAGAGAAGGCTGCCGATACCGTCCCGATGCTCGGCGTTTGCCTGGGTCACCAGGCCATAGGGCAGGCCTTCGGCGGTCGGATCGTGCGCGCGCCGAAGCTCATGCACGGCAAGCTCAGCGCCATTCGCCACGAAGGTGACGGCCTCTTCGATGGCCTGCCGCAGGAGTTTGAGGCCACCCGCTACCACTCGCTGATCGTCGAGCGTGATTCGCTGCCCGACACCCTCGAAGTGAATGCGGAAACCGATCGAGGCGTCATCATGGGCCTTAGGCACCGCGAATGGCCCATCTTCGGCGTGCAGTTCCACCCGGAAAGCATCGCCTCCGAGCACGGCCACGCCCTTCTGGGCAACTTCCTCCGCTTCGCGATCAACGATCCTGTGGCTTGAAGCGCCATTCGCGCCAGCGCTTGCCGTCGCGGTGCTCCACCACCACCAGTGACTTGACGGCTTGCGTGCCGCCGTCTTCCGTGCGGTAGAAGTCCTCCTCGATCTGCACCAGGGTGTTGTCGGTCAGCCCCCACTTGTAGACATTGGCCCCAAGCCAGGTGCCCGAGCCCAATAGCCCGCTGAACGCCGCCCGCACCTGCTCGATGCCGCGCACGACTTCCTCGGCGCCCTGATCGGTGATCTCGTACAACGTGAAATCGTCGTCCAGATTCGGGATGGAGCTCTCGACATCAGCGCTGTCGAAGTTTGCCTCCGAGCGGGCGATCACTTCGGCGTAGGGATTGTCGTGCTCGTAAAACCGGCCGTACAGCCTTTCGTATGCCTCTTCCGCGCTGCCCAGGCTCTCGCTGACGAATGCCGCCAACACGGTCGCTCCCACAAGGCCAACTGACAGTCCGGTCGTTGTTCTCACGGGATTAGCGGTCCAGCGGCTTGAAGCGCCATTCGCGCCAGCGCCTGCCGTCGCGGTACTCGACCACCACCAGGGACTTGACGGAACGCGTGCCGCCGTCTTCCGTGCGGTAGAAGTCTTCCTCGATCTGCACCAGTGTGTTGTCGGTGAGCCCCCACTTGTAGACATTGGCGCCGAGCCAGGTTCCGGAGCCGAACACGCCGCTCAAGGCCGCGCGCACCTGTTCGATGCCGCGCACCATCTCCTCGGCGCCCTCGTCGTTGATCTCGTACATCGTGAAATCGTCGTCCAGGCTGAGGATGGCGCCCTCCACGTTCATGTTCTCGAAGTGTTCCTCCGAGCGGGCAATCACTTCGGCGTAGGGGTTGTCGTGCTCATAGAACTGGCCGTAGAGCTTTTCGTAGCCTTGTTCATCCGGGCCGGCTGCGTCGCCTGCGCAAGCGGCCAGAAACGTTGCACCCAGCAGTGCGCTTGCCTTGTTCAGAATCCTTGTCATTCCCGTTCTCCCTCCTGTTGTTCCGCTTCTTGCCTGGCCTTCTGCTCGGCAAGATATTTTTCGATCTCCGCCGCCGGATCCATGATGGTGTCCGAATACATGCCCAGGGCCATGTTCCAGTAATCCCCGCCGTCCAGGTTGTCCAGGATGAAAGCGGCAAAGTCCTCGTAGGTGATCACGCGCGCGCCCGGCGTATCGCCGGTGGTGTTGAACTTCATGTCATGGCGCGCGGGCTCCTCCACCATGAAGCCGGGCCGCAACAGCATGTAGTCCAGGCCGCTGTTCGCGATCATTTCCTCCATCTTCCACATGTCGTCGTAGAGATAGCGGGCGAGCCACCGCCACCTCTCGCTCAAGTCCCCCGGTGGCGGTCTGGGAGAGTCCACGTCCACCCGGTGCTCCACTCCGGTGGAGCTGGCCATGATGAGCCGGGTGTTGCCTTTCTGCTTCATGGCGTCGATGAGGTGCTCGCCCATTACCGTGTAGATGTCGACCGGGCCGATCTCGGCGGCGGGGTCCTCGGGTGCGGGCACACCGATCATCGACACCACCACTTCATGGCCTTCCAGCACGGGGTCGATGGTGTCGCGCTCGTAGATGTCGCCCTTGAACAGCGTCAGGTTCTCGTGCTCCACGCCGAGCTTGGACGGCGTGCGGGCGAAACCCTTGATCGTGTAGCCCTCCTGAAGACCCTGGCGAATGATTTCCCGCCCGGACCGGGCCGTGGCGCCGAACAGGGCGATCACCGGTTTTTTCCCGTTTTCGGCGGCGCGAAGGCGCCAGGGCGTGGTGCTCAGCGCGGTCAGCGCGAGCGTTCCCTTGACAAATGTTCTCCGTTTCATTGGTTCCCCCTCAAGTTCGCCGATACCACCCTATACTAGCCGGATGCGACTGCTGGAGATACGTTTTCGGGGTCCGGCTATAGAGCGTGGCAGGCTGCCGGTGGCCCACCTTGCGAACTTCCTGGACAGTTGGCGCAAGGTGGTGCAGCGGACCGGGCGGGTCTTGCGTGGCGAGGCCAGGAGCGTCCGGCCGGGTCAGCCGCCTCAGGACCTCAGGTCGGAACTGGAGTTCGAACTGGTCACGTTTGACGGTGAAGGCGATTCAGCAAGCCTCGGGCTGGAGCGCCGCCTGGAAAACACGTCCTTTCCGGAAATGGATTTCGGCCTCAAGGTAATGCAAAGCGCGATCGGCGGCCTGCGCGAGATCGGCAGCAGCGACCCCGCCGAGGCGTTGCCGAATGGAATCGATCCCGGCGTGCTCAGGGCATGGCGGGATGCCGGCGTGCTGCTGGGTCAGGGTGTCGAGGCCATCGAATTCACATTGAACGACAGTTCGGGATCCGTCCGATCGGCACTGGACCCGGACGCGCTGGAGCGTATACGCGAGCGTTTGACGCGGCCCAACGTCAATATCCGCAAGATCGAGGGCCGTCTGCTCATGGTCGACTTCACCGGCAAGGAAGCCCGGTGCCGGATCCATCCCGTTGACGGTGAGCCGATCGAATGCCTGGTGGACGAGGAACGCAAGGAAGCGGTCGTGGCCAACATGCTGAAGGATGTGCTCATAACCGGCGAGGTCCGCGTGGACCCGGCTACGGGCAACATATCCAGCATCACGATTCAGGACATCGAGCGCCCGGAAATGCCGGACGGAAGCCCGCCGGAAGAAGCGTCCGAACCCCCGGGACTGTTGGACGGCCCCTGAACGCGGGGCTGGTTTTCCTACATTCCCGGCGTCGAATCGCTCAGGCGCTGCTGCATCGCGGTGCAGGCGCCGGCGGAGTCTCCGCTAGCGTGCTCCGCGCAGATTCGAGCGATGCCGCTGTCCAGGGCGGCCAGTGACATGCCGGCATGGTGCTCGTTTCGCCATGCCTGGAGCGCGTCGACCAACCAGCCGAAGGAACGCAGGTTGCGGTTTGCCAGAGCGTCGGGCTGCCCGTGCATCTCGGCCAGCACTTCTTGCGCAGCGGCGATGATGGCTTCGGTGTTTCCCGGGGTCCACTCGGTCAGCGTGCGGACGTAGGTCGCTCCATGCTGGAAGCGCGTGGCCGGACCGCGCGCCTCGCGGTAATAGCGGCCCATCCAGCCCAGTCCGCCCTCCACGTCGCCGGCCTCGAAGCTCAGCGAGGCCAGGGGCGACATGAAGTAGTAGGGTTCCTCTGAAATCTCCAGTTCCTTCTCAAGCAACGCCCGCGCCCGCTCAAGCTCGCCGGCGTCGCGCAGCAGGCTGTAGCTGTAGAAGATCAGGCTCTGGCGTTCCTGCTGGGTCTCGGCGGCTGCATCGGCCTGCTCGGCCGCGGCTGCTATGCGCGCGAGCAGTTCCGGCGAAGGGGGGGCCTCGGCGTCATCGATACGCTCCAGCTCCAGCAGCAGTCCCAGCGAAAAGACAGGCGCGGACTTGCTGCCGGTGGGACTGGCAAGGACCGATTCGATCGCCCCGGCCAGAGCGCCCCGGAGTTCTTCTCGCTGCGCCGGCCCGGTCGCCAGCGCGGCAAATGCCGCGGACAGCCTGTCGGAGAACATCATGAGGTTGTCGAGCTTGTGCTCGTCAGCCTGCAACAGGCTCATCAATTCGGCGTAATGACCGGAGTCCACTTCCGGTTCGGAGGCGCCCAGCGCCTCGGAGAGCCGCAGCGCCTGAACGCGCCGCATCAACTCGGGGTCGCCCTCGGGGGTCTGCCCGGCAAGCCGGTCGAACAGCGCCTGGTATTGTTCCGGCGCCAGCGTGCGGCGGTCTTCGTACCAGGAGTGGTAAGCGAGCCGGCGATACTCGGCGGCCGTGAGCTCCCGTTCTCCGTTCAGCGCAACCTGCACCAGTTCGGTCACCGGCGCCAGGCCGGAAGAGGCGTCGTCCAGGGCGGCCATGAAGGATTCCGGCGTCAAAGTGCTGGGCAGGCGGGTCATCTGGCGTCCGGCGGGATCGAACACGATGAGCGTCGGATAACCCACCGCATCGTGCTTCTCGCCCCAGACCTGGGCGCGCTGCGTGTCGCCGTCCAGGTAAACGGCCACGAAATCGCGCGTCCTGGCGATGAATTCCGGCTGCTGGAAGAGAGTGCTCTTCATCAGGTTGCAGGGCGGGCACCAGACTGCACCCCAATAGAGAAATAACGGCTTGGCCGAACGCTCGGCCTCGGCGAAGGCCTCCTCCACGGTCCCGTCGTACCAGTCGATGGCCAGGTATTGGTCCGCGTCGGCCTGGACGGCAGGAGCTTCGGAATCCGCCTGGCAGGCGGCCAGGGCAAGTCCGGTTACAAGGATGAGCGTTGCAGGAAATACTGAATTGGAGCGCATGGGGAACCTCCCGTAACGGAAAGCGCGGCCGGCCGCCGCGCTCGCGGCTGTTCCAACGAGTGTAGCAGTACGATTCAAGGCAGCCGCCGCCGGATTTTGCTAACATTTCCGGAGTCCGGCGCGGCCGGCTGTCTGAACCACACAGGACCTCCTCATGGCGCAATTCCTGCTGCCCAAGAACTCCCGAGTCAAGCGCGGACGGCATTACGCAATGCCCAAGGACTCCGCGGCCAACGGCGAACGCCGTATTCGCCGCTTCAAGGTCTACCGCTACGATCCGGACTCGGGCGGGAACCCGCGGGTGGACAGCTACGACGTGGACATGAACAACTGCGCCCCGATGGTGCTGGACGCGCTGATTCACATCAAGGACGAGGTCGATTCCACGCTGACCTTCCGCCGATCCTGCCGCGAGGGCATCTGCGGTTCCTGCGCCATGAACATCAATGGAATCAACACCCTGGCGTGCACCCAGGCGGTCAGCGACCTCAAGGGGGACGTGGCGGTCTATCCGCTGCCGCATCTGCCGGTGGTCAAGGACCTGGTGCCCGATCTGACCCATTTCTACGCCCAGTACGCATCGGTCGAGCCGTGGCTGAAGACCAAAACTCCTCCGCCGCCGGACCGCGAGCGGCTGCAATCGCGCGACGACCAGGAGAAGATCAACACGCCCGCCGCCTGCATCCTGTGCGCCTGCTGTTCGACCAGCTGCCCCAGCTATTGGTGGAACGGCGACCGTTACCTGGGTCCCGCCGCGCTTCTCGCCGCTTACAGGTGGCTGGAGGACAGCCGTGACGAGGCCGCCGGCGAGCGTCTGGACCAGCTCGAAGACCCGTTCCGTCTGTACCGCTGCCACACGATCATGAATTGCACCGAGGCCTGCCCCAAGGACCTCAACCCGGCGCGGGCCATCGCGGAGACCAAGAAAAGGCTGTTGGAGCGCCGCGCCTGACGGACCGCTCATGAGCCGCGCGGCCAGACTGCGATGGCGTTGCCGCCGCGGGCGGCGGGAACTGGACCTGCTGTTGGAGCGCTACCTGGACGATCGCTACGAGCAATCCGGCGCCGCGGAGCGGGCGGGCTTCGAAGCGCTGCTTGAGCGCAGCGATCCGGAACTGGAGGACCTGCTGACCGGGCGGCTGGCGCCCGAGTCGCCGCAGCAGGCGCGCGTGATTGAGCGGATTCGCCGCCACGGTTGAAATTCGCTCGGCCCGGCCGGCCTGGGCCGTCCCGGCGCTCGCAACCGGACTTTTGCTTGCCGTTGTCGCGGTGCTGATCGCGGACCTGCCGTTCTGGCTGCGTATTGTTGCGGCCTTGAGTGTCTGCGCGGGAGCCGCACTTGAATGGCGTCGCGCCCGGCGAGGAGCGATTGCGCCCGGAATCGAAGCCGTCTGGCTAACCCCGGCGGGCGACTGGCGACTTGTGCTGGATACCGGCGAAATGGAAAAGGCCGAATTGCTGCATCGGCGTGGTTTCGTTTCGCGCCGCCTGGTCGGGCTTACGTTGCGCCGCGTCGCTGCCGGGCGGCGCCGGAATTCAACGGTGCGGGTATGGCTGACTCCCGCAATGCTCGGCGAACGGGACTGGCGTCTGTTGCAGGTTCGTTTGCGAAATCCATAGCGCTTATCGCTCGCCCCACGGGTAAAATCGCGGGCCTATGGAAATCTGGCTGGTTGGAATTACGGGCCTGGCGCTGGTGTTGTGGGCGCTCGACCGCTTCATCCTGACGCCGCGCGCCAGGCGCGCTGCCGGGGAAGGCGGAGAACTGGCGCCCAGGTCGAAGATTTTCGAATACGCCGCGGCCTTTCTCCCGGTACTCCTGGTGGTGCTCTGCATTCGCTCTTTCCTGTACGAGCCCTACCGCATTCCCTCGGGCTCGATGCAGCCGACCCTGGAAATCGGCGACTTCATTTTCGTCAACAAGTTCGCGTACGGACTTCGTTTGCCGGTCACCAACACCACCGTTGTCGAGCTGGGAAGGCCGAAACGCGGAGACGTGGTCGTGTTCAAACTGCCCTCCGACCCGCGGGCCAACTTCATCAAGCGCATGGTGGGGCTGCCGGGCGATGTCATCGAGTATCGGGACAAGCGGCTTCGCATCAACGGCGAGCCCATCGAGGTGAGCGAGCCGGTCCCGCTGAACCCGGCATCGCCGTATTCCGTGCGCAAGGCGGTGGAGGTTCTGGGTCAGGCCAGCCATGACGTCCATTTAATGCCCGGGCGGATCAGCAGGGAAGGCAGGTTCAGGGTTCCCGCGGGGCATTATTTCGTGATGGGGGACAACCGGGACAACAGCAGGGACAGCCGCTACCCCGGAGTCGGCTATATTCCGGAGGATCGCCTTGTAGGCCGCGCTGAGCGCATCTGGTTCAATTGGGAGATTGGCAGCATGCCCGAATGGGGCCGCATCGGCGACGCGATTAATTGACCGCCGGCCGGCAGCTTTCCCGGTGGTCCGGCCGTACGCTAGGGCATGCCTTTGCCCGCCCCGAATTGCTCAGACAGGCGCTGACCCATCCCAGTGCCGGCGAACGTAACAACCGCCGCCTGGAATATCTGGGCGACGCCGTGCTGGAACTGGTTTCTTCGGATTACCTCTACAGGCGCCACGAGGATGCCCTGGAGGGCGGACTGACCCAATTGCGCCAGCGCCTCGTGCAGCGGGCCACGCTGGCTTCCGTCGCCAGGGACGTGGATCTTGGAAAGCGCCTGCGCTACAAGGGTGCGGACCTGGCGCCCGATGGACCGGCGCATGAAGCGATGCTGGCGGATGCGCTGGAGGCGGTATTCGCTGCAGTCTGGCTGGATGGCGGCATCGAGCCGGCCGCGGCCGTGTTCGAAAAGCTGTTTGCCCGGCGGCTGAAGTCCGTCGCGGACCTGCCTCGCGACGCCAAGAGCGTGCTCCAGGAGTATCTGCAGGGGCGCGGATTCAAGCCGCCGGAATACCGGTTGGCCGGTTCCCGCGACGATCCCCAGGCGCCGTCCTTCCGTTCCGTGTGCAAGGTGCCGGAACTGTCGTTGAGCGCCGAAGGCGAGGGTCGCACGATACAGGCGTCCGAGGTCGACGCAGCGGCGTCCATGCTGGCCGCGGTCGGCGAGTCGCCATGACTTTCCGCGCCGGGCTGGCGCCCATTCTCGGCCGGCCCAACGTGGGCAAGTCCACGCTGCTGAACCGCCTGCTGAAGGAAAAGGTCAGCATTGAAACGCGCAAGCCGCAGACCACCCGGCACGCGATTACCGGCGTGCGCCACGCGGACGAATCCCAGCTCGTGCTGGTGGACACGCCGGGGCTGCACGCGCCCGGCGCCCGGCTTCTGTCGCGCAGCATGAACCGCGCCGCTCTGGGTTCGGTGGCTGGCGCCGACGTTGTCCTCATGATGGTCGAGGCGGGCCGTTGGCTGGCTGGCGACAAGCGAGTCCTGGAGGAAATAAGGAAGTCGGGCCTGACGTGCATACTGATCGTCAACAAGATCGATCGCCTGAAGAGCCGTGAAGAGCTCTTTCCCTTTCTCAAGGAGTGCGCCGAAAGGGGCGAGTTCGCCGAGATCGTGCCGATCTCCGCGCTGCGTGGCGACAACCTGGACCGTCTCGGCGAGGTCGTGGCGGAATATCTGCCCGAGGGCGAACCGCTGTATCCGCCCGAAGCGGTTACGGACCGTGACCTGAGCTTTCGAATCGCCGAGATGCTGCGCGAGAAACTGACCC
>JAPPHC010000024.1 GCA_028821145.1 Gammaproteobacteria bacterium | reverse complement strand
AGCGAATGGCGGGGTTGTAGCGGCCGCCGAACCCGCCGGCGCCGATGGTCTGGAAGACAAAGCCCGGCGTCACCGAGGCGAGCTGCTCCAGCGTGTTCATGCCAAGGGCGTCGAGGTCCTCCTGGCTGTAGGCCGATACGGCCACCGGAATCTCCAGCACCGACTCGTCGCGTTTACGCGCGGTGACCACGATTTCCTCGAACTGCTGAGCGGCCAGATCCTGAATGCCCATCAGGGCTGCGGCGCACACGGCAGCAACGCCGGCGAACCGGCGCAAGCAGACACGAATTGTCATGTTCTATCCCCCTGGAAGTTGACAAATGCAGTGAATCCCGCAGGACACAGGGAATTCACCGTCCCCACGCCGGCTCAGTATATGTACATTGAAGGTTCGTGCAAAATCGCCCCCGGGGGGAAAACAACCGATGCCCAAGACCGCTCCGTTCGATCTCAGCGACACCGCTGCCGCCGAAAGTGTGCTCGGCGCCTGGGGACTGCGCGCCGAATCGCTGGAGTACATGAACCACGGGCTGATCAACCGCACCTGGCGGATGACGGGCGAGAATGGCGCAAGTTACGCGCTGCAGCGCCTGAGCCCGATCCTGGGCCCGGAAATCCACCAGGACATCGAGGCCGTAACGGCCCATATCGCCGCCCGGGGCCTGGCCACGCCGCGGCTGGTGCGCGCTTCGGGCGGCCAACTCTACGTGGAGCGGGACGGCGGCGTCTGGCGACTGCTAACCTGGCTCGACGGAGAATTCCACAACCGGCTCGAGAACACCGGCCAGGCCGAGCAGGCCGGCGCCCTTCTTGCCCGCTTTCACATGGCGCTGGTGGATTTCGACCGGCCCTTCGCCAGCAGGCGCCGTCCGATTCATGAGCCGGACCGGCGTATCGCGGAGCTGGACCGGGCGCTGGCCGGGCATCGCAGCCATCCCCTGCACGCGGAAGCCGAAGGACTGCAGCGCCGGACGCTTGAGCTGCTGGCGCAACTGCCGCCCATGCCCGGGACGCCGCCGCGCGTGGTCCACGGCGACCCCAAGATCAACAACATGCTGTTCTCGCCCGAAGGCGAGGGCCTGGCGATGGTGGACCTGGACTCGCTGGGACGCCTGAGCCTGCCCTGCGAACTGGGCGACGCGTTTCGCTCGTGGTGCAATCCGATCGGCGAGGACAGCGAGGAAACGGAGTTTTCCGTCGAACTGTTCGAGGCGGCCCGGTCCGGCTACCTGGACGTGGCCACCTTCATCACCGAGGAGGAGCGGTCCAGTCTGGTGGACGCCACGCTCTGGATCACGCTGGAACTGACCACCCGCTTCACCGCCGACATCCTCAACGACCGCTACTTCGGCTGGGACCCGCAGCGTTTCGCCTCGCGCGCCGAACACAACCTCGTGCGCGCGCGCGGCCAGCTCCGCCTCGCCGAATCCCTCTTCTCCGTCCGCCCCACCCTCCTGGGAGAGAGGGCTACCCTGGGTGCGAGAGCATGACTCTCGCGGCGTCTCGCCCTCCAGGAGCCGGAAATGGCGCTTAAGCACCTTATCGAGACGTTTACCGCCTGGAAGCAAACCGGCGACCGCCTGGTCCTCGGCACCGTGTACGAAACCGCCGGATCGACCTACTCCAAGTCCGGTTCGCGGGTGCTGATCGACGGCGAGGGCAACTACCAGGGCCTGGTGAGCGGCGGTTGCCTGGAGGGCGACCTGGCCGAACACGCCGCTTCCGTGCTGGAGTCGGGCGAGGCGCGCTCGGTCTGCTACGACATGCGCGGCGAGCACGACATCCTGTTCGGGACCGGCGTGGGCTGCGACGGCATGCTCAAGGTGCTGCTGCAGCCGTTGTCGCCGGGCGGCGACGATCCCTGGGCGCCGTTGGCGCGGATGGCGGAGCTGGCGATGCGCTCCGAGGCATCGCGCTGCGCGGTCGTCGTGGAGGGCGACGAGGCGCCGGTGGGCGCCACGTTCCTGGACGAGGAGGTGCCCGCCGAGCATCCCGACGGCCTCCACACGCTCGAAAACCCGGCTCGCAAGGTGCTGGTGTATCCGCTCGCGCCGATTCCCAGGCTGTTGGTGCTGGGCGCCGGCGTGGACGCCGTTCCGCTGGTGGAGTTCGCCGAGCGCCTGGGTTGGCGGGTCACCGTCTGCGACCACCGCCGCTCGTATCTTCAGCGCGGCGACCTGGGCGCGGCCGAGTCGGTACATGAACTAAGGCCCGAGAATGTTGCTCAGCACCTGGACCTGGATCCCTGGGACGCCTGCGTGGTGATGAGCCACCACCTGGCGTCGGACCGCGCCTACCTGGCCGCGCTGGCCGACCGGCCGATTCCCTGGGTGGGCGTGCTGGGCCCGAAGGCGCGGCGCGAGCGCCTGCTGCGCGAACTCGGCGACGGCGCCGGCGACCTCAACGACAAGCTGCGCGGGCCCGTAGGCCTGGACATCGGCGCCAACGACCCGGCCTCAATCGCCCTCTCCATCATGGCCGAACTCACCGCCCAGCACGCCGGAGGGCGCGTTGGGTGACGAAGAGGTAGGCCGCCCAGACGACGATCATCGAATTGAACAGCACCATCATCAGGAATGGCGCTGTCCTGCCGACGGCATCGAAAATCTCGCCGCCGACAAAAGTGGCAACCGCTATTCCGATCGCGCCCAGCACGCCGAACACACCCAGCACCGCCCCGCGCGACACGCCGGGCGCCTCCTCGCCCACCAGCGCATTGCCGGCAACGGTAATCGTCACTTCTCCCAGCGCCAGGATGACGATTGCGCCGACGATCGCAATGCCGAAGGGATCGGCGATCAGCCAGATGCCGAAGTAACCGATTGCCGCCATGGCGAAGGACACGCCAAGCACCCTTACCTTGTCGAATCGGTCAATGAAATGACCGGAGACATAGGCGGCAAGCGTGATCGTGATCTGGTGCACGAACAACAGAATCCCTGCCCGCCCAAGAGCCTCGCCCGTGCTGAGTCCCGCCTGCAGGCCGAGTTGTGTTGCCCACAGCGGGATGAAGGCGCCGAAGATCACCAGGTCGCCCCGGCCGACGAAGGCGGTACCGCAGGCAAACGCCAGTTTGCGGTTCCCCGCGACCGCCTTGAGGCCCGCAAGGACCGTGGAGAACGGGTTGGGTTTGGTCTCGCCGGTGTCGAACCGCCTGCCCTTCAATCCCAGCAGAAGAATCGTTGCCGCCAGAAAACACAGGCCGGAAGCGACCCAGAATGTGTATCTGCCCGCGAGTTCGCCCGCCAGCCCCCTGCCTTCCAGCCAAGACGGCACGCGCACCATGACCAGAGTCATGAACATGATTCCGATACTGCCGACCGTGTTGGAAATCCCGATCCACTTGCCGCGCGAGGCCGGCTGGCTGTAATCGATGAGGATGGCCGACAGCATGACCGGAATGCATGCGGCGCCCACGGCAAACGCGATTCGGAAGATGGTGAGCTGGGCGATCGTATCCGCGAGCGGATAGAGAAAATATCCGGCGCCGATAAAGACAAAGCCCGCCACATAGACGAGACGCCGCCCCCACTGGTCGGACAGCGCGCCGACGAAGCACATGAAAACGATCACGATCACTTCCTGCAGGGAAGCGAGACGGCCCGTGACCGATCCCTGGTTCTCCAGCGGAATTCGGAGAACTTCCGTCAGGAGATAGGGCTGAACGAAACCCAGGTAGATGAGCAGGCTGACCGACGTCAGGCTCGCATAGATGCTCGCGGCGGCATTGCCGTAGCCGATGCCCGGCGACAGCAGGACCGGGCCGAGTTTTCTGGGGGCGGGCGCTATCTCCGGAACCACAGGTAGGCGACGGACACTTCCGGCCCCACGCCCCGGCAATACTGGCCGTTGTTGTCGCAGGTCTTGCCGGCGCAGTTGCGGCAGAAGCGCACTTCCTTGCGGTCGAAGCGATCCACCGGCGACATTTCCGGCGCCATGAAATCGATCAGCTGCTGTTTGCTGGAGCGCCTGGGCCCGCCGAAGAGCCGGTCGTGATCGCCGCGGCTTTCCCAGTGGGCCAGGATGAAGTCGCCGTCCTCCTTAAGCCAGCGGAGGATGCGGCCCTTGTAGTCCTGAAGCCTGTCCCTGGGCATGTTGTGCATGAGGCCGGAATCGACCAGGAGGTCGAACTGTTCGCTGGATTCCCACTCCAGTACGTCCGTCAGGATGTACTCCACTTCCACGCCTTCCTGTTCGGCCAACTCCGTGGACATGCCGATGGCCTGCTCCATGAAGTCGACGCCCTTGACCGTCCAGCCCAGCTTGGCCAGCGCGACGGTATCGACGCCCGCTCCACAGCCCAGATCCAGCGCGGTGCCGGGCTGTGCGCGCGACTCGTGCACGAATGGAATGAAGCGCGTGGGCTCGGCATGATGCCAGGCCAGGTTCTCCCTGCTCTTGGCGTCCTTGTAGTAGCCCTCGAATTTGGCTTTCTCGTTCATGGCGGGTCCCCTCCCGATTTTGCTCCATGCCTTCAGTTCAGTGTCGGACGCTCCGTGCCTTCGACGCGTACCGTCTGCATCACGCGCCGGCCCGGCAATTCATCATCGACCAGTTGATGCAGCGTGCAACGATTGTCCCAGATGGCGAGCGAGCCCTGCTCCCAGTGAAACCGGCACTGGAATTCCGGCCTGGCGCAATGATTGGCCAGAAAGCCGATCAGGGCGCCGCTCTCTTCGGGCTCCAGTTCCCGGATCGACCACATGCGCAGAAAATCAACGAACAGGGCCTTCCTTCCGGTCTCCGGATGAACGTGAACCAGCGGATGCTCCGCTGCCGGGTCCCGAATGAACATCGGCCGCGCGTTGTCGGGCCCCTTCGTGACCATCTCGTGAACCCGGTCGCGGTCCATCGGCGGGAAGTAGCCGGTCAAGCCCTCCAGAAACGCCTGCATGGACGCGGACAGCGCCTCATAAGCCGCATAGCAGCTCACCCAGATCGTGTCCCCGCCCGACTCGGGGCAGATATTGGCCTGAAGAAGCGTCGCCTTGCTGGGAATCTCGGCGTAGGAGTGGTCGATATGGAGGAGTTCCGTTCGCGGCGCAAAGGGCGTCTTGCCGGTTTCGGGAGTCAGCACGTACGGATCGATGTCCTTCGGCGCGGCGCCGAAGAGCATGAATTCATTCTTGAGTTCGCCGAAATACTCGCCGAATCGCTTTTGTGCGTCCGGCTCAAGGTTCTGGTCCCTGAAGAACAGGACGAGATGGTCGAGCCAGGCGCGCTTGATTTCTTCGAACGTCTGGGCGTCGAGCGGCGCCGAAAGATCGACCCCGGACACTTCGGCGCCGAGCGCGCTGGCGATCGGCGTCACCCGAATCTGCTTGTAGTCCGTCATTGTCCCTCCCCCACTATACGGGCTTGAAGGTGGTCGCGGTGCTCGCGGGCGCGGAGGACGTAGACTTCGGAGCCTTCCGCCACCCGCTTGCGTTCGTCCTCGGTGAGTTCGCGCACGGCGCGGGCGGGCACGCCCATGATCAGGCTGTCGGAGGGATACTCGCGGCCTTCCGGCAATAGGGCGCCGGCGGCCACCAGGCTCCCGGCGCCGACCCGCGAGCCGTTCAGCAGGATCGCGCCCATGCCGATGGTGCAGCCGTCCTCGATCGTGCAGCCGTGCAGGATCACGTTGTGCCCCACGGTCACGTCGTCGCCGATGGTGGTCGGAAAGTCGTCGTCCGTATGCACCACGGTGCCGTCCTGGATGTTGCTGCGCGCGCCGATGCGGATCGGCTCGGTATCGCCGCGCAGCACGGCGCCGTACCACACGCTCGAGTCCTCGCCCAGCTCCACGCTGCCGATCACGGCCGCGTCGGGGGCGACGAACAGCGCCTTGGAGCGCGGTTTGCGGTCACCCAGATCGTAGATCACTGCCCTTCTCCCACGTAGCGCCGCGGCCGGGCCGTAAAGCCCGGGCCGAATTCGTACAGGAGCGGCGCCCCGGTGGGGATCTCCAGCCTGACGATGTCGTCATCGGAGATATTCTCCAACAGCTTCACGAGCGCCCGCAGGCTGTTGCCGTGCGCGGACACCAGCGTGCAGCGCCCGGCCTCGACGTCCGGCGCGATGCGGCTTTCCCAATACGGCTGCACCCGGACCAGCGTGTCCTTCAGCGACTCGGCGGCCGGCGGCGCGTCCAGGTCGGCATAGCGCGGGTCGTGGCGCGGGTGGCGCGGGTCGTCCGGCGCCAGCACCGGCGGCGGCGTGGCGTAGGAGCGCCGCCAGATCTTCACCTGCGCCTCGCCGTGCTTTGCCATCGTCTCGGCCTTGTTCAGGCCCTGCAGCGCACCGTAATGGCGTTCGTTCAGACGCCAGCTTTGGTGGACCTTGATGCCGCTTGCGTCCAGCTCCGCCAGCATCAGCGAAAGCGTTCGCACGGCGCGGGTCAGCACCGAGGTATGGGCCAGGTCGGGGGCCAGGCCCTCCTGGCGAAGCAGGCGCCCGGCGCGGCAGGCCTCTTCCTCGCCCGCGGGACTCAGATCAACGTCGGTCCAGCCGGTAAAGCGGTTTTCGCGGTTCCAGAGGCTCTCGCCGTGCCGGCACAGGATCAGCCGGCCATACGAGGAATTCACGAGGCCAGCTTGAGGTCGGCCACCACCGCGCCCAGGAATCGGGACGCGTCGGCGCCGGCCACGCAGCGGTGATCGAAGGTGAGCGACAGCGGCAGCACGCGGCGGATCGCGATCTCGCCGTTCACGGCCACGACTTCCTCGCGGGCCGCGCCGCTTCCGAGGATGCCAACGGTGGGCGGAACCATCAGCGGCGTGGCGTAGCGCGACGACCCGCCGGCGATGTTCGACAGCGTGATCGTGTAGCCGCGCACCTCCCCGGGCTTGAGCGTGCGCTCGGCGCCGGCCTTCTTAAGCCGCGCCACTTCGCCGCGCAGTTCATCGAGGCTGAGCTTGCCTGCATTGAAGATGGTGGCCACGATCAGGCCGTGCGGCGTTTCCATGGCCAGGCCCATGTGCACGTCTTCGGACATGGACAGCATGCCGGTCCCGGCGCTGAAGGTGCCGTTGAGCCGCGGTTCGGCGCGGGCCCCGGCCACCATCGCGCGGATCAGCCGCGGCGTGAAGTCGCGCGGCGACTCCCAGTCGTGGATGTCGGCGTCGTCCATCACCGTGCACAGCGCCACCTCGCTGTGCGATGCGGTCATGCTGTGGAACATGGCGCGCCGCGGGCCGGTGAGTTTTTCTTCGGTGGCGGAGGCGGGCGTGGGGCCTGCGTCGCCGGTTTGAGCGCGGGATGCCGTGGGCGCCGGGGAGGACGGGGTCGCGTCGCGGGCGGCTTCGGCGGCGCCGGCAACGTCCCTGGCCGTGATCCGGCCGCCCGGGCCGGAGCCCTCGATCAGCGTCAGGTCCACGCCCAGTTCGCGGGCCAGGGCGCGCACCGAAGGCGCGGCCTTGACCCGCTGTTTCCCGCGCGCCGCGGCGGCCGACCCGGTCGTGTCGCTCATCACCATGGCGCTGGCGGGCAGCTCGCCCACCACGCCGGGGGCTTCGTCCTTGCCGTCGGCTCCGGAGGCGGGGGCGTCCTCTTTCGCGGGGGAAGACGAGGCGTCCTCGCTCGAAGGGGCGTCGCCGCCCGGAACGTCGAAGCGGGCCAGCACGTCGCCCACGGGGATCACGTCGCCGGCCTCGCCGTGCACCGAGATCACGCGGCCCGTAACCGGCGACGGCACCTCCACCACGGCCTTGTCGGTCTCCACCGAAACCAGCGGCTGATTCAGCTTGATCTCGTCATTGGCGGCGACATGCCACTCCACGATCTCGGCTTCGGTCAAACCCTCGCCTAGATCAGGTAATTTGAACTCTCTCATTCCAATCTTCCGGGTTTAGCGGCCGATCAACTCTCCATGCACTCGTGCACGGCGTCCTTGATCCGCTGAACGCCGGGAATATAGCCGTATTCCATCCGCGCCAGCGGCGGCACGGCATCGTAGCCGCCCACCCGGATCACCGGCGCCTCCAGGCTGTAGAGGCCTTCCGAAGCCAGGATCGCGGCCACTTCCCCGCCCAGGCCGCCGCTCACCGCGGCCTCGTGAACGATGACCGCGCGACCGGTGCGCGACACCGACTCCAGGATGGTGTCCTTGTCGATGGGGCTTACAGTGGCCAGGTCCACCACCTCGCAGTCGATGCCCTCGTCGGCCAGTTCGCCGGCCGCGTTCCAGTTCTCCAGCGCCGACGCGCCCCAGCTGATCAGGGTCACGTCGGTCCCCGGACGGGTCACGAAGGCCTTGTCCAGCGGCAGGCCCTCGCCGTTGTCCGGCACCTCCTGGCGGAAGGCGCGGTAAATCCGCTTGGGCTCCAGGAACACCACCGGGTCCGGATCGCGGATCGCCGACAGCAGCAGGCCGTAGGCGCGCACCGGCGACGACGGGATCACGACCCGCACGCCGGGCATGTGCGCAAACAGCGCCTCGGTGCTCTCGGAATGGTGCTCGGGTGCGCGGATGCCGGTGCCGAACGGCGCGCGCAGCACCATCGGGCAGGTCAGCCGCCCGCGGGTGCGGTTGCGCATCCGGCTGGCGTGGCTGATGATCTGGTCGAGCGCCGGGTAGATGAAGCCCATGAACTGGATTTCCGGGACCGGCTTGAACCCTTGCGTGGCCATGCCCACGGACAGGCCGGCAATCATCGCTTCCGCCAGCGGCGTGTCGAAAACCCGCTCGGCGCCGAATTTTTCCTGCAGGCCCACGGTGGCGCGGAACACGCCGCCGTTCACGCCCACGTCCTCGCCGAAAACGACCACGCTGTCGTCGTGGGCCATCTCCCAGGCCAGCGCCTGGTTAACGGCTTCTACCAGCGTCAGGTTGGCCATCAGCCGTGGTCCGGGACGGGATAGCGGCGGGCGATTTCCCGCTGGGCCTTGAGCGCGGCCGGCATGTTGGCGAACTGGTGCTCGAAGATGTCCTCGATATTCGGCTTAGGCGTCGCCAGGTAGGCCTCGACCTCCCTCTCGACCTCGGCTTCCAGCTCCCCGATCAGCGCTTCTTCCTGCTCGTCGGTCCAGCCGAAGCGCTCCTGCATGAAGCGCTTCATCCGGTGAAGCGGAGCGCGCCTCGCGGCCTGCTCGACCTCCTCGTCCGGGCGGTAGCGGGTGGCGTCGTCGGCCGTCGTGTGGTCCCCCAGCCGGTAGCTCAGGGCCTCGACCAGCGAGGCGCCGCCCCCGGAACGGGCCCGCCGCAAAGCGGTTTCGGCGGCGTTGCGCACCGCGATCAGGTCGTTGCCGTCCACCTGTTCGCCGTGAATGCCCACGGCGATCGCCTTCTGCGCCAGCGTCTCGGCGCCGGTCTGGCCTTCCACTGGCATGGAGATGGCGTAGCGGTTGTTGGTGACCCAGAAGACCACCGGCAGTTTCATGGCGCCGGCGGCGTTCAGGGCCTCGTAGAACGCGCCTTCGGACGTGGCGCCGTCGCCGCACATTGCCACCGCGCAGGCCTCTTCGCCGCGCATCTTCAGGGCCAGCGCGGCGCCGGCGGCGTGCAGGCACTGAGTGGCGATCGGCACGCAGTACGGAAAATCGCGCCTGGCGCCGTCCCAGTCGTGGCCGCGCTCGTCGCCGCCCCACACGGCCAGCAACTGGCTCATGCGCACGCCCCGCCAGATCACCGCGCCGTGTTCGCGATACGAAGGGGCCAGCACGTCTTCGGGCCGCATGGCGGCGGCCAGCCCGATGTGGGCGGCCTCGTGGCCGTGGCTGGAGGCGATGGTGTTGACCTGGCCGGTGCGCTGCAGGTTGATGCAGCGCCGGTCGAACACCCGGGTCAGGTGCATGAAGCGATACATGCGCGCCATTTCGTCCGCGTCGGCGGCAAATTCGGGCAATTCTTGCTGCGCTTTACCGTGCTCGTCTAAGAACTGCGTATACGTAATTTCAAACTTCGCTACTACGGGCATCTGACTACTCAATTCGGGGAGCAAAGTATATCGCGGATGGCCAAACTCTATAATTCTCAATCGATGCTCACGCACATCGATTCAAAGCGGCGCCCCGGCATGGTGGACGTGGCCGACAAGGCCGTGACCGAGCGCACGGCCACGGCCCGCGCGCTCGTCGTGCTGCCCGCCGAGGCCGCCGCACAGGCCGAAAACGGCGAAATCAACACCCACAAGGGGCCGGTGTTCCAGACCGCGATCATTGCCGGCACCCAGGCGGCCAAGCGCACCCACGAGCTGATCCCCTTCTGCCATCCGCTCAAGCTCGAGGGCTGCCGGATCGGGCTGGAGCTCAAGGGCAACGAGATCGAGATCGAGTGCGCGGTCAAGGTCACCGGCAAGACCGGCGCGGAAATGGAGGCGCTCACCGGCGCCACGGTTGCCGCGCTGACCGTCTACGACATGCTGAAGTCGGCTTCGCACGGCATCGAGATCAGGGCGGCGCGGCTGGTCAGGAAGACCGGCGGCAAGAGCGACTACCGCGATGACGGCGCCGGCTGACGCGCCGATTTCCGGCGTGGTGCTGGCGGGGGGCCTGAGCACGCGATTCGGAAGCGACAAGGCCGCCGCCGAGATCGGCGGCGTGAGCCTGCTGGAACGCGCGGTCCGGCTGCTGGAATCGGTCCTCGACGACGTGTGGGTGTCGGTGCGCCCCGACCAGGCGTCCGACGCGCTGCGCTCGCGCTACCGCTGCCTTCTCGACCGCCATCCCGGCCAGGGGCCGGCGGCCGGCCTGGAGGCGGCGCACGCCGCGGCGCCCGGGCGGGCCTGGCTGGCGCTGGCCTGCGATCAGCCCTCCCTTAACGCCGCCGACCTCGAGCGCCTGGTGGCCGAACGCGACCCGAACGCCGCCGCCACCGCCTGTTGCGATCCGGCCACCGGGGTGGTGCAGCCATTGTGCGCGATCTACGAACCCGCTACCCTTGCGGGCCTGGCGAAGGAAACGGCCGGCGGAACCGGCCCCTCGCCGCGCGCTTACCTGGAAAGCCGGCCGCTGAAACTGATTCCGATGCACATTACGAACATCAATAGTCCCGACGATCTGCGCAGACATACGCGCAGCGGAGCCACGACCCCATGAGCGAGAACGACAGCAACAAGCCGACGCGCAGCGAGGCCGAGCGGGCGGTGCGCGTTCTGCTGGGCTGGACCGGCGACGACGTCGAGCGCGAGGGCCTGGTGGACACGCCCAAGCGTGTCGTGCGCGCCTTCGAGGAATGGTTCAGCGGTTACGCCGTGGACCCGTACGACTTCCTCGCGCGAACGTTCAAGGAAGTGAACGGCTACGACGAGATCGTGGCGCTGACCCACATCGACTTCAACTCGCACTGCGAGCATCACATCGCGCCGATCATCGGCAAGGCCCACGTAGCCTACCTGCCGCGCGACAAGGTGGTGGGCATCAGCAAGCTGGCGCGGGTGGTGGACGCCTACGCGCGCCGCCTGCAGGTGCAGGAGAAGCTCACGGCGCAGATCGCCGAGTGCATTTCCAACGTTCTGGAGCCGCGCGGCGTGGCGGTGGTGGTCGAGGGCGCACACGAGTGCATGACCACGCGCGGCATCGAAAAGCGCAACGTGAACATGGTGACCAGCCAGATGCTGGGCATTTTCCGCGACGACGCCCGCGCAAGGGCCGAATTCCTGGCAATGATCGACCGCGGGCGGTGATAATACGCGGCTGGGAAGTGCCGCGGAATATCACTTGGCTCACGAGGTCCGATCGATCGAAGACGCAAGGGCGCTGGAAGGCGTCGAGGTGGGCGTGTCCGACTGGATCGTGGTGGACCAGGAGCGGATCGACCGCTTTGCGAAAGCCACCGAGGACTACCAGTGGATCCACGTCGATCCCGACCGGGCGGCGCGGGAGCTCGACACCGGCGCCACCATTGCCCACGGCTACCTGACGCTGTCGCTGATCCCGGGCGCCACCGAGGAGTTCGTGCGGATGCCCACGCTCAAGCGGGCGATCAACTGGGGGCTGAACAAGGTGCGCTTTTCGAACATGGTGGTGTGTCCGAGCCGCGTGCGGGTGCGCACCACGGTGCTCAAGGCCCGGGTCCGCCTCGGCGGCATACAGATGACCTGCCGGCACAGGGTCGAGATCGAGGGCCAGAAAAAGCCGGCCTGCACCGCCGAGACCCTCGCCCTCTACATGATCTGACGCCTCAGCCCCGCGGATACCCCGTGGGCGTGTCCGGTCCCGCCGCGTTCGAGTAGTTGATCATCATGAACGTGATCCGCCCATCGGCGAACTCGAAGAAGTTCGAGTTCAGCAACTGCTGCACCGGGTGGTCCGCATAGAGCCCGCCTGGCTTCGGCGTCAGCCGCACGACAAAGCGGCTGGCCGCGCGCTGCCCCTCCACGTCGATCGTGTGGCGGAACTCGCCGAACCAGCAGTCGTAGTTCCCGCACAGGTGCTCGAAGAAGCTCGGCAGCGGCTCCTGCCCGGGACCCGGTGACGGGGAGTAGCGCCGTTCGGGATTGTCGCCGTGGCGTATCAGAACCTCGGCGTCGGCGGCGAAGCAATCCAGCACGCCTTCGAGGTCGCCGGCGGACACGCCTCCGAAATAGCGGCGCTCAATAAAATCGACATACGCGGACCGGTCTTTCATTTCAGCCTGGTGCGCGATTGAGGGCGCGCCATGCGGGCTAGTTCGGCTTCATTTGCGCCATGAACGCCCGGATGCGGCGGGCGTTGGTCCCGACGTCGGAAAGGCCCAGCCGCGACTTGGAGCGCACATCCACCAGCGACCCGTCGCCGGACTCGACGATGCGAACCACGATGTCGTCCTTGAAGCCGAACCAGGCGGTGGTGGCGACGGCCTCCAGGCGTCCCTCGCCCGGCGCCACCGTGATCAGCTCCCACTCCATTGCCCGCGCGGCGCTTTCCGCAAGCGCCATCGCCTCGGCCGGCGACACGTCCAGTTCAAGCGGTTCTATCTCGGGGTACGCCGCAAGCTGCTGTTCGGCGACCTGGCTTCCCGCGTATTCCGGCGGATTGGGCGCCCCGGCGCGAAGCGGCAGGATGTCCACGAACTCGGGCGGGTTCACCATGTCGGTCGTGATGTCGTGAATCGGCGGGGACACCTGGCCCTGGCGCAGCCACAGCAGGTTGTTGAGGGTCATTCCGACGGTCAGGACCAGCGCGATCCAGCAGGTGGCGTTGAACCCCCAGCCGCCCATCCGGCCGCGCCCGCCGATCATCCCTACCAGCAGGAACAGCGTCGCCACGGCCATGATCGCAACGCTGGCGACGTAGCCGATGAAGGCCGGTATCAGGGAAAGTATCTGCAGCCGGTATCCGCCGATGCTGGCCGCCACGACCACGGCGCCCACCGCCCAGATCCATACGCCTATCCTGGCGAGCGTTACCGACATCCTGCCGTGTCTGGCCATACCCCAGCCTCTCCCAACGCGAGCGGTCTATCTTACGGCATTCTTTTTTCGCCGATGTTGTACGCTTTACCCTATGGACACCCGATCCGACGCCATGGGTGTGGACGCCCTGAAGGAGCTGATCGATCAGCTCGAACTCGAGCCGCTGGAGCAGAACATTTTCCGCGGCCAGAGCCGCGACTTCGGCACCGGCCGGGTATTCGGCGGCCAGGTGCTGGGGCAGGCGCTGTACGCCGCCCTGCGCACCGTGGAAGGGCGCGTGGCGCATTCGCTGCACGCCTACTTCCTGCGCGAGGGCGACACCGGCGCGCCGATCGTCTACGAAGTGGACCACGCCCGCGACGGCGGCAGTTTCTCCAACCGCCGGGTGGTGGCCGTTCAGCACGGCCGGCAGATCTTCAACATGACCGCTTCGTTTCAGGCGCGCCAGGAGGGTCCCGAGCACCAGGACCCGATGCCGGACGCGCCGCCGCCCGAGGAACTCAAGGACCTGCGCGAGTTGACTTCGAGTGAAGCGGACTGGATGCCGCGCCGCTATTTCAAACTGCTCCGGCTGACCCAGGCGCTCGACTTCCGGCCGGTGGACCCGAAGCACACGCTGGGCACGGGCGCCCGCGAGCCCCGCCAGATGGTGTGGATGCGCACCTCGGCGCGCCTGCCGGACGACATCGAAGCGCACCAGGCGTTCCTGGCCTTTGCGTCCGACATGGGTCTGATCGGCACGGTGACTTTCCCGCATGTTCTGCCCCCCACCGGCTTTCAGCTCGCCAGCCTCGACCACGCGATGTGGTTCCATTGCCCGGTGCGGGTGGACGATTGGATGCTGTACGACCTGCACAGCCCGCGGGCCGGCGGAGCGCGGGGCTTCGCCAGGGCGTCGGTGTACGCGCGCAACGGCACGCGGGTCGCGACCATGGCCCAGGAAGGCCTGTTCCGGGTCCGCAGGAGTGCGTCCGCGTGAGCGCGACGCCGCGCACGCTGTTCGAGAAACTCTGGGCCGCCCACGAGGTGGCGCGCACCGACGACGGGCAGTCGCTGATCGCCATCGACCGGATATTCCTGCACGAGCGCACCGGCACGCTGGCCCTGCAGGCGCTGGAGAAGGCCGGGCGGACGATACGCCATCCCCGGCGCGCCTTCTGCGTCATGGACCACATCGTCGATACCAAGCCCGGACGGCCCGGGCTGACGCGCATGCCCGGCGGCGCCGAGTTCATCACCGCCACGCGCGAGGCGGCGCGCGAGGCCGGCATCCGGCTGTTCGACATCGACGACCCCAGCCAGGGCATCGTGCACGTCATCTCGCCGGAACTCGGCATCGCCCTGCCCGGCCTGACCCTGGTATGCCCCGACAGCCACACCTGCACGGTGGGCGGATTGGGCGCGCTGGCCTGGGGCATCGGCACCACCCAGGCCGAGCACGCGCTGGCCACGGGCACGCTCCGGGTGGAGAAGCCCTTGTCGATGCGGGTTAACTTTGTCGGCCGCCCGGACCCGGCGGTCACGGCCAAGGACCTGATCCTGGCGGTGATCGCGAAGCACTCCGCCACGGGCGGCCTGGGCTGCGCGGTGGAGTTCGCGGGCGAAGCGATCGACGCGCTGGGCGTGGAAGGCCGTATGACGCTATGCAACATGGCCATCGAGTTCGGCGCCTGGACCGGCATGGTGGCGCCGAACGAGGACGTGTTCGATTACGTGAACGAGCGCGAGTTTTCCCCGCGCGGCGCGCTTTGGGACCAGGCGCTGGCGGCCTGGCGCGAGCTGACGACGGACGAAGGGGCGGAGTTCGACCGCGAACTGGAACTGGACTGCGAAGGCATGGCGCCGCAGGTGAGCTGGGGCACCAGCCCCGAGCACTCGACCGGCATTGACGCACTGGTGCCCGAACCGGACGGCGACGCCGGGCGGCGCGAGGCCATGCGCCGGGCGCTCGACTACATGGACCTGGCGCCGGGCCAGAAGATGGATGAATTGGCGATCGGCGCGGCCTTCATCGGCTCGTGCACCAACGCGCGCCTGTCCGATCTCCGGGCGGCGGCCAAGCTCCTCGACGGCCGGCGCGTGGCCGAGGGCGTCAAGGCCATCTGCGTTCCCGGCTCCATGGCGGTGCGCGCCGCAGCCGAAGCCGAGGGCCTTCACCGGGTGTTCGAGAACGCCGGCTTCGAGTGGCACGAGTCCGGCTGCTCGATGTGCTTCTACGCCGGCGGCGACGGATTCGGCGGGATGCGCACCGTGTCCAGCACCAACCGCAATTTCGAGAACCGCCAGGGCCCCGGCGCCCGCACCCACCTGGCCAGCCCCGCCACCGTGGCCGCCTCCGCCGTCGCGGGCCGCCTGACGGACCCGCGCAAACTGAGCTGATGGGGCGCGGAACGTGAGGGGCATTGTTGCCGGAGTAGCGGCGCCCATGATGCGGCGCAACGTGGATACGGACGCGATCATTCCGAGCCGCGAGATGAAGCGTGTGTCGCGCGAGGGCCTGGGAGAAGGATTGTTCGCCAACTGGCGCTACGCCGATCTCGCGACGCGCGAGGAGGCGCCCGACTTCGTGCTGAACCGGAACCGTTACCGGGAAGCGAAGATACTGATTTCCGGCGACAACTTCGGCTGCGGCTCGTCGCGCGAGCACGCCGTCTGGGCGCTGGCCGACTGGGGCATAGGCGCAATCATCGCACCGAGCTTCGGCGAAATCTTCCAGGCCAACTGCGCGCAGAACGGCATCGTGGCCGTGGTCCTGCCGGAAGAACAAGTGGACGCCATCGGCGCCGAGGCCGAACGCCGGGAACTCCGCCTGACGGTCGATCTTGGCGCCTGCGAAGTCCAGCGCGTCGGCGACCGGGCCCTGCCCTTCTCGATGAAGCCCCGCGAACGCGAGATGATCCTCAAGGGCCTCGACCCCATCGCCCTCACCCTCAGCGAACACGCCGCCGCCATCGAAGCCTTCGAAAAATCCGACCGCACCGCCCGCCCCTGGGCCTGACCCTCGCTTCCCTAATCATCGCCCGCTGTGAATGAGATTCAGGCGGAGCTACTGCTCCCGGTCCCGCTCCAACTCCTGCAGGCATTTGCCTAATCGGTCGGTGGCCTGCAACAGGGTTTCGACCAGATGTCCGGTCTTGACGAGATTATCAAGTTCGGCAGATTTCATGCACGGTTTCCATAGACCCCACGACAAAAATCGTGGGGCCGTCCAGCACCCGCCTTAGGAAGCAGTCGCTGGATCGATTGCGCGAGGAAAACTCGCGCCGGGTGTAATGGTGCAGTTCAATTTGCCGCCCCAGGTCATGCATTGCGGGGAACAGAGGCACGTTTAATTCAAATGAATGCAGGTGATCCGATACGGCCAGCAGGTCAATGTCGCTTGTGGCGGTATCCATTCCCTTTGCGACCGATCCGTAGATGAATGCGAAATCAATTTTGACCCTGCAGGGTTGAAGCGCCTCTCGGATGGAATTGGCAAAGCCAAGCGTCTTGTTGACGTGGAAGCTGCGCTTCGGCTGGTCGAAGAGGATTCCAAGCACGCGCTGCTGCCAGGTTTGAGAGACTATCGCTGATTCAATTCCGAAGCGTTTTCGAGCAGTTCTTCGGCGCTGCCGCGGAAGTCGAAATCGGGAATAATGGCCTGGGGCTTGAACACAATCCGGTGGTGGTATGCGCTGACGTCCGCAGTTTCCAATTGCTCCGCGAAATACGTTACGTTGTCGGACAGTCCCAAAAAATGCTTGTTGTAGGCGTCTTCGCCAATCTTGCAGGTCACTTCCAGTTGTTTCTGTTCATCTGTTATCGCGCATCGGCCTTCGATGGTGAGCATATAGGTATCGGTAATGCCGTTGTAGAACACGATGCGTCGATCGATTTCAAAATTATCCGCCGCTCTCGACAAATTATTGGAAGCTAGCCGCGCATCGTCGCAAGCAGCAAGAATCAATGAAAGCAGAGCCACGGCAATCATCATTTGTTTCATAGTGAAGTTCCTTGAGAAGTGAGTGGAAAGAGCGGGGCGGGCGATATGCCGTGGTCTCAAGGACGCGCACGCGTATGCATGAATGCACCGTGTGTTCTCTTCCCCGTGGCAGGGCAAGCCTATCACGCGCGATCGATCGGGGGGAGTCGGCGGCAGGTGGTTGCGCGGGCGGAGGGAAACGCGGTACGCTGCCGGGCTGTGAATACGGGTGAATGCAGGCCGCTGGCGGGGCTGAAGGTCCTGGAACTGACGCACATGGTGATGGGGCCGGCCTGCGGGCTGGTGCTGGCGGACCTGGGGGCGGACGTGATCAAGGTGGAGCCGCCGGGCGGCGATCCGACCCGCAGGCTTCCGGGCTCGGGCGCGGGTTATTTCCCGATGTACAACCGCAACAAGCGGAGCATCTGCCTCAATCTCAAGTCGCCGGAGGGCATGGACACGGCGCTCAGGCTCGCCGACCGCTCCGACGTGCTGATCCAGAACTTCCGGCCCGGCGCGATGCAGCGCCTGGGGCTGGATTACGAGACGCTGTCGAAACGCAATCCGCGCCTCATCTACTGCACCGAGAAGGGCTTTCAGGCCGGCCCGTACGAGAACCGCGCGGCGCTGGACGAAGTGGCGCAGATGATGGGCGGGCTGGCCTACATGACCGGGCCGCCGGGCCGCCCGCTGCGCGCCGGCGCTTCGGTGATCGACGTGCAGGGCGGGATGTTCGGCGCGCTGGGCGTGCTGGCGGCGCTTAACGAACGCGAGCGCACCGGGCGCGGCTGCGAGGTCGTGGCCACGCTCTACGAGAGCGCGGTGTTCCTGGTGGGCCAGCACATGGCGCAAAAGGCCGTCACCGGCACCGCGGCAACGCCGATGCCCGCGCGCGTGTCGGCCTGGGCCATCTACGAGGTGTTCGCCACGAAGACGGGCGAGCAGATCTTCGTGGGCGTGGTGAGCGACGTGCAGTGGGTGCGCTTCTGCGAAGCCTTCGAACTGCACGAGCTGGGCAGCGACGAAAACCTCAAGACGAACTCCGGGCGGGTGGCGCGCCGCGACGAGTTCATCCCGAAGATCAAGGAAACCTTCGCGGCCATGACGCCGGCGGAACTCATGGAGCGATGCGCGCAGGCGGGCCTGCCGTTCGCGCCCATCACCCGCCCCGAGGACCTGTTCGACGACGCCCACCTGACCGCTTCCGGCGGGCTGCTCGAAGTCACCGTTCCCGACGGCGAAAACGCCGGCGAAAAGGCGTCCCTGCCGACGCTGCCCGTGTCGGTGGGCGGCAGCCGCCCGACGCTGTTCCGCGACGTGCCCACGGCCGGCCAGCACGCCGAGGAAATCCTCGCCGAATTAGCGGATACCTAGCCCGGGAGCGAAGGCATGAGCCTCACGGCGTCCGGGGGAACGCAATGACAAGACTGAACCTCAAGGGCTACAGCAACCCCCTCTCTCCGGAGGGCAAGGCCGCGCTGGTCACGCCCACGCCGCACCATTACGGCGGGCATTTCCTGTTCGTGGACTACCGCGCCGACGTCGAACAGGTGGCGCGCTACCTGCCGGCGCCGCTGGAGCCGGACCCCACCGGCCGCGCGTTCGCGATCGTCGATGAGCTGGTGTGCGTGCCGGGCGACAACCCGGAACTGGTCTATGACAACCCCGAGCGCACCCGCTACACCGAGGGCGTCGTGGGTCTGCGCTGCTCGTACAAGGGCGAGCCCGGCACCTTCATGAACGCGATGTGGGTGTCGAAGGACTGGTCGATGACCTTCGGCAACTTCATGGGCTGGCCGAAGAAGATCGCCCGCATCCACCTGACGCATGTCCCGCCCAACCATCCCGTGATCAGGCCGCTGGGCGTGGGCTCGAACCTGCGTGGCGTCGTGGACCGCGAGAGCTACCGCATCGTGGACCTGTCGGTGCGCCTGGAGAAGCGCGAGGACGACGAAGCCGCGCCGAAGTTCGGCTGGCTCTACTCGGTGCGCTACTACCCGGCCATGAGCCCCAGCGTGCCGGCCACGAAGCAGTTGATCCGCAACCGGATCAGCAACACGCGCGCGATCAACGTCTTCTCCGGGGAAGGCAGCGTCGAGTACGGCTACTCGGACAACGAGGAACTGTTGCCGCTGAAGCCCGTGGAAGTGATCCGGGGGTATTCGTACAACCCATGCTGGACCACCGCGCACACGGCGGAGTTGCTGGAAACTTACGAATAGGATCATGCTTTTTCTGGACATAGACGAACTCGAAGCGGGGCTGCCGGAAATCCTCGCGTCTCCCAAAGACGACGGGGTCGTCTCGATGATCGTTCGCCGACCGGACACCAACCAGCGGGAAGTGTTGGATTCAGGCGAGCTGGACGTGGCCGAGGGACTCGTCGGAGACAACTGGCGGTCGCGCGGGAGCCGGATGACGGCCGATGGATCGGCACATCCGGACATGCAGCTCAATATCATGAACGCGCGGGTCATTTCGCTCGTGGCAAGGTCCAGGGAACGCTGGGCGCTCGCGGGCGATCAGTTTTTCGTCGACCTCGACCTTTCCAGGGAGAACCTTCCCGCCGGCACGCGGCTTGCCATGGGTTCGGCCATCATCGAGGTCACTGCGATTCCGCACACTGGCTGCAAGAAGTTCACGGCCCGGTTCGGGTTGGAAGCGATGAAGTTCGTGAACTCGAGGCGCGGGAAGGCGCACTGCCTTCGGGGCATCAATGCGAAGGTCGTGCAGTCGGGTCGAGTGGGCGTCGGGGACGCGATCCGAAAGCTATAGGGAGGACGGGACGTCCTCCCACCCAGGTGGGTTACAGGGCCGGACGGAGGGCGCCGAGGGTGCGTAGGAGGCCGATGCGAGCCTGGGCGAGTTCCATGCGTTTCTCAAGCAGGGTGACGTCGGTCTGGGCCACGATCTCCTCGGCCTCGAGCTGGTCGAGCACGGTGCCCCGCCCCACCAGCAGCTTCTCCTCGACGATCGACACGATCTCGCCTGCGTCCTCGAGCGAGAGCTCCAGTTCCTCGCAGGCCTGCGCCAGGCCGTTGACGAGGTTCCAGGACACGATGATGTTCAGTTCGAGCTGCTCCAGGTCGGCGTCCATGTCGTATTCGGCCGCTTCCATCGCGTAGCGGGACTTGCGCAGCCTGGCGAACTTCCGGCCGCCCTCGAATATCGGCATGCGCAGCATCAGTTGCGCGTCGGCGTCGCGGGTCTTGATTTCGCCCACGTAGCCATCGGAGCCGCCGAGCTTCAGTTCAAGCTGGGGCCAGAGTTCGGAGCGCTGAAATTCCATCCGGCTGCGCGCCACAACGAGGTTCTGACGGGCCTTGCCGGCAATTGGCGCGCCGTCCAGGCCGCGATTTTTGGCTGCGTCCAGCGTCTCGGGCTGCACCTGCTCCAGCATGCCCAGGCCTTCGGCATCGAGGTTTTCACGGATCGCGCCGGTCAGGCGCGCCAGTTCGTATTGCGCACGGCGGTAGGCCGTGTCCGCCTCGATCCGCTCCGCGCGGGCCTGGTGCAGGTAGCGCAGCACTTCGTGCACCTGCGTCTGGTCGGACCTGCCCAGCTCCAGCTGCTCGCGGACCGACGTCTCCTGCTCGGCAACCAGGTTCTCGAACTCGATACGGCGGTTGAGAATCCTGCGGGTGTAGATCTGCTCGGCGTAGGCCACCGCCGCGTCACGCTGCACCGACTGGCGGACGTCTTCGGCATCGAAGCCGGAGGCCGCAATCATCGCGCGGGCCTCGCGCTCGCGTGCGCCGATGCGGCCGAAGGAATAGATCGTCTGCGTGACCTGCAGGCCCGAAGTCCGCGAATCGCCCTCGTAGATGCCGAGGCTGCGGGCCTCGTTGCGGTTGTAGCCGTAGCCCCGGCCCCCGGTCAGGTTGACGGTGGGGAAACGCAGGGCGCGTGCCTCGGCGAACTCCTCGCCGGCTTCCTGCACGCGGCTGCCGGCGGCGCGGATGCGGGGGTCGCGTTCGAGTGCGTCGCGGAGCGCCTCGTTCAGCGTGTAGGGGGCGTCGCCGGCCACGTTCTGCTGGGCGTGAGCGGCGGGGGCTGCGAGGAGGATGCAGGCAACGAGTATGAGGATGGCGGGAGCGCCGCGAGGGTCATGCCCTCGCTCCCAGGTGTTACGGAAAGTGGTCATTCTTCTTTCATGGCTCGGCGGAGGGTGCCGAACAGGGGCTCCGCCAGGTATTGGATCATCGTGCGCTTGCCTCCGCTGAAGGTCACTTCCACAGGGAACCCGGGCCGGATGTCCTTGTCGCCCAGCTTGACGTACTCCGAGTCGGGAATGCTGATGCGCGCGATGTAATACTGCTGCTGGATGTCCTCGTCGGTCAGGATGTCGGCGGAAACGAGCACGACTTCGCCGAGCAATTCGGGCGTCGCCCGCTGGTTCAGCGGCGTGATCCGCAGGCGCGCCTCCTGTCCGACGTTCACGTTGTCCCTGTCGGTGGGCATGACCTTGGCCTCGACGATCAGCTTGTCGTCCTCCGGCACGATGTTCATGATCGGCTGCGCGGGGGGCACCACGCCGCCCACGGTGTGCACCTGCATGTTGATCACCTTGCCTTCCAGGGGCGCCACGATACGGGTGCGGGCCACCTGGTCGCGCACCGCGAACAGGCGGTCGCCGGTCTCGAAGTAGAGGTTCTGCGATTCGGTCAGATTGGTGGAAAGATCCGTGCGGTAATCGTTCTGCAACTGGATGATCCGCTGGCGGGTCTCGCCGATGGACAGTTGCGCCTCGGCGATTTCGGCGATGATCTGCCCCACCTGGCCGCGCGTCTGCGCCAGGTTCAGACGCCGCTGGGTCAATTGGTCCTCCGAAACGAGCTGGCGTTCGGCCAGACTGGCCAACGCGGCCACGTCCTTCTCCAGCAACTCCTGCTCCTGCTGCGCGGCGTCGCGGCGGGCCGTCAGCCCGTTCACCTGTTCGCCGAGCTGCTCCACCCTGCCATTGAGGATTTCGATTTCACCGGCGTGCTGCCCTCGGCGCTCCTTGAACAGGTCGATCTGCGCCTGGATGATTTCCTCGATCCTGGGGTCGCCCCGCAGGTTCTCGAATTCCGAAGAGAAAACCACTTCCTCGCGGCCATACAGTTCGGCATTGAGCCGGTCGATCTGGGCCAGCGCGCTGTAGTAGCGGGCTTCGAGCAATTCCTGCTCGGCCCGCGGCTTGGTGTCGTCGAGTTCCAGCAGCGGCTCGCCAGCGGCCACATTGTCGCCTTCGCGCACGTGCAGGATCTTGACGATGCCCCCTTCCAGGTGCTGGACGGTCTTGTTCTCGCCGTCCACCTCCACCAGGCCCATGGCCACCACGCCCTGCGCCAGCGGGGCCAGCGAACCCCACAGGATGAAGGCGCCCAGGGCCACGCTCACGACGGTCCCGCCGATCCACATCGCGCGGTCCTTGAGCGGATCGATCGACTCGTTGTCCTCGATCTTCGGCGGCGTCTCCAGGTAGCGCGTCAGAAACGCCAGCACCCTGGTTCGCCAGTTGTCGGGCGCCGACTGCACTTGAATGTTCATTGCGTGTATTTCACCTGTATTGGCCGCGCCGGGGCGGCGGGGGCCGCGGGAGCCTGTGCGGGTGGAGCGGCGCGGGGTTTCGCGGCGCCGAACTGCCCCAGCACCTCGTCACGCGGACCGAAGTTCACGATCTGGCCCTCCTGCATCACGCCGATCTGGTCCACGCGCCTCAGCAGGCGCACGTTGTGGGTGATCAGCACAGTTGTAATGCGGTTTTCCTTCAGGGCTTCCAGCACCTTGCCCAGCACTTCCTGCCCCTCGCTGTCGAGGTTGGAGTCCGGCTCGTCCAGCACCACGTAAGCCGGATCGCCGTACAGAGCCCGGGCCAGAGCCACGCGCTGGCGCTGGCCGGCGGAAAGTCCGCGGCCGCCGGCGCCGATCGGCGTCGTGTAGTTCTTCGCCAGGCGCATGATCACCTCGTGGCAGCCGGCGCGCTGGGCGGCGCCGATCACGCCTTCGTCGTCCGGCTCCTCCAGGCGCGATATGTTCTCGGCCACGGTGCCGTCGAAGAGTTCCACGGTCTGCGGGAGGTAGCCGAAGTGCTTGAGGCGCAGGTGGTCCGGCCAGCCATCGATCTCCGCGCCGTCGAGCCGCACCGCGCCTTCCACCGGCTGCCACACGCCCATCATCACGCTGGCCAGCGACGACTTGCCGCTGCCGCTGGGGCCGATCAGCCCGGTAATGCTGCCCGGCTGAAGCGTGAGATTGACGCCCTTCACCACCGGTACTTCAGCCCCCGGAGGCACGACCGTGACGTCTTCGACCTCGACCTTGCCTTCCGGACGCGGCAGTTCCGTTCCGGGACCCCGGTCTTCGTCGCCGAAATTCTCCAGCAGCGCGTTGACGCGCCGCCAGGCCTGCCGGGCGCCCACGAAACCGCGCCAGGCGCCGATGCCCTGCTCGATCGGCGCCAGCGCCCGGCCCATGATGATGGAGCCGGCGATCATCATGCCGGGGGTAAGGTCGCCGGCCAGCACCAGGTAGGCGCCGGTGCCGAGCATGCCCACCTGCACCGAGAAGCGGAACGCCTTGGTGGCGGAAAGCAGGACGCTCAGGCGTCCCGAGGCGGCCGATTGGAACGACGCCGAACGGCGGTGCCGCCCCTGCCATCGGCCGATCAGGCCGTCGAACATGCCCATGGCCTTCAGCGCATCGGAGTTGCGCATCGAGGACTCCAGGAGCTGATGCGACTGAAGTCCCTCCATGGCCGCGGCCCGCATGGGCAGGCGGGAACGAAACTCCGCGAGGATGCCCAGCGTGAATATCACGACTGCGCCGAACACGGCCACCGCGCCCATCAGCGGGTGGAACATGAATATGACGGCGGTGAATATGGGCGTCCAGGGAATGTCGAAGAACGCAAATATCGTGGGGCTGCCCATGAACTGGCGGATGTTGTCGATGTCCCGCACCGGCTGGCTGGCGGCCTGCCCCTGGCTGGCCAGGTTGCTGCGGAAGGCGCTGGTGAGCACGTCGTTGGCCATGTTCAGACCGAGCGCCAGGCCGATGCGCTGCATCAGGCGCTGGCGCACCCATTCGAGCAGGCCGAAGCAGGCCAGCAGGAACACGGCGATGAGCGTGAGCATCAGCAGCGTTTCCGCGCTGGCGCTGGTGAGCACGCGGTCGTACATCTGCAGCATGTACACCGGCGAGACCAGCATCAGGATGTTGACCAGCGAACTGAACACCGCGATGGCGATAAAGCCGCCGCGGTATTTGCTCAGCGCGGCGCGAAGCGGCGTTGCGGGACGTTCCGCGTCGTTGGATTTTTCGGGCTGCTTGCTCACGTTAGTTCAGGGGGGAAGGAGAAAATCCTACCCTTCCGAGGGCGGGACGCCCCCACTCCCAGGTCAGGTGGCGGTGCCGCCGTTGGCCTGGGCGGCCCGCTGCTTCTCGACTTCCTGTTTCAGGCGCTCGTTCACTTCCTGCATCATGCGCAGGGTGCGGAGAAAGCCGGGCCAGGGCATGGCGATCCGGGTCTTGGGGATCATCTTGGGCGGCGCGTCGTCGCCGCCTTCGGCCTCGGCCTCGAATTCCCCGAACTCCAGCCGTACGACGCCGTCTCGCAGCACCGCGGCCATCAGACCGTCAACAAAGATTTTGGTATCGCTCATCCAGCGTTTCTCCCATAGAGACTTGAAAAGGCGGCGCCGGGCTGTCGCGCGGGGCCGACGGTAAGGATTCTAGCGGAGATATGGGGCTGCGCTACTGCGATTCAAGCAGGCGCAAGGAGCAGCGACGACTTGCGGCCCTGCGGCCCTATCCGGATCTGCCCGCCAAGGCAAGGAACATCATGACCGCCGAGCCCGCCATAATCATCATCAGCCCTATGACGGACCCGTGCTCCAGCGCCATCGCGGCAAGGCGTTCATTCGTGAACACCATCACGGCAAACCCGCCCAGGGAGAACGTTAACGAACCGGCGGCCATCGCCGACCGCAGCTGTACCACCGGGGTCTCCTGCCTCACACCCTCGCGAACCATCTGCGGTATTTTCGCGAATTCCGTGCGAATTTCCGTGCGAAGTTCGGCAATATCTTCCTTCGTGGACATCCGGAGCTCGGCGATGTCCTCCTTCGTGGCCATCCGAAGTTCCGCGATGTCGTTCTGCGTGGCCGCCCGATGTTCGGCGAGGTCGTCCTTCGTGGCCATGTGGTTTTCCACCACATACTTGATGCGCTCCAGATCGTGCTGCATCCGCGCACCGAATTCCGTAGCTTCACTCACGACTTCCACCACTGCCTCGGCCTGTTGCGCCGTATGGCCGGCCTTTTCCAGTTTCCTTGCCGCTGCATGGGTATCGAATAAAACCTGAGGCATCTCATTCCTCCTTGAAAACTCCCTGGAAGGACGCCTGTCGTTCTTCCTTGATGCTGGAACACTTTATAACCCCCGGCGGCGCGGGCTGTCAATCAGGAAATCCTCGGGCCCAGAGGAGGGCGGGACGCCCTCCCTCCCAGGGAGGCCCTCGTTCCCAGGGGATGAATTTAGGGGATTAGATACCCAACTTGACGCGGGCTTTACCCGAACGGCCGGCCTTCGCATCCGAACAAGGCGATCAACATCCACAGCCCGAATACCGTCGCGATAAGGAGCATCAATTCGCTGATGATGTCTGGTCGACGCTTTATATTGATATCGATTTCAGGGCTGAGGGGGTTAGTTGACTTCGCGGAAGGTGGTGGGTCCGCAGCTGCGGGGGCGGTTCGACAGCCACTCATCGACCTCGTCGGAGCGCCATCGAACGGCCCTTGGCGCCAACTGCAGAGGCGGCGGAAAGCTGCCCTGCTTGATGAGGCGATACAAGGTGCTCTTGCTGAGGCCCGTCCTCAATACCACCGACCGCAGGCCGAGCATGCGCTCCTGATCCATGAACATGATTTTGCCTGCTGTACCGTTAGCTTTATATGTATAAAATGGTTCTTATCATGTCAGTTTCATGTAGAAATACCCAAAATGAAGGGTACGGCCGCGACTCGTCGCTCACGGACGCCATGCTGCGCATCGGCGCGAGCCTGGACCTCGATACCGTGCTGCGCGAGATCATCGACAGCTCCCGCGCCCTGACCGGCGCGCGCGTGGGAATCATTGCCACCGTGGACGAGACGGGCGCCCCCAGCGACGCCTATTTCTCGGGCTTCGCACCCGAAAATCAGCGCGAGCTTCTGGCCTGGCCCGGCAACTTGGGCCTTTTCGAGCACTTCAGGGAGCTGCGGGCGCCGCTGCGCCACGCCAACTCCGCAGAATACGTGCGCGCGCTCGGACTGCCGGCGCCGCCGATCTCCGCCACCGCCTTCCAGTGCACGCCGATGCTCCATCGCGGCGTCAGCGTGGGCAACTTCTTCCTCTACGAGAAGACGGGCGGCGGGGAGTTCACCGAGGCTGACGAGGAACTCCTCATGGTGTTCGCGGCCCAGGCGGCGGTCTCGATCGCCAACGCCCGCGCGCATCGCAGCGAACGCCGCGCCAGGGCCGATCTGGAGGCGCTGGTCGAGACCTCGCCGGTCGGCGTGGCCGTGTTCGACGCGAACACCGGCCAGGTATTGTCGGTAAACCGCGAGGCGCGGCGCATCGTCGAGACCCTTCGCACACCCGGCCGCAACGTCGAGGATGTCCTGGAGGTGCTGTCCTTCCGGCGCAGCGACGGCCGCGAGATATCGCCCGCCGACCTGCCGCACGAGGAGCGGTTCATGAACTCCGAAACCGTGCGCTCAGAGGAAGTGGTTCTCTCCGTCCCGGATGGGCGCAGCGTCCGCATTCTCATCAACGTCACCCCGATCGAGGCGGAAGACGGCCGCGGCGCGTCAGTCGTCGTGGCCATGCAGGACCTAGCGCCTCTAGACGAGATCGAGCGCATGCGCGCGGAGTTCCTGGAGCTGGTCAGCCACGAGCTGCGCGCACCCCTGGCCGCCATCAAGGGATCGGCGGACACGTTGCTCGAGGACATTTCGGACCTCGACCAGGCGGAGATGCGGGAATTCTTCCGCATCATCGCCGAGCAGGCCAGACACATGCGGCACATCGTGAGCGACCTCCTCGACGCCGGCCGCATCGACTCGGGCACGCTGTCGGTCTTTCCGGAGCCGTCCAGGGTGGCCGACCTGGTGGAGCGCGCCCGCTCCGCCTTCCTGGCGGGCGGCGGCCGCCACGGAATCGTCGTGGACCTTCCGGCCGGCCTGCCCCTGGTCATGGCGGACCGGCGGCGCGTCGCGCAGGTGCTCGACAACCTGCTTGCCAATGCCGCCCGGCACGCGCCCGAATCGGCCCCCATCCGCATCACCGCCGCAAGCGACGGCGCGCACGTCGCCGTCTCGGTCGCCGACGACGGCAGCGGCATCGCCCGGGAATTGCTGCCGCACCTGTTCCGCAAGCGCGTCACCGGCGGCACGGCGCGACACGGTCTTGGACTGGCAATCTGCCGAGGCCTGGTCGAGGCACACGGCGGACGCATTCGAGCCGAGAGCGATGGCCCCGGCCGGGGCACGACCGTCACCTTCACCGTCCCGGCACAGGCCGGGGCGGAGGCCGAGGCGCACGCTCCCGACACGCCGGTTTCCCACTCGCGGGACGCAGGAACCGCGGAACCCCGGCGCATACTGGTACTTGACGACGACCCGCGCACGCTGCGTTTTGCCCGCGACGCTCTGGCGGACGCCGGCTTCGAACCGCTGGTTACAGGAACACCGCAGGACCTCGGCCGCATCGTTCGCATCCAGCGGCCGCATCTCGCGCTGCTCGACCTGGTCCTGCCTACGGCCGACGTCATCGAACTGCTACGCCGGGTTCCGGGGCTTTCCGACCTGCCGGTCATCTTCATCTCCGGCTACGGCCGTGACGAGACCATCGTGCGCGCGTTCGAAGCGGGCGCCGTGGACTACATCGGAAAGCCCTTCTCGCGAGCCGAGCTGGTGGCGCGCGTACGGGCGGCGCTGCGCCGGAACGACGACCCAAAGCCGTTCGTGCATGGCCGGCTCGCCATCAATTACGAGTCACGCAAGGTCACCGTGTCCGGGCGCCCCGTTGCGCTTACGCCCACCGAATACGGACTCCTGGCCCTGCTCTCCCGCCAGGCAGGCCGGGTAGTCCGCCACAATACGCTCCTGCACCGCGTCTGGGGACGGGGCGACGATGCCGACGTGAACCGGGTGCGCGTGATCGTCAGGAACCTGCGCCGCAAGCTCGGCGACAGCGCCGAGGATCCTGCCTGGATCTTCAGCGAACGCGGAGTCGGCTACCGCATGCCCGTACCGGCAGGCCGCCGGAACTAGGAGTCAGCGCCGGCCGGGCCGTTCAGAAACAGCGCCCATTGCTCCATCAGCGTCCGCCGGCGCTCGAAGAGATCGGTGCGCCGGTAGGCCCGCTCCACGCGGTCCGAATTGACGTGCGCGAGCGCGATTTCGCAGACCTCGCGCGGAGCGTCCGTACACTCGGCGGACCAGTCCCGGAAACTGCTGCGCATGCCGTGCGGAACGCAGCCCAGGTTCAGTTCGCGGCAGAACCTGGCAAGGGTGTTTTCACCCATGGGGCGGCCCCGTGAGGACGGAAACAAATACCCCGTGTGGTCCCGCAACTCCCGCGCCTGCGCCAGCACCTCGAGCGCCCGGCTCGACAAGGGCACGCGATGCTCGCGATTGGCCTTCATCCTCCCGGCCGGTATTGTCCAGGTGGCACTCTCCTCGTCGACTTCATCCCACAGCGCAAGCCGGGCTTCGCTGTTACGCACCGCGCAAAGGGTAAGAAACTCGAGGCAAAGCACCTTCGCCGGGTAGGCGTTCGCGGCCCTGGCCTTGTGCAGGGCAGCGGCAACCTGGCCGTAAGGAAGGGCGCGGTAGTGCGTCTGGGCGTTCGAGATCTTCGGCAGCGCCGCCCCGAGCGCGTCTCCCGCGGGATTGTCGGTACGGTAGCCCTGCGCGACCGCCCACTTCATTACCGCGCCGATGCGCTGGCGAATGCGCCGCGCCGATTCCGGCTTTGTGCTCCAGATGGGCAGCAACACGTTCATCACGTCCCGCGGCTCAATCGAATCGACCGGCAACTTCCCCAATTGAGACAGCGCGTAATTGCGCATGCTCGAACGCCACTGGCGTTCGCTCTTGCCTCCCTCCTTCCATGCCTGGGACTGAATCCGGATGGTCTCTTCCAGCGCATCCGCAAACGTGGGAACAAAGCGCGGCTTTCTGCGCGGATCCTCGCCTTTCGCGATCGCGCGGCGGTTGTTCAGCGCCCGCTCGCGGGCTTCCGCCAGCGTCACGATCGGATAGGCGCCCAGCCCGATATTGAGGGCCCTGCCTGACAGCATCACCCGCTGCGACCAGGTCTTGGACAGTCCGCCCGCGCGTTTCGGCTTGACCAGGAGACTCAGCCCGAAACCGCCCCGGCCATCGCCATACCGGCCGGGCCGGCTGATCTTATTCACGAACGTCGTCGAAAGCCGGTTCGGCCGTTTCATGAATTATCACTTCCGCTATTACAGAAATCGAAGGACTGTCTGACACCAAAAGGGGCCTTAAGAAACCCCGGAATCGGCATTATTCAATTATATCAGCGTCTTATAGTTCTTTATGGCACTTTATGAAACTAATTGATACTAATTGGCCGACATCTCCTCCTCCTCCACCACCGCCCCCTCCGCCGCCGCCTCCGCCGCCGCCACCTCCTCCGGCAGCGACGATCATGGTGGACGCTGAAGCCTCGGTGGATGAGAACGACGACGGCGCAACCATTGCCGCGGTAACGACCGAGAACTCAACCGAAGTTACGGTTGACAACGACTACTTCGAAGTCGCCGACGGGAACCTGAAACTGAAGGACGGCATGAGCCTCGACTTCGAGAACGTCGAAGGCGGAATGATCGAGGTCACCCTTACCGCCGTCTCCGATGGCGACGACGCCACGGCTACGGTGAGCATCACGGTCAACGACGTGAACGAGGACCCCTCCATCGACGTGCGCGACGGCGAGGAGGTCCCCGGACATCCGGGCGTGATCTCGAGCCTGACTATCGCCGAGAACGCCACACGCGACGACGCTCCACCCCTGGCCCTTATTGAGGTGATGGACCCTGACGCTGCCGATGCGGACATGCTCACCGGCGACGCCGGCGTGGCCGCTACCTCGGTGAGTGACGACCGCTTTGCGGTGATCCTCGACCCCGAGGACGGTCTGTGGCTGCATCTCGCGGCCGGCGCCAGCCTCGATCATGAGGCCGGCAGCGAAATCACGGTCACCGTTACCTATACGGACAGCGCCGGCAACACGGCCAGTCAGGACGTAACCGTGATGGTCACCGACGTGAACGAAGCTCCGGTCGCGGTCGGCGAAGTCGGCAACGTTGCCGCGGAAGCCGGTAAGGCGCTGAGCCATGAGGTCGATCTCATGTCACTGTTCAGCGACCCTGAGGGGAGCGACACGATCGACAGTTGGACGCTGAGCGGCGGACCGGACTGGCTGGAACTGGTCACCCGACACGGTGACGACGGTTCCATGACCGGCATCCTGCAGGGCACGCCGCCCACGACTGGCGCCGAAAGCGCTGCCGAGCACATGGTCACCATTACCGCCACCGACAACGGCGGCGAGACGGCGACCGTGAGCTTCTACGTGGTCGTGGACGACGGCAACGACAGGCCCACCGGCATCAACCTGATCGACGACGGCCAGTCCGTCATCGAAGTTGAGGTAACCGAAGGCGACGCTTCCGGCGTGGTGCTGGGCGAGATCGTGGTGGACGATATCGACAGTCCGCATCATCCCTATGGCCAGCACCTGATCACCGTGGATGACGACCGTTTCGAGATCAGGCACGAGGACGGCCGCAAGTGGCTGGCGCTGAAGGAAGGGGAATCCCTGGATCGCGAAAGGGAGAGCGGCGAAGTATTGGTGACGCTCCGCGCCATAGACAGAAACGGCGAAAGGGACGAGGACGGCGATTACGAAGGATTCCGGTCTGATCCGGTTACGTTCGCCGTCGTCATCAACGACGTGAACGACGCGCCGCGAGGCGGCACGATCGGCAACTGGTGGGCCACCATAGACGACAGTCTCGACGCCGGGGACATCGATGACGGCGATTGGGTGAGCTTTGAGCTGGAAAACCAGGACGATGGAGACAGGTTCCCGGCCTTTACGGACCAGGACCTTAGAGCGGGCGACAGCCTGACCTATTCCATATCCGGACCCTCCTGGCTGCAGATCGACGAGGAAACGGGCCATATCACTAACGTTAAGGACGTGAAGCCCGTCCGGGGCGTCTATCGCGTCACCGTTACGGCCACCGATGAGGACGGCCAATCGGCATCCAAGTCCTTCAATCTGAACGTGGCCTGGTCCGATGCGGCGGACGACGGCACCCTTACGAAGGATAACGAAGGTCCTGATCTCAATGTTCTTACCTCCAGGCCGGAGTACCGCGAGGGTTCGGGTGAACGGAGGGTTCTCACGTTCCGGGTAGAAGATGAAGACCAGAACATTCCCGATCACCAATTCGCGCTGAAGACGGTGAGAATCAAGGCCATTACGAATCCGGACGGCATTCCGGATCCGGCTAACCCCACAGGACCCAGAATCACAGACCCGAACAACGTGACGTTGGTGGACCACGATGGCGACGATTCAGGTACCGGTGGCGATACAACCGCGAACGATGGTCTTAATTCTGACGGCCAGCGGGCAACGCCGATGCGCCTCTGGACCAATGACGACGGCGACGCGACTACGGGTGGCCCCGGCTACGCCGCGGCGTTGCAGTTGTCCGATCCGACCCCGAGCAGCATCGGCTGGACCTTCCACCTTGAAGCTGTCGACACGAACCCCAGTCCGTATATCGACACGACCCGGTTGCTGAACTACGAGTCGGTGGATGAAATCGAAGTCACGCTCGAGATCTCGGACGGCGTCACGACATTGGAAGATGACGATGCACAGTTCGATTTTGGGATTGCGGACACGGATGAAGCACCGAGGGCACCGGCGGCAAGTAGCACTGACACAACAGCGCTTGTCCAGAGTACCGACTTACGAGTTGAGCAGGACGCAACCAACGTCAAGTTGTTGTACATCAAACTGGGAGATCTCTGGACTGACGATTCGGACAGCGACAACCAGTTGGAATTCGATGCTGAAACTTCGGGTTCGTGGGTCGACATCTGGCGCGGGCCGGCCGACTGGAGCGACATCGCGCCTGGTCGGGATGGTAATGCAGCCGAGACTGACGACAACATTCCCTGGCCTACTAGTGATGGCACGACAGTCGCCATTGGCCCAGCCGGTGACCAGACCACATACGATACGGTGATCATTGGCACCAACAACGATGAGCCCGGCACTGGAACTGAGCCGGATCAAATGGTGGTCATCGTCGCGATCGACCGTACGGAACGCAACAACCAAGGCGATCGCGGCAGCTTTACGCTGTCAGCCACCGATGATCGCGGCAGAGGCGAAACGGGCGAAAGAACATACAACGTTTCGATCATCGATGAGAACGTTGCCATTGAGGAAGGCGCCGTCACTCTTAGCGGCAGCGTCCGGGAAGGCAGCAGGCTAACGGCGAACTTCAACGACAACAGGGATCCCGATCTGGCCGGCAGCGCCGAGCCTGCACTGGTGTTATACACCTGGTACAGGGTGACAGATGACGGCAGCGATGCGGATGACTTGTCGGACGACACCGTCGTCGTAAGAGCTCATGGCACCAGCAATACCTACACTCCGGTCCAGGGGGATGTCGGCCACGAGATCCGGGTGGTCGTCAACTACTACGACGTTCCCATTACGTCCTCAACCAATGATGGCTCGCAGGATGCTGAGAGTGTCTCGTTGCGAGGCCAACTCGTAGGAACGGCATTTACTGCAACTCCGACTGTTACCGCGGATTCTCCTGCTATCAACGTGGCGACCACTTCACGGGCGGTCAGCAACACGCCGGATCGCGGGACAGCGGATATCACCATCCTCGCCAATTCGGACACCCTGACGGTCGCGAACACCGATCTGCGTATTGTGGACGGCGACTATCCCTTCGTTCCTGCTTCTGGAGGCACGGTGGTGCCTGATCCGACTGATCTTGTTGATAATGAGGATCCTACCGATACCACTCCTGATGGTATTCCCGATGACGCGATCATTTCCTTCGAAGTCTCCACGAATGGACGCGGCGGCTGGACAGCGGTAGATGACGATGATGTCACCTTCGACGCCGCGACCGGCGTGACGACATTGAGTCTGGATGACGGCGAAGGGATGTACTACCGTGCGGTAGCCACCTATGACGCTGATACCGGCGACAATGCGGCCAGGGAAAGGGTCGTCAGCGATCCGATCCAGGTGTCGGATGTTCGCGACGCCACGGGCGCTCCGCCGCTTGCCACGGCCATAATTAACGGAAGCCCCAATCCGGGCGGCACGTTGAGCGTGGAAGTTCCGAACACGACGTTCTCGGTGCAGTGGCAGATACAGGAGAGCGGCAATTGGGTAGATATTCCCGGCGCCACCGGTGATCTGCGCCTGACCCAGGCGCATGCCGGGGAAAATATTCGCGCGGTGGTTTCGTACATGAGCCGGGATCCGGACAATCCGGGCGTGACGGCGGTAACGACTGTCGATGTTACTAACGCCGACACTACTGGTAATGTGATTGGGGGGACCCCCTCAGACCAACGTCCGGTCCGGGAGAGCGATTACGAAATCGAGGGCAGCGTTGGGGGAACGGGACACGGCTTCCTTGCCGTATCACGCGCGAACCACAACGCAACGATCGAGGATACGGTTCCGCTGACCAGTCTCTTCCAGGATCCTGACACTCCGAGCTTCCTCCTGCGCTTTACGGCGACGAATCTGGAACGGCCCGGCGATCCCGATGTCGAGTTGGTAGCCACTCCAACCCCAACCGGTACTACGTATGTGTATCAACAAACTGATGCCAATGGCGGCGGCGTGCTGGTTTTCGATGCCAGAAGCGGAAAGCTTACTTACCTGAGCGACAAGTATCGGGGCCATGATGGCAACGCCGACGACGGCGCGGGTAATGTGCTGAAGCTGAACATAACGTCGAACGACACTTTGAGCGGTAGTACCAACGCGGGAGCGGGGGACTCTGCTGAGGTGAGCCTGCGGATCAACGTGGCGCCTACGACCATTACGTTCCGGCAGGATGCGGAAGCGACTAGCACTGATCCTGACGACAATAATGATGCCAACAATGCCCCAATCGCACTCCAGGCTGATACTTCTGCTACCAACGGCGAGGTTCTGTACCGAACCGCGTATGGCACGACCAATCTTCCGGAGATCTCCATTATGGAGAATGTCGAGCATACGGGCAGAGAAGTGCTGGCCGTAATTGACGTGCAGGACGAGAATGCTGTTCGCCACGGGTTCGGCACCCACGAGGTCACCGTTTCCGGCGACGATCGTTTCGTGATCAGGAAGACAGGTGGCGACGATGACGTGCGGGATCCAGACAGCGATGGAAGCACCTGGGAATTGCATGTTGTTAGAGGCGCGACATTCGACTACGAAGCGGATGATATGGACGGCAACCCGAGCAATGGCGTTCAAATCGTGCTCACATTCACCGCCACCGATGGCGGTGGGCTGAGCACGCCTGTGCCAAACTCACCCAGTTGGCTGTTCGAGGGACTCCCCGCGATTGCGTTGCATCGGCCCATCCAGTTGATTGTCACGATCGAGGACGACGCAAGGGACAATCGACCGATACCGAGGGGCCCGGAAACACCCGGACTGAAGGACGACGCCGACGATGACGACAACAACGACCAGACGGACGGCGGTGATGACGACACCGACGGCGGCGGCGGGACTCCGCCTCCGGGAATGTCGCTCGGTGGAATCATCGAGGACTTCATCGACAACATGGATCAAGGCGATCAAGACCTGCTCGAAGATTTTCTCCTCACAATCGACGACGGGCTTGATATCCTGTAATCCACCCCCGCAACTTTATGTTGCAGCGAGGCGGGCTTCATGCCCGCCTCGTTTTTTTTACGCCAGGATAGCGTCGAGACGGGCGAGCACGCTGTAGTTCAGAGAGATCTTATGGCGGCGATGATCAGGGTCACACAGCCCAGAGTACCGAACAAAAGATTGCGGTATAGCCGCGCGAATTCCTTTTCAAAATCCGCTTTGGTGACCATGTTCTTGAGGTCGTACTGACTTAGCGTTTCGGCAAGGTAGGCTCTTGTGACCATGTTTTCGGTCACGTGGGCCTTGAGGTCGGCCAGGTTCTGAACCATCTGCAGAGTCAGACTGTTTGCCTGGGTCACGTTCTGCACTACCGCCTCCGCCTGCTTAGCAGCGAACCCTGCGTCCTTCAGGCGCCGGGTCGCCGAGACTGCATCGAATAACAATTGCGCCATTTTCGTACTCCTTACGAATTCCCTGGAGCGGCAAGGCGGGCCGTTCCTTCCGATCGTGGTTATAGCGCACGCGCGCCTGCGGAGTCAACGAAATAAGTTGGCGAGGGGCGTACAAAAAACGAGGCGGGCTTTTGGCCCGCCTCGCTGCAACGTAAAGTTGCGGGGGTGGATTAAACGATATCAAGCCCGTCGTCGATTGTGAGGAGAAAATCTTCGAGCAGGTCTTGATCGCCGTAGTCCATCATGTTGTCGACAAAGTCCTCGATAATGCCGAGCGACATTCCCGGAGGCGGAGGCTGGCGACCGCCGTCAACATCGCCGTCCGTAGTATCGTCTTCCCTTTCGTCGTCCGGATCCGTGGTCTCGTCGTCCTTCAGGCCGGGCACGTTGCTGGGCAAGGGACGGCTCGCGTCGTCGTCCGGGTCGTTGATGATACGGACGGTCAGCGTGATCGGCTGATACAGCCAGGTTGCCAGATAGATGTACTGAAAGGACTCGGGATGCGGCTCGGGCGTGCTCAGTCCGCCGCCGTCGGTGGCCATGAGCGTGATCTTGAACTCCGTTATGCCGTTGAACCGATCGCCGTCCTGGTCGTCAGCTTCGAAGTCGAACGAGGCGCCGGGCTTCAGCCGCAATTGCCAGGTGCTGCCGTCGCCGTCGCCGTCACGGATGACGCTGTCGCCGGTGTTCGTAATCTCGAAGCGGTCGTCGCTGACGGTAATCTCGTGCGTGCCGAACGAGTGCCTGGCGTGGTTCTCGTCCTGAACGTCGAGAACAGCCAGAACCTCCTGGCCCGTCGCTCTGACGTTTTCGTTCAGGTGGACTCTGTCGATCGCGGCGGCGTCCGTACTGACAACCGTGACTGTGCCGTCGGTATCCGTAGTACCACGGGCAACGACAAGACGTCCGTCGACACTGGCATCATTGCCAGTCGCATCTGGATGCTCGATGTCAATGTCCGTTGGCGCCACGTTGATCCGGACGCGCACTTCGCCGGTGCCTTGACTGGCGCCGGTCGACGCGCCGAATTGATCGTTAGCCGTGATGTCCAGCGTCAGCCAGTTGCCCAGGCCGTCACCGGCGTCCCCGCCTGTGCCGTCGTGGCCCCGCAGCTTGTCGCTCACGTAGGTCAGCTTTCCGTTCCCGAGCTCAAGCACCAGTAGGTTATGGTCGTTCGCGAACTCGTAAGTTCCGGTGCTACCGGCCACTTCGTCCGCGTCCAAGCCCGTAGTGGTGTCACCCGCAGCGGTGAATCTCAGCAGAAAGGATGGCGTGTCCGTGTCCTGGAAGAGGCTGGCCAGCGGAACCGTGTGCATGAGCGAAACGGTTTGCCCGGCGGTATCGGCAGTATTGATATGCGCCCAGCGGGCGTGCCCCGTCCCGGACACGCTGGTTTCGATCCAGTAAGGATCATCCTCGGTTTTCACCGCAACCGGACGAACGGTCGCAACCGTTCCCCCCACCGTCACTTCCGGCTGAACATCAGCGGTGACGGTATCCCCGTCGGCCAGCACCACCAGCGTGGCGCCCGTGCTGCTCGAGTAGGTGACCACCGCCCGAAGCACATCGCCCGCGTGCGCCGAGGTTAGGCTGAGGCTGGTGCCGGTGGCGCCGGGGATGTCCGCCCAGTAACTTTCGGTGTCGGTAGTATCGTTGAACTCCCTCTTCTGCCATTGCACCGACGAGATGCCGGAGCCGTTGACGATCAGCGTGCCGCCCGGATTGGCGCTTCCGCTGATCGTGGGCACGGCGCCGCTGACCGGAAGGGCGTTGTTGTCCACGTTCCCGATGCGGATGGCCTGGCTGGCGATCTCCTCCATCGGCGCATTCGCGGAGGTGTCGCCCTGGGTCTCAAGGTAGCTTACAACCACGCGGTAATACTTGCCGTCGCCGTTGGGCAGCGTGAGGATGTTGTCCTGGAGCGCCTCGTTGACATCGGGCGTGCTCGCGTCCGTGTCGGCCTCCTCGACGTCTTCCCAGCCGCCGCGCCCGTTGTCGGACACCTGCCACTGCCACTTCGTTATGAGGCTGTCGTCGCCCTTGGTGTCGAGCCGGTTACCGGCGGTCGGATAGTCGCCGTCCCTAATATAGACTTCGGCGCGCAATGTATCCGTATCGGCCGTGATGGTGAATGCCGCTCGGCCGTCGTCGGGCGTGTTGGACACGTCCCGCGAAGTCCTGGCCGAACCTCCCGACGTCGCGCCCAGTCCAGCAGTTTCCAGTCCGCCGGTATCAATTCCGGTGAGCCCGCCTGTAGCGACGTACTGGCCACCATCGTCGCCGGTGATGCGGCCACCGAAGACTTCGTAGTACGACACGCTTACCTTGATCTTATTGCCCACATCGGTTTGCGTAGGCTTGTATTGATTGCCCGTGGTGACCGCGATCAGGGTTTCAGGATCGTCGTCCGGGTCATCGGGCGTGCCATTGTCGCCCGTCACCCTGTACCAGCTGTACAGCACCAGCGCCGGAGAAGCGCTGCCACCCAGATCGGGATCCCGGTTGTCATTGAAGCTGGCCGTTAAGGTGCCGTCCTCCCTGGGGCTGCCAGAAAGCCGCACAGCGCCGTCACCGATCACTACATTCTGGTCCGCCGGATTGATGTTATACGTCCGGCTGCCATTGCCGCTGTCATCATCGCGCGCGGTGAGCGTGAGGCTGCCACGGTCGCCCTGGCTATCCCGCGTGGTGCGGTCGATCTCCACGATGGCCACCACGTCGCCGTCGGCCGGATCGCCGGCTGTGCCGATAAGACGGTTGTCGATACCGGCGGCATCATCGGTGGCGGCGGTATCGGTGGGATTCCAAGCCAGGTCGTCGGCAGTGTTCGCATCGCCGTCCGGACCGTCCTTGATGTCCCCCCATTCGCCTATGTGCCTGACCTTTATCCAGGACCCGGAGGTGGATGCGCCATAGCTCAGATCGTCGTCATCGTCCCGGTCGTCGGACCACACGTCGAACAGCTTGATGTACAGCACGACCTTGCTTTCTTCCGTCTGGTTTACGCCCAGAGTCGTAGGAGTAAGGTTGATAGCAGTGCTGGCAGTGCTGGTTGCACTGGATCTTAGAGCGCTCGGCACTTCGTTCACGTCATCGATATCGATATCGATCGTCTCTTCATCCGTCGCTCCAACGCCGTCGGTGACCCGGACCGTGATCTCGATCTCGTCCAGTACCTCATGGTTGAGTTGCGTAAGCGTGCTGACGAACGGATGACTATCCGTGTCGCGGGCGTAGATGTGGTAGGTCCACGTATTGCCGCTCTTGATCGGGTCGGACAGCCGGAACGCCCCCGCGTAGCCTTCGTATGCGGAATCGCGAGTGCCTGTTGCACCATCAAGAGCGGTGTCTGCGGCGTCCGAAACCCAAAGCCGATCTGGGGTCGCAGGGTCGCTGTCGTGGTCGCGTAACGTCGCATCGCGGTCGTCAGTGGCGCCATCGGCATCCGCGCCGTTCACCACGCTGATGATTTCCACCTTCGAGATGGCGAACTGATGATCCGGAATGTCCTGGTCGCGGTCGGTGACCGTGAACGTGGCCACCCGCACCTCGTTCGAACCCTCCCGGTAGCCCGGCTCCGAGGTCACCCTGATGGAGGGCTCCTCGTTGTCGTCGGTGTAATTACCGCCCGGGCCGGACAAGGCCACGTTCAGGTTGAAGGTGACCGACCCCGACGCGCCGTCGGGGTCGGTAGCCGTCACGGTCACGCGATAGACGCCACGCTGAGGGACCGCGTCATCGGCGTTGGTGATCGTGCCGTCGTCCTCGTCAATCTCAAGCCACGACGGGCCCGATATGGAATAGGTCAGCGTATCGCCATCGGGGTCCCTGAAGGCGGGAAACGTGTCGCCGTCGTCCTCGGTTTCCAGCTGAAACTTCAGCCAGGAGCCTTGGCTCACCTGATTGGCCTCAAGATCGTCATCGACCGTGACCCACCAGTTGCCAATGGTCTGGGCCTGGGGCGCGTCGTTCTCGTCGGTGATAACCACCGTGAATGAAACGGTCTCGGACGTTCCCTTGTATTTCTCCCCTGTCCTCTCGGCCGTGCGCGGGTCATTCAACTCGCCGTTCATGTCCACGGCCGTCACCCGAACCGTCACGGCGCCGTTGTCGTCTTCGTAATCCAGCGACATGCCCTGCTTCAGCGCCAGCCACATCTTGCCGTCAACCTCCCTGATCTCGAAACGGCGGTCGCTTACGGTCACCTGGTGCATGCCGTTGGGATGCATGGGATGGTCGATGTCGTCTACCGTAATCTCGCCAAACACCTTGCCGGAGGCGTCGCTCTCATCCACCTCAACTTCGACGATGGAGTTCCCGTTATCGTCGAGCAGATTGATGCCGGTGACTTCGTCGTTGCCGTCGTCCACGATCACGTAGAAGCTGACACTCCCCGCTTCTCCGCCGCTATCGGTAGCGGTGATAGTGACCATGTGCGCCGCGGCGCTCTCAGCACCCGTGATGGGAGGCTCGCCGCGCAGACGGCCGTCAGTCGTCAATGAAAGCCACGAAGGGTTGCCGCTCAGTTCGTACCGTAGGTCCGCATCGCCGGCGTCCGGGTCGTTGAACAGGGCGGCCAGGTCAAGCTCGACATCAATGGCCTTTCCGGACTCCGTCGTGACGGTGTCCACCATGCCGACCGCGACCGGGGATTCGTTCACGTCCGCGACCATCACGGTGACGTCCTGGCTGGCGGTGTTGCCGGCGCTGTCCGTATAGGTAACAGTCACTGTGATTTCGCTCTCGGCCTCATGGTCGAGGCTGGCGCCTTCGGCCAGATGCAGCCACAGGCCGTTCTCGGGATCGAGGATCACCGCAAAGCGATCGTCGCTCACCGAAGTGGCTGCCACGCCAGCATCGCCGGTGAGCATGTCCGCATCGGCGGCGTCCGGATCCATCACCTCGATCAGGGCCAGAGGCGGTGCGTCGGCCCGCATGACGTTCTCGTCGATGGTCAGATTCGAGATCACGCCGGCGTGTCCGGGAACCTCTTCGCCGTCGCGCACGTCTATGGAAGGAGCTTCATTAACGTCGTTAATGGACACGCTCACTGTCGCGGTGGCGTCGTCGCCTTCGGAAACGGCCGTAAGGGTGACCTCGATCGGTGAGGTGTCGGCCTCGAAGTCGAGGCTGGTGCCGTCCTTCAATTTGAGGTTGCCGTCTGCGACCTCGAAGCGGTCGTCATCGACCGTAACTTCGGTGGAGTTCTCGGTCGTTACCGCGGCAATCGTGGCGCCGTCGTCGTTCTCGTCCACCGAACCCTCGGCGTCCACCATGATCGTCGCAGCCGGAGGAGGCGGCGGAGGAGGAGGCGGCGGCGGGGGCGGTGGTGGAGGAGGAGGAGTCGGCCTTTGCGACCCGCCGCCTCCGCAGGCGTCCAGCGCGAGCGCCAGCGCGGGCAGGATAAGAATATCCGCACGCGATGGGTTTTCCCGACGCCGGCGTATCGCCCCTTCAAGGCGATCCTGCAAGAGTTGAATTACGGTTCCTGACTTAGACATGAGCCTGCCTCCTTACCGAGCAAGTTCAATTGGTTGAAATGTGGTCGAGCCCTCCCGGGCGGAATGACGCAATAGTATAACTCCGTGACCTGTCAAGCAAGCCATCGGGCGAATTATAGGGCAGACCCCTTTCCGATGTATAGGCGAATCTATGAGTGAATCCACACTTCCCCGGAACGGGGCCCCCAAATCGATCACACCGGTTTGCCGCTTCACCCGACTAACCGGCCGTGGCCTAGTGAGTGTTGCATCTTCCCCCCCGATCGCCGGAATCCCATAAGGAAATCCAGGATCATTTGGTCTCGTTGGCACGATTCTACACGAAAGAACGCGCGCAAGTCATTCATTTTTTCAAAAGTTTCAGCCTGCCCGGAATCGCAGCACGTCGCCGTCCCTCACCTCGTAGTCGCGGCCCTTCAGGTCGGGTTGCGGCTGCGGGCTGCGGGTGAATTCGCGCCAGGGGGTGACTTCGGCGCGCACGAAACGCTGCTGAAAATCGGTGTGTACGCGGCCCGCGGCGTAGTGGGCGGTGGCGCCGTTCGGGACCAGCCAGGCGCGTGCCTCGGACGGGCCCGCGGTGAAGAAAGTGTTGAGGTCCAGAAGGGTGCGCAGCGCCTGCATGAAGCGCTGCAGGGTTTCGTGCGGGAGGCCGAGTCCCTGGCGCAGGTCCTGCTGCTCTTCCTGCGGCATCGCGGCGAGCTCGGATTCGAGCTGCGCGGTGACGCGGACGGCGGGTTTGCCGTGTCGTGCGGCATATTTTTCCGCGAGATCGGCGGGACCGCCCGTTGCGAGGTGTTCTTCGGCGACGTTGAGGGCGTAGAGCGTGGGCATCGCGGTGAGGAGTGGGAGGACGGGACGTCCTCCCTCCCAGGTTCCCTCAGCCAGGTGTTCGTGGAGGGCCTCGAGTTCTTCGACGCGCTTTTTCAGGTCGGGGTGGCCGGACTTGGCGCGGCGGCGGGCGGAATCTAGGGCGCGCTCTATGGTTGCGAGGTCCGCGAGCGCCAGTTCTGTGTTCACGGTATCGGCGTCATCGACCGGATCGACGGCGCCCGACACGTGCGTGACGGCCCCGGATTCGAAGCAGCGCAGCGCGTGCACTGCGGCGTCGGCCTCGCGCACCTGGGCGAGAAAGCGGTTGCCCAGCCCTTCGCCGCGCGACGCGCCCTTCACCAGGCCGGCCACGTCAACGAGTTCGAGCGTGGCATGGACCTTTTGCTGCATGCCGGATGCCTCGGCCACGGCGTCCAGCCGCGGATCGGGGATGGGCACCCGCGCGACGTTCGGATCGATCGTGCAGAAGGGCCGGTTCTCGGTGGGGACTTCGGCGGCGGCCAGGGCGTTGAAGAGCGTGGACTTGCCGACGTTGGGCAGTCCGATGATCGCGGCTTTCACGGGGAGGACGAGACGTCCTCCCTCCCGGGGGCGTCCTCGGCTTCCTTTCCCGTGTGGAGTTGGGTCATCGCGGCCTGCATTCCTTTTATATACAGGGTGTCGAAGGCTTCGAGGGCGTCCTGCATGGCTTCTTCGATTGCTTTGCTCTCGGCGGCCGTGGGTTTCGACAGTACATAAGGAGTAACGCGGTCCTTGTCGCCGGGGTGCCCTACTCCCAGGCGCAGGCGCTGGAAGTCGGGGCCGCAGTGGCGGATCACGTCGCGCAGGCCGTTGTGGCCGCCGTGGCCGCCGCCGGACTTGAGCCGAGCCGTGCCGGGCGGCAGGTCGAGGTCGTCGTGAACGATGAGGGCGGCGGACGGCGCCAGCTTGAAGTAGTCGAGGACGCCGCGCACGACCTGGCCGCTCGAGTTCATCCAGGCCAGCGGCTTGATCAGCATCACGCGCGCGCCTTCGATGTCGATGCGGGCGGCGGCGGCCTGCGCGCGCTTGTCGCCGGAGAAAGCCGGCGCCTTGTGGCGCGCTGCCAGCAGGTCGATGAAACGGAAGCCGGCGTTGTGCCGGTCGTGAGCGTGATCGGGGCCCGGATTGCCCAGGCCGAAGACCAGTTCGGGCGGGGCTTCAGCCCTCTCCAGAGGAGTCCTCTTCGGCCGGCGCCTCTTCGCCCTCGGCTTCGGCGGCCTCGGCCTCTTCGTCGAGCAGCTCTTCGTCTTCGTCCGGTTCGTCCACCTCGGCGACGCGGCGCAGGGCGATGGAAACCACCGGGTGGTCGGTGTCGCCGTGAACGCGCTCGTTCACCGCCACGCCTTCCGGAATGTCGAGGTCGGACAGGTGCAGCATTTCGTCCAGCTCCACCTCGCCCAGGTCCACTTCGATCTGCTCCGGCAGGTCCTTCGGCAGGCAGATGATGTGCAGCTCGTTCAGCAGGTGCGAAACGCTGCCGCCCATCTTTACGCCCGGCGACGCCTCGACGTTGAGCAGGCTGATGGGCACGGCCATGCGGATGGTCTCCTCGTCGCGGATCCGCTGCAGGTCGATGTGCAGCACCGCGTTGCGCGACGGATGGCGCTGCACGTCCTTGACGATGGCCGGCTGCGACTTGTCGCCCACGCGGATGTTCAGCACCCGCGAGCGGAAAGTGGGGTCCTCGAGCCGCCGGTTCAGGATCTCCGACGGGAACGACAGCATGCGCGCGGGGCGCCCGGCGCCGTACAGCACCGCCGGCGCTTTTCCTTCGCGGCGGGCGCGGCGCGCGGAACGCTTGCCGCTGCCTTCGCGGAGCTCGCCTTCGAGATCGATCATGGTGGCCATGGCGCGCGGGATTGTACTGTAACTAGGGGGTGGAGGCGGCGGTGGTGGTGGGGTGGCGCTTGCGCAGCGCCTGCACGGCGCGCGTCACGGCGTTGATCGGGCGGGTGCGGCCGGCCAGCATGGCGTAGAAGCACGGCACCACGTACAGCGTGAGGATCACCGAGATCAGCACGCCGAACAGCACCACCACGCCGATCGAGCGGCGGGCTTCGGTGCCGGCCCCGGCGCCCACGATCAGCGGGATCGAGCCGCCGATGGTGCACATGCTGGTCATCAGCACCGGGCGCAGGCGCGTGGTGGCGCCTTCCAGCACCGCCTGCACCACCGACAGGCCGCGGTCGCGTAGCTGGTTGGAGAACTCCACGATCAATATGCCGTTCTTGGCCGCGAGGCCAATGAGCATGATGCAGCCGGTAAGGCTGAACACGTTGAGCGTGCCTCCGGACACGTTCAGCCCGAGCATGCCGCCGGTCAGAGCCAGCGGCACGGTGAGCAGGATGATGAATGGATGGATGAAACTCTCGAACTGCGCCGCCAGCACCAGGAAGCAGATCAGCAGCGCCAGCAGGAAACTGAAGTAGATCTGCCCGCCCGACTCCTTGTACTCGCGCGACTCGCCGTCGTATTGCACGCTCAAGGACTCGTCGTCGATTTCCTCGTCGATCACCGTCTCGATGTATTCCAGCGCCTCGCCCAGCGAGTAGCCGGGCATGACGTTCCCGGACAGCTTGATGGCGCGGCGGCGGTTGAAGCGCGAAAGCTGGCGCGGGCCGGAGCTCTCCTCCAGGCGCACCAGGCTGGCCAGCGGCACCAGTCCGCTGGAGATGGACCGTACATAGATGTTGTTGAGGTCCTGCGGCGTGACCCGGTCCTCTTCGGAGGCCTGAAGGACCACGTTGTATTCCTCGCCGCGGTCGATGAAGGTGGTGACGCGGCGCGAACCGAGCATGGTCTGCAGCGTCTCGCCCACGTCGCGCAGAGACACGCCGAGATCGGTGGCGCGGGCGCGGTCCACGGTCACCTTGATCTCCGGCTTGGTCTCGTAGTAATCCGAGTTCATGTTGGCGATGCCCGGGTTCTCGCGCACCCGGGCCATGATCCGGTCGCGCCATTCGGCAATCTGGTCGTACTCGTTGCCGCGCAGCACCACCTGCAGCGGCTGGCCCCCGCCCATGTTCAGGCTGGGCGGCAGGAACACGAAAGCGTTCACGCCCGGCATGGCCGCCAGCGGGCCGCGCAGCATGCCGGCGATCTCCGGCGAGGAGAACTCGCGGTCGGAGCGCGACTCGAGCGGCGAGTAGATGAACGCCGAGTTCACGTCGCCGCCGGCGCCCCAGCTTCCGGTGCGCAGGATGATCCGCCTGACTTCGCCCCGTTCGACCCAGGGCATCACGATGTCTTCGATCTGGCCGAGCTGATCGTCCATGTATTCCAGGCTGGCGCCTTCGGGGCCGCGCACCATCATGATGATCATGCCGCGGTCCTCGGTGGGCGTGTATTCCTGGTCGAGTTGGTCGAAAAGGTACCAGCCGACGCCGGAAACGGCCACGACCAGCACGATCGCCAGCCAGGGCGCGCGCAGGGCGCGGGTCATGCCCCTGCGGTAGCCGCCGGCCAGGGCGCGGAAGACGTTGCCGCGCTTGCGCCCGCGGGTCGAGGCGGTCACCTTCTCCTGGGAGCGCATCATGCGCGAGCACAGCATCGGTACCAGCGTCAGCGCCACCACGGAGGAGAACGCCACGGCGGCCGCCAGCGTGATGCCGAACTCGCCGAAGATGACGCCGATGCGCCCGGGCGCCAGGGCCACCGGCAGGAAAACGGAAACCAGCACCACGGTGGTGGCGATGACGGCGAAGCCGATCTGGCGGCTGCCGTCGATGGCCGCCAGCAGCGGCGGGCTGCCCTGCTCGCGGTGGCGCACGATGTTCTCCAGCACCACGACGGCGTCGTCCACCACCAGGCCGATGGCCAGCACCGCCGCCAGCAGCGTGAGCGTGTTGATCGTGTAGCCCAGCACCGCCATGACCATCGCCGCGGCGATGATGGACACCGGGATCGTGAGTCCGGGAATGATGGTGGCGCGCCAGGAGTTGAGGAACACAAGCATCACCATGAGCACCACGCCCAGGGCGATGAACAGCGCCTTGATCACTTCGACCATGGACTTGCCCACGAATTCGGAGAAGTCCACGTTCACGTCCAGGTTGATGTCGTCGGGAAGCGACGACTGCAGGCGGTCGACTTCTTCGATCACGGCCTGGTTGACGGCCACGATGTTGGCCTGGGCCTGCGGCACGATCCCCAGGCTCACGCCGGCCTGCTTGTTGGAGCGGGCGATGGAACGCGTGTCCTCCGGCTCCAGGCGCACGTCCGCCACTTCGTTGAGGCGCACGAAGCGCCCCGATGCGCCGCGCCCGATCACCAGCGCGCCGAAGTCCTCGGGCGTGTCCAGGCGGGTCACCGCGCGCAGCGTGAATTCGCGGTCCACCGACTCGATGCGGCCAGCCGGCAGCTCCACGTTCTCGCGCCGCAGCGTGTTCTCCACGTCCTGCACGGTAAGCCCGCGGGCCGCCAGGGCGTCGCGGTCCAGCCACACGCGCATGGCCGGGCGGCGGCCGCCGCTCAGGCGTATCGAGGCCACGCCGTCCACCACGCCCAGGCGGTCCACGAGATTGCGTTCGGCGTAGTCGGTCACGTCCATCACCGAGCGGGTGTCGCTGGACACGTCCACGTACATCGTGGCGTCCATCATGTTGTCCTGCTTGGTGATCTGCGGCGGATCGGCCTCCTGCGGGAGGGCGCGCAGCACCCGCGAGACGCGCTCGCGCACGTCGTTGGCGGCGCCGTCGATATCGCGGTCGAGGTCGAATTCCATCGTGATGCTGGAGCGCTCGTCCTGGCTGCGCGAGGTCATCTTCACCATGCCTTCCAGGCCGGCCACCTCGTCTTCGAGCACCTGGGTGATGCGGCGCTCGATCACGTCGCCCGACGCGCCGGTGTAGCGCGTGTCGATGGACACCACCGGCGGCTGCACGTCGGGATACTCGCGCACCGACAGCGTGCTGAGCGCCAGCAGGCCCAGGATGAACAGCACCAGGCTGATCACCGCGGCCAGCACCGGCCGGCGAACGGAAATATCGGAAATGATCATTGCGGTTGCGAGGCCGCCGCTCCCGGCGCCCCGGACCGGGACGGCGCGTTGGCCATCCGCACGGGCAGCCCGTCGCGCAGTCGCTGCACGCCCTGGGTCACGATCTCTTCGCCCGCCTCAAGACCGTTGACGATCTCCACCGCGCCGGGAGTGCGCGAGCCCAGCTTCACTTCACGCTCCAGCGCGCGCCCGTCGTCCACGACGAACACGTACTGGCGGCCCTGGCGCGGGACCAGCGCGGCTTCGGCCGCCAGGACGACGTCCTCGCGGCGCCGCGCGATCACGACCTGCAGGAACATGCCGGGTTTCAGGGCGCGGTCCTCGTTGGGCAGCTCCGCCACGACCGCCAGCGAGCGGGTCATGGGGTCGATCCGGCTGTCCACGCTGATGACGGCGCCGTCGAACATGCGGCCCGGGAAGGCCGCGCCGCTGGCTTCGATGTCCAGGCCCTCGCGCACCACCGCGAGGTATTCCTCCGGCACCGAGAACTCCAGCTTCATCACGCCGATGTCGTCCAGCGTGGTAATGACGGTGTTGGGCTGCACCAGCCCGCCGATGCTGATCCTTCTCAGGCCCACGGTCCCGGAGAACGGCGCGCGGATGACGGTGTCCTCAAGACGGGCGCGGGCCGAGTTGACCTGGGCTTCGGCCACCTGCAACTGCGCCTGGATTTCCTCCAGCTCGACTTCGGAGACCACCTGGCTGGCGGCCAGCGTTTCCAGCCGCCCGTAGCGGCTGCGGCGCTCGCGCAGGTTCGCTTCGGCCAGGTCGAGGTCGGCGCGGATCTCGCGGCTGTCGAGCTCCACCAGCACTTCGTCCATCTGCACGGCCTGGCCTTCGTCGAAGTGGATGGCCGACACCACGCTGGAAATGCGCGGCGTGACGTCGATGGCCTCGTTGGCCCGGGCCGTGGCCAGCGCGATGTATTCGTCGGTTACGGCGCCCAGGCTCACGGTCTCGGTGAGCACCGGCGCGGCCCCGCCGCCGCGGCGCATGGCGTTGCCGGCCGAGTCGTCGCTGCCGCAGCCCGCAAGCAGCATCGCGAGCGCGCCGGTGGCGGCGATGGCGGTGCTGAGTCGGGCGGCGGTTGGGGACCGGGGAAGTGACATGGTGCGAGAAAGCAATTCGGGTTTTCCGCGTCAGCGGATTTCACCTCCCCCAATTGTAGCGCCCCGCCGAAACCGGACGCCTTCCCCGCCGGTATCTTACTATACGATAGAAGCCTTGCGGCGAACCGGAGAACACGCCATGAACACACCGTTGCCGAAGCTTTGCGGTGGTCTCGTGCTGGCGCTTTTCGTTCTGGCCGGCGGGGACGCGATGGCGCGCACCGTCAAGGGCGTCAAGGTCACCGACCAGATCTACATGGCCACCGACATGAGCCGCACCTTCCTGGTCGTCACCCCCGAAGGGAACGTGGTCATCGACACGACCACGCGCGATTCCGCGCCGCGCCACTACGAGGTTCTGCGCGGGATGAGTTCGGCGCCGGTGAAGTACATCCTTCTTACGCACGCGCACGAGGACCACGTGGGCGGCGTGCACCTGTGGAAGGAAGAAGGCACCGAGGTGATCGCGCAGCGGCGGTTCGTGGAATACATGCACTATCGCGAAAGGCTCGCGGGCTTCTTTCAGTACCGGAACGAAGGCCAGTTCCTCGCTCCGCCGAGGGAGGTGAAGTCGAAGGGCAATTTCGCCGCGGAGATCCCGACCACGATCCTGTTCGACGACAAGTACGAATTCGAGTTCGGCGGGCTGACGTTCAAGATGATGCACACGCCGGGCGAAACCTGGGACCACGCGACCGTGTGGATCCCGGAGCTGAAGGCGGCGTTCATCGGCGACAACTACTACAGCAGTTTCCCGAACATCGCCGCGCTGAGGGGCGCCCCGCCCCGTTTCGCGCTGGACTACGTCAATTCCATCGACATCGTGCTCGCGCTGGACCCGGAACTGGTGCTGGTGGCGCACGCGCCGCCGCTGGTGGGCACCGAAGAGATCCAGTCGAAGCTTGGCGATTATCGCGACGCGATCGAGTACGTCCATGACGCGACCGTGCGCGGACTCAACGAGGGCAAGGACGTCTTTACCGTGATGAACGAAGTCAAGCTGCCGGAGCGGTTCGAGATCGACGAATCGTATGGCGGCGTGGCCTGGAGCGTGCGCGGCATCTACCACGGCTACGCGGGCTGGTTCGACGGCGAGCCGGCCACGCTGCTTTCGGAGTCGCCGGACGTGAAGATCCGTGAGCTGGTAGAGCTGGCGGGCGGCGTGGACGCGGTCGTGAGGCGGGCCGAGGAGCTGGAGGACGAAGGCGACCTGATACTGAGCCTGAACATGGCCGACGCGGCGCTGGCGATGGACCCGAACCATCCGGGCGCGCTGGCCGTGCGCGTGTCGCTGCTGACCGAACTCGGCCGCAACGAAAAGAACTTCAACGCCCGAAGCTGGATCGGCTACCACCGCCGCCAGGCCGCCAAACGCCTCGCCGCGCAGGAATAGCCGGTCGGGTCAGCCCGGCCTACCCCGGCTTCAGCCGCCGAACAGGGCGTTGTACATGATGATGAGGATGGCGGCGGGGGCGACGACTCGGAGCAGCCACAGCCACACGAAGAACAGCGCGCCCGGCTGCCAGCCCAGTTCGCCGAGCAGGAGCGCGCGATTCATGCGCCAGCCGGCGAACAACGCCATCAGCGCGCCGCCCAGCGGCATCATGATCGTGGCCGTGAGGTAGTCGATCAGCTCGAACGGGTTCTTGCCCGCGATCACGTTCCATTCGGCGCCTTCGCCGAACGACAGTACCGTCAGCCAGCCCAGCCCCCAGAGCGTCACGCCCACCGACAGGGTCGCCGCCCAGCGGCCGAGCTGCAGGCGTTCCTGCACCAGCGTCACCGCGGCTTCCATCAGCGCGATGGCCGAGGTCAGCGCCGCGAACCCCAGCAGCAGGAAGAAGATCGAGCCGAAGAAGGTCCCGCCCGGCATGCCGCCGAATGCGATCGGCAGAGTCAGGAACACCAGCGAGGGTCCGGAGCCGGGCTCCAGCCCGTTGGCGAACACCAGCGGGAAGATCGCGATGCCGGCCAGCACCGCGACGCCCGTGTCGGCGATCGTGATGCCCACGCAGGTCTGCGGAAGCGACACCTCGCGCGGCGCGAACGCCCCGTACATCATCATCAGCCCCATGGCCACGCCGATCGAGAAGAAGGCGTGGCTGATGGCCTCCAGCGCCGAAGCGGCCGTGAGTTGCTCGAAGCGGAAATCGAACATGAAGTTGAGGCCGGCGGCGGCGTCCCCTTCGATCAGCGCATAGGCGATCACCGCCAGCAGAAGGAGGAAAAGCAACGGCATCAGGAGCCGCACCGCCGCCTCGATGCCGCGGCGAACGTTCCGGCCCACGATCATGCAGCTCGCAATCATGAACAACGTGTGCCAGGCGCCCAGGCGCAGCGGGTTGTCGTTGAGCCCGGCGTTCAGCGCCTCGGCGGTTTCCCGGGTCAGCCCCTTGAAGGCGCCGCGCGCCGCCAGGAACAGGTAGTCGATGGTGCTGCCGGCGATCACGCTGTAGAAGCTCATGATCAGGTAGCCGGTCAGGAGGCCCATGCCGCCCACCAGCCCCCAGGCGGCCCAGCGGCCGCTCTCGGTGGACACCGCGGCCATGGCGGTAAAGGGACTGGCGCGCCCGTGGCGGCCGATCGCGACTTCCACCGACAGGATGGGCACCGCCACCAGGAACGCGGCGACCAGGTAAACGAACACGAAGGCCCCGCCGCCGTTCTCTCCCATGATGTAGGGGAAACGCCAGATATTCCCCAGCCCGATCGCGCCGCCGATCGACGCAAGCAGGAAAGTGCGCCCCGAACTCCATCGCCGGGCGGAAGTGTTCTCTGGCATGGCCTACCTGCTCCTTCTGAAAGCTGCGCGCATCATGCCACACGGCCCGCGGCAGAGAGCTAAACCCAGTTGGCTACTCGCAGTCCGTCCGGGTGCGGAAGCGCGGCATTATTGGGCACGAATCGAGCAAGAAAAAGTAGTGTAATGCCTTGATTCCATTGGTGATTCATGCTATAGTTCGGGTACTTCAACGGATTGACACGGAGCCTCGAAATGGACCTTCAATACACTCCCTCCCACGCCCCTGTTCGCGACGCCGAGTTACCCCCGGCAAGCGCTTTTGAGCCTCCCGCTGCCGGCGCTGCACAGTTTGCCCATCCGGACCCCGATGTGCGCATGGCCGAGCGGCAGCGGGAAGATGCCGCGCTCGATGCCCTGGAGGCGGAGATCACCCAGTTGTGGGGCCACATCAACGCGGCCACCGCGCACTTTCTGACCCTCGTTGCGGAGTTCGACCGCAGGGAGGGCTGGGCCCAGCACGGCATGGCGAGTTGCGCCCAGTGGCTGAACTGGCAATGCGGCATCGGCGCGGTAGCGGCGAGAGAAAAGGTGCGCACGGCCCGGGCCCTGGAATCGCTGCCGAAGATCTCCGCGGCATTCGGCGAAGGCCGTCTGTCCTATTCGAAGGTGCGTGCGCTCACGCGGGTGGCCACGGCAGAGACGGAAGACACCTTGCTGCACATTGCCTTGAACGGAACGGCGGCGCATGTCGAGCGCACGGTGCGGGGTTTCCGGCGGGTCCAGCGGTATCTCGAGCGTGATGAGGCCGAAGCGATGCACGAGCGGCGCTACCTGGACTGGCGTCAGGACTCAGACGGCAGCGTACGGATCGAGGCCCGTTTGACGCCCGAGGCGGGCGAGTTGCTGCGCAAGGCGCTGGAAGCGGCCCACGCGCAACTCGACGAACGGGACGGAGACGCGGAGAGTGACGGAGAAGCGGAGAGCGGCGCGCCAGCGGATACGACAAAGGATGCTGGGATGGGCGAGGCGGATGCGGTTCCCGCCGGTGTTTCCGCGGAAACATCTGCGCAGCCACGGCCGCGGCCCATGCTGCCTCCGTGCTGGGATGCGGCGCCTGAGAGTGTTTCCGCGGAAACATCTCCCCGCAGCGCCGGTCAGCGGCGCGTGGACGCGCTGGAGCACATCGTCCAGCGGTTTCTGGCCGGGGGCGGTTCACGTTCCAGCGCAGGCGCTGACGAGGTCGTTGTGCACATTGCCCACGACGCGCTGTGTGATGTGCCCGAGAGCAGCGGTGCGGAATTGGACAACGGCCGCAGTGTGGCGGTGGAGACGGCAAGGCGGTTGGGCTGCGACGGCGCCCTGGTGGGCGTGGTGGAAGGTGCGAGGGGCGAACCGCTGGCGGTCGGCCGCCGGACACGGGCGGTGCCGCCCGCCATCCGGCGTGCATTGCGCGTTCGCGACGGCGGCTGCCGCTTTCCGGGCTGCGATCGTTCCCGCTATGTGCAGGCACACCATATCAAGCATTGGGCCGACGGCGGGGAGACGGCTCTGGACAACCTGGTGACCCTGTGTTCGTTTCATCACCGGCTGGTGCATGAAGGGGGTTACGGCGTTCGCGTGGACGAGGGCGAGATCCGGTTCACGCGCCCGGACGGACGGGTGATCCCACCGGCGGGGAAAGAGCATGAGAGATGTTTCCGCGGAAACACTTGCGCAAAGTCCGGAAACGCCTCCGCAGCCAGCGGCGCGGAGCAGCTTGAAGCGTTCAATCGGGCGCGCAGCCTGACCATCGACGCCTACACGGCCCGGTGTCGCTGGCGCGGAGAGCGAATGGACTATGACATCGCCATTGAAGGACTGTGCCGGGAGGCGGGTTACGGATGACGGGCTAGAAAAAACAAGCTTTCAGAGCGGTCCTCTATCTGACTGTCGCTGGCCGGCGCGGGTCACCAGCCAGATGGCTCTCCGTTGCCAGGCGGACGGGGGGTTATTCGGGGGTGGCGTCTTCTACGAGGCGGACTACGGCCATGGGGGCGGCGTCGCCGGGGCGGTGGC
>JAPPHC010000080.1 GCA_028821145.1 Gammaproteobacteria bacterium | reverse complement strand
AATTCGGGGAAACCTCAGCACGCAAGGTGGTGGCAATCCCGAGCTAAGCCCCGGTTTCATGGGGAAAGTGTAGAGACTTGACGGCTCCGGCCTACGTCGCGGAACGGCGATAGGGCAGAGGGAAAGTCCAGACCCCAAAGGGAGCGCGCCGTGACGCGCCTCCCGCGGCGAAAGCCGTAGCGGGTAAGAAAATCCCCCGGGGGAAACCCCGTGCCGGTTCGAGTCCGGCCCCGGGCACGTTAACGGGGCAAACTGTGGTTTGCGTTGGTACAATTCGTGTCAGACAGTATTGCAATTGGTACCATTCGCAATCTATGATTGGACCAAGCAAATCTGTTTGATTCCACATGGCTAGAACCGTACAAATGCAGGTTCGGCTTGAACCCGAACTGAAGGCGCAATCCGAAAAGGTGCTTTCCCAACTCGGGCTGAAACCCACCGAATTTATTCGCATGTCCTTGCGGCAACTCGTAATGCGCAAGGGCTTGCCCTTTGACGCGCGAATCCCGAATGCTGAAACTATAGACGCACTGGAGGAACCTGCGGAGCGGCTTAAACGACTCCCATCCGCGCGCGCGGTCTTCTCTCATCTTGAAGCGGCCAGCGACGCCGATCAAGAGGACCGATGAGAGAAATTGCCTACACGAAGAGATTTCGCCAAGACTACAAAAGAATCAAGAAACGAGGCTGGGACGTCCAACGGCTTGAAACCGTCGTTGATTTCCTGGCCAGAGGCCAGCCCCTGCCACCCAAGGCCCGCCCCCACAAGTTATCAGGCAACTTCAACGAAGCCTGGGATATTCATCTGGCTGGAGACTGGATACTGATTTACGAGATCACCGAAGACCTTCTGATTCTCCGCCGAACCGGAACACACTCCGACCTTTTTCAGAACTAACGAAGTTTGCAGTCATGATGACCGTTCCCCCCAGGGTAGTGCAGTGAGCAAGAGCGCATGGATCAGCGCTGGGAAGGTGTCTGCAGCGATCGCTGCGGTCGCTCTTCTGCTGGGCGCGGTTTTTCAGGGACAAGCGCAGCAGCGCAGCGATATGGCCGATGTCAGGGCCGAGCTTCGCAGCGGCTTTGCGGAAGTCAACGGACGCTTCGCGGAGGTCAACATCCGTCTCGAGAACATCAGCGGTGACCTCGTGAGTCTGCGCGAAAGGGTCGCGAGAATAGAGGGCCACCTCGCGCTGCCCACGGATGCAGGGACTCAGGCAAACATAGCGCCGGAGACCGAAGACGACGGCTGAGCGCCGGTTTCAGTCAACGGGGTAGAGTCGCCGGGCACCGGCGCCCGTAACCTACATGCTGTAGCTCAGCGTCAACTTGTATGTGCGCGGGGGCAGGGCGATAGAGCCGCCGAGGCCTCGTGAACCGGTGATGAAGCTCCGGTCGTCCTCGAGGTTCTGCATGGCAAGGCGCGCTTCCCATCGGTCATCGAACGCCAGGCCGACATAGGCATTGATGCGGTTATAGGGGTTTACCAGGAACTCTTGCGTGGCAACGAGGACGTACTCGTCGGTGTGGTAATAGTCCACTCCCGCCTTGATCGCCGCCGCCCTGCCGGCCAGGTCGATATCGCGGATATAGTCAAAACCGACGGCAATCGCGAAGTCGGCAGTCTGAGGGGGTTCCGCTTCCACGCCAAAGGCCGTCATCGAGTTTGCCGGAGCGGTGGTCGGATCAATTTCACGGAACCTGCCATCCAGAAACGTTCCCGTTACGAAAGCGGTAAAGCCTTCGAACAGAATTGCCGTGCTCTCCAGTTCAAGCCCCTTGATCGTGACATTTCCGGCGTTCTGGACTGGAAAGGTCGGATTGCCGTCGACGATAACGTTGGCGTTCAGCGTTATATCGGTGCCCCGGTTGATGAAGTAGTTGGCATTCAAACGGAACCGGTTGTTGAACATTTCCGTCTTGACGCCGATCTCGTAGGTCCAGTTGGTCTCCGGCCCGTAACTGGATTTGGCGACGCTCGTGTTGAAAATATTGATGCCGTTGAAGCCGCCTGACTTGAATCCCTTGGCGGCCGACGTGTAGAGCATGAGGCTATCGACAGGCCCCGAGGTGTCAAACTCGTAATCAAGGCCTAACTTGGGCGTCCACGCATCGTATTCCAGGGCTTCTTCGATCAATTCCGGCGGCCGCGGGATAAACAGGAGCTGAAAGTCGAAATCCCACTCCTTGTCTTCGCTGATCCAGCGAATCCCTCCGGTAAAGGTGAGCTTGTCGGTAATGGCGTAGTCGGCCTGACCAAAGAACGCATACGACTCCGTACTCACATCGATATGGCTCCTGGACACGGGGCCGCCAACGGACGCGAAAAACCAGCCGATGTCCTGAGTGGAGTCTTCCTGAAAATAAAACGCGCCGGCCGTGTAGTTCAGCCTGTCGCCAACGGCACTGCCTTGCAGCTGTAATTCCTGGCTGAATTGGTCGGAGTCGGTGCCGATGGAAGCGAGAATGGCGCCGCTGCCCGAGAAATCGTTGGCCCAGAAATCGGACGTGTCGGCGTACCCGGTGATGGACTTCAATGTCATGCGGTCGAAGTCATACGACATCGTGAGGGAAGTGACGAGCTGTTCCGTATCGCCCCGGGGCTGGTTGGTGATGTCCGTCCGCCCGCCGCCGCTGTAGTCCTGGTCGGGAATGGAAACATCGTAAAGGCCGCCATAGGTGGGGACGAGGTCCTCGGACGTATGCTGTCGATTCCGCGGCACGTCGGGGGTGGTGGCGGCGACCATTCTGACCGCGTCATTGCTGCTGTCGGCGTAGGACACGTTCACAGTGGCGTCAAAGTTCTCGCCGCCCATGTAGCGCAGCTTGATCCGTCCTGCCCAGTTCTTGTCTTCACCGACATTGGAATTCGTGGCCAGGTTCGTTCCGTATCCGCTGTGTCCGTTGAATTGGATAGCGAATGATCCGGCGAACTCGTCCCCAAGTGGACCCCCGGCGCTGGCCGAAGCTTCGTATTGATCGTAATTGCCGAAACCGGCGGATGCTTTCAGCCAGGATTGTTCTCCCGGATCACGGCTGATGAAACGAATGGCTCCGGCCAGCGTGTTCCGGCCGTAAAGCGTGCCCTGAGGTCCGCGCAGCACCTCTATCCGTTCCACGTCCGCAAGACGGACATTGTTGCCGTTCAAGCGGCCGATATAAACGTCGTCTACGTAAATGCCGAATGGAGATTCCGCCACGGCCAGCGATGCATCCTGGACCAGGGAACCGCGCAGGGAGGCTGAGAGGTTTGTGGGCTGCGTTATGTTATTGGTCATCTTCAGGCTTGGAACGTAGCGCTCAAGGTCCTGAGCTTCGACTATCTGGCGGTCTTCCAGTGTTTCGACACCCAGGGCCGACACGGGAATGGGTACCGATTGCAATGACTCTTCCCGCTTCTGCGACGTCACGACGATTTCTTCGAGCGCCACTTCTTGCGCTGCGGCAAACTCGGCTAATGGAAGGAGGCCCATAAGGCACCACAAGAGGTATCGGTATTGCATGTTGATAATCCCCTACTTATGTTAAGTAATCTGCCGACACTAAAACTGACGTTGCGTCAGCGGATTGACTTCTGATCCTAGCAGATCAGGTTTGGTAGTCAATTCGGTCAGATTGCGAGCACATTTCAGTCATCCGAATGGAGTCGTGGGCGCAAGCAGTCCCGATCAGGATCAGGTGGATGTAGAATGAAATCACTTTTGGCAAATAAGCGAGGGGAACTATGGAAGACATGAAGGTGCGCAAGCTCCGGGAGAAGCTGGGAATCTCCGACAGTGACCAGAAGGAAGCAGCGGGCAAGGCGATCGGTCCGAATCTGCGGGCGAAGATCTCGGGCTATTCAGGGGCAGGCGGCAATTTCGTTTCCGCGCCGCCCATGGACGATACGTTGGCGGCTGGAAGTCGTGCGGCTGCAGGCGGCAATTTTGTCTCCGCTCCGCCCGTGGACGATGCTGTCGCGGCGGGACGTCAGGCAGTGGCAGGCGGCAATTTCGTTTCTGCTCCGCCGGCGCCCGATGCTTAAGTAGCGGAAACCCCTCTGTTCTGAGCCTGTTGCCTGGCCCTGAAGCTGGTAAAGCTTCAGGGCGTAACAGTGAGTGTGCCTGTGGCTACTGAAGGAAGAACCGTGAACTTCCGCGAGCTGAATACGCTGGAAGTCATTTTGAAGATTACCGAGCGATGCAATCTGAATTGCGACTATTGCTATTTCTTCAACGCGGGAGACGACAGCTACAAGGGACACTCGGCGCTCATATCGAATGATACGGTCGCGCTGCTGGTGCAACGCCTGAAGGAGTTCTCCGAGGAGTACGAACTTCAACGAATAGCGATACACCTGCATGGCGGCGAGCCGCTTCTGATGCCGAAAGCCCGGCTCGACCGCATCTGCGATGAAATCCGGTCGAACCTGGATCCCGTGGTTGACCTGTCGATGACGATCCAGACCAACGGAATGCTGATCGATCTCGAGTGGATCGAGATTTTCAACCGGCATCGCGTTCAGGTGGGCGTGAGCCTGGACGGAGCAAAGGCGCACAACGACGCCCACCGCCTCGATCACAGCGGCAGGTCGTCCTACCAGGCAACCGTACGCGGTCTGGCCCTGTGTCAGGAACATCTGAATCAACCTCCTGCCGTGCTGGCCGTGATCGGCGAGGATTTCGATGCCGGGGAAATCTACGACCACTTTCGAGACGGCCTGAACGTACGCCAGCTCGACTTCCTGCTTCCCGACCTGAATCACGACAATTTTTCCGGTAACGCGGAAGCCTATGGCGATTTTCTGATCGAGGTTTTCGACCGGATGGCGAATGACGAGGAGTCGGTGGGCGTTCGGTTCATCGATCATTTTCTGGCGCGGATCTACGGGCAGGGCAACTTCCTGTTCGGCGACGGGAACGATGATCCGGACCATCTTCTGATTACGGTGTCGTCCGATGGTGGAGTAGGGCCCGACGACACACTGAGGTCCACGAAGTACTGGAACGGATACGACTACAGGGACCTGAAGAGTGCCAGCATCGGGGAGATCATCCAGGACCCGTTGTTTCACGAATTCGAGCATTTCAAGAAGACGCCTGCTCCCGAATGTTCGGATTGCTGTTGGCGTGAGGTCTGCGGCGGCGGCCAGCCGGTGCACCGGTATGCGAGCGGCAATGGGTTCGACAACCCCACGGTCTATTGCGAAGGCCTGGACAAGTTCTACACCCACGTCGTGAGGCACCTGGCCCTGCACGGCGAACCGCTGGAAAAAGTCGGCGCGGACCTGATCTGAGTTGGCGGGGCCGCTGCGCTCTCGCGCCGGCGCCGCCAGATCTTCAATGAAAATCTACCTTGACCGCAGGCTGGGTGATGTGCACGACCTGATTTCGTTCAGCGAAACGCTCGTGTGCGTGCAGGAGTATTACCCGGACGCTGTCGACTATCGACCCGAGGCAAGATTGCCGGTCGATTTTCGTAAGTTGGACGAATTCGAGGTCAACAAGTACACCGCTTCTCTGGACGAACTCTCGATCGAGGACGAACTGGACTTTGTCGCAATCTTTCCCTGCGACCAGCAATCCGAGCAAGCGCTGGATTTCTCGCCGTTTCTCAGCCTGTCGCCGGTCGCCGCACTGGACCCGTCCATTGACGACGGCGATCGTCCTTCGATTACGGTGGATCGGGTATCGGGATTGAGGCTGGGCTTGCACCTCGACTCGTGGGACGGACTCGAAGTGTCATCAAGATGGAAAAGCCGGAACCGGATCGTCGTGAACAGGGGCCCCGCAGACCGATACGTCTATCTGGTGCCCGTGCCGATCGAGGAAATGGCGGAGTCCGTGGCGTCGCCGGAAGACCTCCATCCCGGCGAAGTGGCCGACGCATATGTCCGGAACACCGGGCGGGCTCCCTGTTTGCGGATGCTCCAGCCGGCGAATGTCGCGTACGTCTGCTGCACGGAGCGCCTGGTTCACGATGCTTGCGTGCGCGCAGGCGGCATTCGAGCGGAAAGCCGCCATTACCTGGGTCACTTCGTCAGGAACTAGCGCGCGTTTCGCCCTGAAGCGATGGACGAGACATTCAGAATATGATGCTGACCGCGCCGTGCCGGGAGAGATCTTCCAGATCCAGCACGGCGCGGCGGTACGCAATTCTCAAATCCCCGCCGTCTCTTCGCAGGATGTAATCGATCGTACCGACATAAGGCGCTCCTTCACCGCTCCGGAAACGGTAAACCAGGACGTTTGCGGAAACCGAGAGTTGTCCGTCGTCGGTTTCTTCAACCCGCACATTCGAAACGAACCGGCGGGTCCGGGACCGCGGATTCTCGCGGTGGGAATACCGGCTGTTCAGCCGCGCCGCCCGAGCGCGCAAACGGACGATGTCGTCGTTGATGAACACGAGGTCGCGCGTGGGGTCTCCTTCCGGCAAATCCGTGGAGGGAACCACGTACCGGGCATCGTCCGCAAACAGATCTACCCACTCCTCGAGTCTCCAGTCGTCCAGAAGCGCCGCTTCCCGGAACAGGAATTCCTCTACGCTTGCTCGCAACGCGAACCTGTCGTTGTCCGTCATCGTTCGCCGCCGCCAGGCTGTCCGTCCTGCGCGTTGGCTTGACTCAGGCCCTGCATATTGGCGTGCCACTGCCGCCAGAATCCCCTCATCTGGAGCTCGTCCGCCGTTCCCGGGTCGGCCTTGAGCATGCCCCTTGAGATGTCGGACCACGCGTTCCCGGACGCCCGGAAACCGGTCTGACACGATTCCAGGACTTCCACGTCGTCCGGTGTGGCAAAGCCACCCGGTCCGAGGAAGGTCAGGTAGCTGTCGAGCCGGGTGGCCAGTGCGGCGCCTGACTCTTCCCTGGGCACGAGATGCCAGGCGGTCACGTCCATTCTGTCCGGCGCCAGGGGTTCGATATACCGGATGCTGATGGCCACGAAATCCATGATCAGCAGGTTCGGATAGATGAGCAGATTTCGAGAGGTATCGGCCATTCGGTAGGCACGCTCTTCTCCATATTTCTTCACCAACCGGCGGCGCACGCGCGCTATCCGCGGCTTGGCCTCCTCGCCGAATACCGGATGCCAGCGGGCGATGGGGCGGCCGTTTCTGGATATGTTCTCCGACACGCAGTGGCCGTTGCCCAGGGCCCGCCCCGCGCCGGGCGGGCGGGAGGCCAGCGTGTCGCCGCTGTCGTCCGTTCCAAGACCGGACATGTAGTCGACGTAAGTCCGGTGCGTCGGGATCAGGTGGTATCCATCCAGGCTGTTCTCCGCCAGCAGCTTCCAGTTGGCGCTTATCGCGTACTTGTTGGAACCGGAAATCACCCGCATACCTTCCTCGGCCTGGTCGACGACGAGGTCAAGGTAGTCTCTCGCCCCCGCCAGATAGGTAACGAGGTCTTCGACTTTCGGATTGAAGCTCACAAAGTAAAAGCCCCGGTAGCTTTCGACCCGGGGCGGCTCCTTCAGCCCGTGTTCGCTACGCTTGAAGCGGGGGCCGTAGGCTTCCCGTCCGGGAACGCCGATCAGCTCGCCGCTGGTACTGAAAGTCCAGGCGTGATAGAAGCATTGCAGAGTTTTGGCATTCCCGGCACCACGGCGGCAGACCATTGCACCCCGGTGCGGGCAGGAATTGAGGAATACACGCACACGGCCGTCTTTGCTTCGGATGAAAAACAGCGGCCTGCCTGCCACCGTGCGCCGACGGTAGTCTCCGGGGTTCTCCACTTCCGATTCGTGGCCCAGGTAGATCCAGCACCGGTTGAAGATCAGTTCCCGTTCCCGCTGGAACAGATCGAAGGACGTCATGCACGACCGATGGACCCGAAAAATCCCGCGGTCCCGGTCGTCGATGATCAGGTCCTGGATGTCCATGAGTTTGCAGGTGTCCCGGAATGCCGATTCACAACCGGATAGGGGCCAGCGGAGGCGACGGAGTTGCAACCGCCTCTGACACAGTGTTTTTAGCCTGTTTTTCCGGGTCAGGCCACTAGCGAACGGTTGGACCGGTAGGTGCTATTTCGGGCGGCCCGTCTTCCAGTTCCAGGGCTGGATCCGGGTTTCCGCGAAGACGTCCGCCTTGCCATAGGGGCTGTCGGCCAGAAACGCGCGCGCCGCCTCCAGTGAGGGCGCCTCGACAACCAATAGCAAGCCCACGATGGTCTCCGCGTCGTCGCCGAGGGTCGGTCCGGCGTGGAGAACGACAATTCCGGGATGGTCAGGATGATTGCGCAGATAGTCGGTATAAGCGCGCTGAATTTCGCTGCCTTCCTCTACCAGTCCCTGCTTGTGAGTGACGAACGCGACTACGTGCATGAGAATTCCCCCGCTACGGATAACCTGTTGCAATGACAATAGGACAACTCGTTCCGTTCTGTCAATTTGTGCCGCTTGCAGGACGGCGGTGGCCGCCTCTACATCCCACGCGCAATCCTCCCGCCGGAAGGTTCCACGCGGACGGTCACGATGTCCGTGTCGTGGTACTGCTGATGGCGGACCGAGGAGGCGAGGTGGCGCAACAGCCGTAGCGAGACGTCCTGTTCGATCATCGCCGCCGCGTTGGCCTCGCCCAGCAGTGCTATCCGGTCCTGTATGTTCTGTTCCCCTTTCGAGGCAACGAACTCCAGCACGGCTCCGCCGTCTTCAATGCGCGCCGTAAGGAGCAGCCGCCGCCCGTTCTCCGCGCCGGGCTCGTCCCGCTGCTGCAGAGTCAGCAACGTCTCTTCGCAGACGGCATCAAGGCGGTCCATCATCTGCGCGTCCCAACCTCTTCGCGATGCGAATGCACCCATGAATTCCCGGATTTCACGCAGGGCGGCCGGATTGAAATCCACTTCCGTCCGGCGGGGACGCGGTTTCGTCAACTCGACAAAGAGGGTCATGAGGATCGCCACGGTGCCTCCGGTCAGCATCCCGTTGTTCAGGAGGGCGCCCGCAAACTCCGGGAACTGACCAGGGAATATCGCGCCGCTCTGAAAGCCGACCCCGATCCAGAACGAGACACCGGCAATCAGGCCTTTTCGATTGTCGATTCCATCCTGAACGATTACCTTCACGCCGACGATGAATATCGCCGCCATCGTGACGGTAACGAAAGCGGTGATGACCGGCCCCGGGATCGCAAGGATTACGGCGAGCGCCTTGGGCACGAACGCCAGCACGATCAGCGCGGCCCCGAGCGCAAGTCCGATGCGGCGAGAGCTGATCCCGGTGATTTCGACCATGGACGCACCCGTGGGCCTGAAGCCGAGCGGCATCGTGCCTGCCAGGCCCGACAGGAGGTTGCCCAAACCGTCGGCGGCCACGGCGCCCTGTACCGCGCGAAAATCCACGGCCCGGCTCTCGGCCCATGACACGCGCTGGATCCCGACGGCGCCGCCGACGGTTTGTATCGTGCAGACCAGGGCGATGAAGACGAACGCGGGAAGCAGCGCCCAGAAGTCGGGAGTGAACCGCAGATCCAGGGCGGTCAATTCGGACTGCGGAATACCGACCCAAGGCGCCAGCGCGATGCGGTCAACGTCGTACAGACCGAACACGCCCGCGGCGGCCGAACCCGCGACGATTCCGATGACAGGCCCCCACAGGCGCAAGCGACCCTTTGCCGCAAGCGCTATGCCGACGATGATGGCCAGGGTCGCCAGCGCGCTGAGCGGCGCGGCCAGCGGCGGCGTGCCGCTCGGCACGTTCTTCAATTGCTCGAACATGATCGGCATGACCGTGACCGGCGTGAGCATGAGCACCGTGCCCGTTACGGTTGGCGTAAGGATGCGCCGGAACAGCGAGAGGCGCGCCGAGAATACGAACTGGACTACGGCGAGGACAACGACCAGGGCCCCCAGCAATGCCGGTCCGCCTGCGGACAGTGCGGCGATGCTGACCGCGATGGCGGCCCCGGATGTTCCTATCGCCAGGATGTAACCGGCACCGAACCGCCCGATCCGCCAGGCCTGGATTATCGAAGTAGCGCCGCAGATCGCGACGGAGGCGAACACGGCCCACAACAGGAACTCTTCGGGCTGGCCGGCGGCCCGGAATACGACCGTCGGGATCATCACCGCGCCGGGCAGTACCAGGCAGGCAATCTGCAAGGCGAGTCCCACGCTGAGCGGAAACGGGGTCTTCGCGTCCGGATGACGGCGGTTCCGGGAGCGCGTGTCGGATTCGTCGAGTCCCATGTCCTGATAACTGTCCCTGCGGAGCGCGCGGGCGAATAATCGGGTACTGTATGTTGGCGCCGGGATACCTCGCGAGGTATCCCGCTGCTCGTCGAGGCATTTTCGCACACGCAGGGCTAGTGATTCCCAATGGCAAGCGCACAACCTTCGCAAACGATTTCCTGCCGCGATCACAGGCTAGGCCGGTTGTCGATCGGCCTGGCTGCCGCGGCAATGCTGTGCGCGTTCCTGAGTGCCGCGGACGCCGAACCGATCACGCTTCGGCTGCATACCTTCAATTCTCCCAATGCCCTTTCCGTGCGTTCGTTTCTCGTTCCATGGGCCAGGGAACTCGAGGAGCGCTCCGGCGGGAAGGTGCGGGTCCAGGTCTTTCCCGCGATGCAGCTGGGCGGCAGGTTATCGGACCTCTATGGACAGGCACGCGACGGCGTGGTGGACATCGTCTGGACCTCGCCGGGCTACTCGCCGGGACGATTTCCATTGACGGAGGTGTTCGAACTGCCGTTCGTATGCAGCGGTGCGGAAGCGACCAGCCAGGCCATGATGGAGTTCTATCGCAAATGGATGCAGGATGAATACCCGGACACCGTTCCCCTGGTGTTTCATACCACCGCACCCGCCCACATCCACACCACCAATCGGCCGATACGCAGGCTTGAGGACTTTTCGGGTGTGAAGATTCGAGTCCCTTCGCACGCCAGCGCCGCCACGATCGAGGCTCTGGGCGCCGTTCCGGTCGGCATGCCGGTTTCGGACGTCTATGAGGCGCTGTCGCGCGGAGTTGTGGGCGGCGTATGGGTAGCCTGGTCCATCATGCAGCCCTTCCGCCTCCAGGAGGTGACTCGAAACCATACCGAGGCTTCCCTGGCTTGTGTGCTGTTCGTGATGGCGATGAACAAGGCCCGCTACCTGGGCTTGCCGGAGGACATCAGGAACGCGATCGACGGGTCCACCGGAATGGCGCTCGCCAAACGGCTGGGCCGGCTGTGGCAGGACGATGAGGAACCGGGCCGCAATTTCGCCGTGCAACGCGGCAATGCGCTGTTTCCGCTCTCGGAATCGGAGCGCGAGCGTTGGATAACGGCCACCAGGCCGGTGATTGACGAATGGTTGGAAAAAGTGGACGCCATGGGGCACGACGGCGAAGCCATGCTCGCGGACGCCAGGCGCCTGGTGGCGAAATACGGCGATGAGCCCTGACGGCCGCCTGGAGCGGCTGACGCGCGCCGTCGCGCTGGCGGGAGGCCTGCTGCTGGTCGGCGTGATGGGGATGACGGTGGTCAGTGTTCTCGGGCGCTATCTGTTCAACGCGCCGGTTCCGGGCGACTATGAAATCACCGAACTCGCCATCGGGATCGCGGTGTTCGCCTTTTTCCCGTACTGCCACATCACCAACGCCAATATCGTCGTGGAGTTGTTTACCGGGAAATTGCCTCCACGATTCAGGGCGGCGCTGGACGCCGTGCACAACATCACGTTCGCGATCGTCGCGGGCCTGATTACCTGGCGCCTGTTCATCGGCGCCATGCACAAGCTCGAAGACGGCGAGACGACCGTTTTTCTGGGCATTCCGGTCCACTGGGCGTATTTCTCGTCCCTGCTCGGTGCGGGACTGCTGACGATGGTCTGCTGTCTGCTGCTCTTTCGCCACCTGAAGACTTCGGCACGATGAGCAGCGTCGAGTTCGGCGCCCTGATGTTCGGCGTCTGCCTGCTGCTTATCGCACTGCGGATGCCGGTCGCGATAGCCATGTTCGTGACGGGCGGCTTCGGTTTCGCCTCGCTCGCGGGATGGCCTGCGTTCCTCAATCTGCTGAATACCGTGCCTTTCGGGCGCGTGTCCAGTTATACGCTGTCGGTCCTGCCGCTGTTCCTGCTGATGGGCCAGTTCGCGACCCGGGCGGGGCTCGGCCGCCGGCTGTTCGACTCGGCGCGCGCCTGGACGGGCCACTATCGGGGCGGGCTGGCGATGTCGACCATCGTCGGCAGCGCCGCCTTCGGCTCCGTCTGCGGCTCCTCGATCGCCACCGGCGCAACGATGGCCTCCGTGGCCCTGCCCGAGATGAAGCGCCACAACTATTCCGGCGGCCTGGCTACCGGCGCCCTGGCGGCCGGCGGAACGCTCGGGATCCTGATCCCTCCGTCGGTGATCCTCGTGATCTACGCGGTCATCACCGAGCAGTCGATCGGCAAGCTGTTCCTGGCGGCAGTGGTGCCGGGACTCATCGCGACGCTGGGCTACACGATTGCGATCGCCGCCTACGTGCGGTTCAAACCCGGTGCCGGTCCCGTGGTTGAGGCGCTGCCGATACGCCAGCGCATCCGCAGCCTGGGCATGGTGTGGCCGGTAGTGCTCATTTTCCTTTCGGTAGTCGGCGGCATCTATTTCGGCCTGTTCACGCCAACGGAGGGCGCAGCCATCGGCGCCGCGGCCACCGGCCTGGTCGCGCTCGCGTCGGGCCGGCTCAGTTGGGCGGCCTTCGCGTCGTGTCTGCTCGAAACGGCGAAAACCACCGCGATGATCTTCCTCATCCTGATATCGGCGCAAATACTGAACAGCTTTCTGGCGCTCTCGCAGGTCACGACCGAGCTGGCCGACGCGCTGACGGGGTCCGGACTGTCACCGGTCCTGATCCTGGTCGGCATCCTGCTGGCCTACCTGCTCCTTGGCTGCGTGATGGACAGCCTGGCCATGATCCTGCTGACGGTCCCGGTCTTCTTCCCGCTGCTGATCGGGCTGGACTTCGGCTATACGGAGGAGCAGATCGCCGTCTGGTTTGGCGTTCTGGCCCTTTTCACGGTCGAGATCGGCCTGATTACTCCGCCCATCGGCCTCAACGTCTATGTGATCAATTCGCTGGACCGTGATACCCCGCTCGGGGAATCATTCCGGGGCGTCGTCCCATGCCTGCTGAGCGGACTCGTCGTCCTCGCGCTCATCCTGTCCATTCCCGCCCTTTGCCTGTGGCTGCCGGGGCTTTGGTAGTGCTACCTGGCAGCGCACCGCGGAGGCTGGCGCTATGAACGAATTGACGCTCGCCGCCCGCGTGAACCGTCTGGGCACGGAAAGCGCATTCGACGTCCTCATGCGTGCGAACCAAATGGCCGCGGAGGGTCACGATGTCATCAACCTGGGTATCGGACAGCCTGACGCCAAACCGCCGGAGACGGCGATTGAGGCCGCGCGCAAGGCGCTGCGGGACGGCAGTCACGGTTATACCGACCCGCCTGGTCTGCCCGTCCTGCGCGAGGCGGTCTCGGCCGATCTGCACCGGCGGCTCGGCGTCGATGTCGCACCCGACCGGGTCTTCATCACGCCCGGCGCCAAGCCCGTCATGTTCTTTGCGATACTCCTGTTTGGCGAGTCCGGGGCGGAAATCCTGTATCCGGACCCCGGGTTTCCGATCTATCGCTCGATGATTGATTTTTCCGGAGCCGCGGCGACGCCCTATCGGTTGGAAGAATCGCGCGGTTTTTCTCTCGATCCGGAGTCGGTGCTGTCACGGGTCACGGAGCGCACGCGACTCATCATTCTCAATTCACCCTCCAATCCAACCGGAGGCGTTACCGCCAGGCAGGACGTGGACCGCCTGGTCGAGGGGCTGATGGAGCATCCCCGGGTCGCGATCCTGTCCGACGAGATCTATGACCGGATCTACTTTGACGAACGCCGCCCTCCGAGCCTTCTCGATTATCCGGGGATTCGCGACCGGCTGATCGTGCTGAACGGCTGGAGCAAGACCTACGCGATGACGGGATGGCGCCTGGGGTATTCGGTATGGCCGCGGCAACTCATGGACAAGGTCACGCGGCTGGCCATCAACTGTCATTCCTGTGTGAATACCGCTGCCCAGTTGGGTGGTCTCGCGGCGCTGGAGGGTCCGCAGGACAGCGTATCCGCGATGGTGTCGGAATTTGCGTCGCGCCGATCACGCCTGGTCGACCGACTGAACGCGCTCTCCCCGGTTTCGTGCCAGGCGCCCGGCGGCGCGTTCTATGTTTTTCCCAACATCACGAGTACGGGGTTGTCGGGACGCGCCTTTCAGGATCGCCTCCTGGCGGAAGCGGGCGTTGCACTGATCGATGGAACGAGTTTCGGCGCCGCCGGGAAGGGATTCGTCAGGATTTCATTCGCGCTCGATCAACCGCGTATCGACGAGGGCATGGATCGAATCGCCCGGTTCGTTTCGAACCTGTAGAAGGGCCCGCGTCAGGCGAGCGCGCCGTTACGCGTTACCGGAATGCCGCAACAGGCGGGATGTCGATCATTGTCTTCAGGCCGGGCGGCGCGCTGATGGCGCGGGGAACCACGTTCACGACCGCCGACGCGGTCGCCAGGTCGCCGTGCACGCCCCCCTTTATGACGACATCCAGGTCCGGCAATCCCTTGATGTAGACGGCGTCATGAGGTCCTTCCGCGCCAATGTACGCGTTGAATTCGAGACGAATGATTTCGGCGCCGGCAATGAGGCCGTTCGCCACCTGCCTCACGCCAGCCACCTGTCCAGTGGCGACCGACAAATCCTTGCTGCTCACTTCATGATCGGCCACCACCGGCTCTATCGTCTCGACGACATCGTCCAGATGCAGACCGAGGCCGGCCGCGATCATGGCCACCGATTCAGGCAGCCCTACGTGTCGTATCTGCCCATCGGCCACGCGTTGCTGAAATTCACCGACGCTGAGCCCGGCGCCAATCTTCTTCTGGAACGGCAGGCGACGATGCGCCGCGTCCTGCACCCGGATGCAGACCACCGATTCGACATCCTGCAGGATGCCGGTCATGAAGACCGGCCACACATCCATGAGAAAGCCGGGGTTCACTCCGTTGGCGAGTACCGTTGCGTCGTGCTGCACCGCAAGGTCGTCGAGCTTCCGTGACAGTTTCGGGTGATGGAAAAAAGGGTATGACATCTCCTCGCAGGTGGAAACGATGTCGACGCCGAAATCCAGTATCTGCTCGAATTGAGGCATCACCTGTTCCAGCGACGAACCCGTAGCGTGCAACACGATGTCGGGGTTTGTTTGCTCAATCGTGCTGCGCGCATCATTGGAGATTTTCATTCCATTCAGTTTTCGATCTTCTACGATCTCACCGATGTCATGACCTGAAAAGGCCGGATCCACTGCGCCGACGATTTCAATGCTGGATCTCGATGCCGCCAGCCTTGCGATGCTGCGGCCGATCGGCCCACAGCCCAGCTGCACGGCTTTGATGCGTTCAATCATGGTGTGAGCTCCACTTGCATTGAGAACGTAAGAATGCCTGCTAGCGTTATGGTTAGCCAATTCCAAATGTTCGCCCGCGTATAGACGGCGGTATTGGCCGGCGCCGGCGGCTCGTAGAATTCCATGTCGCATGCGTGTTGCAACCGACCGACCTTACGCACGGAGTATCTGATGAGAACCGGATTTTGTCTCACCCGGGCCCCACTTGTTTCGCTGGCCGCTGTCGCGCTCTTCGCACAGGAATTCGCATTGGCCGAGGACAAGGAAGGCCCCTACAACATCGCCGAGGATGCCTACATCGTTCGATACAACGACGTGTTTCTGCCGGTCGTATCGTCGAGCGCGATGGTCTCGACGCAAAGCGACTTCGCCACGCGGGTCGGCATCGATATCCTGAACCGGCAGGGCAACGCCATAGACGCGGCGGTGGCCGTGGGCTTTGCCCTGGCCGTAACGCTTCCCCGCGCGGGCAACATCGGCGGCGGCGGCTTTATGGTCGTGCACGATGCCGCGAACAACGAGTCCTACACCATTGACTACCGGGAGACGGCGCCGTCCGGGGTCACCGCCGCCGATTTCCTCGACGAGCAGGGCGAGAAGCTGGACAGCTCCCGATTCGACTGGCCTGCCGTCGGCGTCCCCGGCACGGTCGCCGGTCTGCACAAAGCCTGGCAACAGGGAGGCTCGCTGGCCTGGAGTGACTTGCTGGCGCCGGCCATCCGTCTTGCCGAAGATGGTTTTACAGTCAATCACGACCTGGCTGAATTGCTTGCCTCCAAGAATGAATGGCTGACGCAGAACCAGGCAACGGCAGAATCGTTGTACCTGGCTGGAGGCGAGCCCTACGTGGCCGGCGACGTCATGCGGCGACCGGCGCTTGCCCGCACTCTGCGACTAATTGCCGAGAAGGGACCGGACGTCTTCTATCGCGGTGAGGTCGCCGAGCGAATCGTCTCGGACATGGAACGCTTCGGGGGCCATATCGACCGGCGCGACCTGGCGGAATACGAAGCAATCATTCGCCGCCCGATACGGGGCAACTATCGCGGCCATGAGATCGTCTCCATGCCGCCTCCAAGTTCGGGAGGCATCGCCATTGTGGAAGCTCTCAACATTCTGGAGAATTTTCCGCTGCAGGGTTGGGGCTACTCGGCGCAGTCCGTGCATGTCATGGCCGAAGCCATGAAATTGACGTTTGCGGACCGTGGCAACTACATGGCGGACCCCGCCTTTATCGACGTGCCGTTGAGCGAGCTGACGGACAAGGGCTACGCGGCTGAGAGGGCCTCGCACATTCGCCTGGACCGCGCCACGCCATCGGCGGTGATCGATGGCGGGCTGCCGTCATTCGACGAAGGCAGTTCGACAACACACTATTCGATCGTTGACGCGAACGGTACGGCGGTGTCGAACACCTACACCCTGTCGTCTTCCTTTGGTGCGGGGCTTACGATATCGGACACCGGCATTCTCCTGAACAACCAGATTCATACGTTTTCCGTCAGGGCCGGCATCGAAGGCGCCGAAGGATTCATCGCCAGTCAGGCAAACAGGGTAGAGGAGGGCAAGCGGCCGGTCAGTTCACAGTCCCCGACCATCGTGATGAAGGACGGCAAGGTGTTTCTTGTCGTGGGGAGCCCCGACGGGAGCCGCATCATCACGGCCGTCATCCAGATGATCGTGAACGTCATCGACTTCCGGATGAACGTGGCCGAAGCCACCAATCAGCGCCGAATTCACCACCAGTGGATTCCAGACATCCTGGAGGTCGAACCCGGTTTCAATCTGGATACGCTCTCACTTCTCGAATCGCGCGGGCACACGATTGAACAGTCCTTCAACATGGGAAGCACCCAGTCCATTCAGGTAGGGACTCACTATCTGTTCGGAGCATCCGATCCCCGCCGCCCGAACGCGCTTACATTGGGAACCGAATGAGCCAAAAGAAAACCCGGAAGGCGTCATTGCGCCTTCCGGGTTTTCGGCCTCCAATGCAGGCGGGTTTTACTGAAACCGCCTGCTGAAACTCAGGTAGACATATTGCGCGCGGTTCGTGTGCAATTCGCCTTCGAATCCGAACGACTCCGATGCAAGCGGGGGATCCTCGTCGAAAACATTGGTGATTCCGAGACGGATCGCGCTGCCCGCTCCAAGCAGGTCGTAACGCGCCGCATGAACATTTACGACGGTCATCGACTCGACCGTCATGAAGTCGCCATTCGCATTCGTTACCGACGGTTCGAACACGTCGCTTACGTAGGAAGCGAACGCGCCTGCCTCCCAAAGTGCGTTGTTGCTGCTCCAACGTGCGCTGAAGGTGGCCCGCCGCTCGGGGAAGAACTCCCGCCGGATCAGAGACCCGACCGTCGCCCCGAGCACGCTCGGGTTTGCGCCTGCTTCCACCAGTCGTGCCGCGTTTCCGCCGGCTTCCTGGTCAAAGTCCTTCAGTTCGGCCCAGTTCAGCCGGAAGTCAAAGCCGCCGACAGGCGATTCCAGCGCATAGATGATCTGAACATCGTAGCCATTCACCTTTCTGGTATTGAGGTTTTCGTAGCGACGTACGACCCTCAGGATTTCGCCCAGTGGATTGTCCGCGTCCGGCACATCGCGAAACACGGAAGGATTTGAGCTGCCTTCAGCGCGCAGCACGGCGTCGAGCCGGGACTCGTTCTCGTCGGTGAACACACCCACGGCGCCGGTCGATTCGATCTCCCACCAGTCCAGCGTCACCGTGAGGCCGTCCGTGGGCGTCAACACGATGCCGATACTCGTCTGCTCGCTCTCCTCCGGCCTCAGCGCCGCGTTGCCCGAGGTTTCCAGAATGTAATTTCCGTTGGCCGGGCCGCGGTTAAGGTCGCCGGTGCCGAGCAGTATGCCCTCGGCAAAATCCTGTATCGATGTCGTGATGGAGGTTCCCGGCGAGTTCAGCTGGATCAGATTCGGCGCCCGAAAGCCCTCCGAGTAGGAGCCCCGCAACCGCAGCCACTCGGACGGATGCCACGAAAGTGCGATCTTCGGGCGGGTGATGTTGCCGACGTCGCTGAAGTTTTCGTATCGAGCGGCGATCTGGGCTTCAATGATCGGTACTCCTGAACTGTTGGCCACAAGCGGAATCAGGAGTTCCGCGTACAAGGACGAAACATCCCGGTCCGCGGCAACGTCGGGCCGGACGCTGCTGCCCTCGAGGCTGCTGAGATTGGTCACGTCGCCGGGCCCAAGACTCGGATTCAGCGGATCGATATAGGGCATGGAGCCGTCGAAGATCGAACTGTTGTCCTCGTCGAGATCCTCGCGCCGGAACTCGGCGCCCACCGCGATACCGACCTCACCGGCCGGCAACGAAAACAGGTCCGGCCTGGAAGCCCGAAAGTCCACGGCCGTAAGCGTGGTCGTGACGTCCCGTGATGCGCTGACCAGGAAAGGGTCGATACTGGACTGCGGATTCGGAGTGGAGTCGATGGTGCTCGTCGTATCGTTCGGATTGACGCCGGTAAAGATGTTGTAGGCGGCCGGGGTGTCCAACATCATCTGGGCCTGAAAAAGCGGCGTGCTGATGCGATTGCTGGCGGTGTCGTCCACGCGCGCCTCGCTGTGCCAGACGGCGGTATCGATGTCCCAGTCTCCCAGATTGCCCTGCAGACCCGCCAGCATTCGATAGCTGGAGCTCTCGACCTCGACACGTCTGGGGCCCAGATCGACCGGCCGATGACCGACGAGTCGAAAGCCCAGGCCCTCTGCCGGGACGATGGACGTGTCCAGGCCGGGCAGACGGTTCGGGTTCGGACGGCCGTCGGCGAACGTGACCGGGCCGAACGGGTTCCAGTAGTAGTGCGCCGGCACGAAGAACCGCCCGTTGCTCAGGATCGCCGCCTGCTCCCAGACGCGATTGACTTTCGACTGGTAGTATCCACCCTCTCCATAGAGTTCCCAACCGTTGTCCAGGTCGTGGTTCAGGCGGGCATATAGATTGACTCGATCAACATCCGGCGTCAGCGATTTGACCTCATTGCGATTGGGACGCAGGGCGCGGTCCTGGCCGCTCGAGTCCAGGCACAAGTCCTGTACGCCGTCGTTATAGACGAGGTCCGCGCCGGCAAGTCCCCGGCCACCGCAATCGTCTACTCCGAGCATGCCGCCGTTGTCTCTCACCATGTTTGCAGGCCGTACGTGGAACGAGCCCAAGCCCGTGAAACTTACGAGAGAATGGGGCTCCAGGCTGGAACGCCCGTCGAGACTGACGTCAGATCTGAATTCTTCCGGAGCTCGCGAGCGATTGTCCTGCGTCATCGAATACGACTTCTCCGATGCCATTACGCCGGTGCTGGTCATGTAGCTTCCGGAAAGCAACAGGTGCGTATTTCCGCCGCCCAGTTCGAAGCCGATCGCGCCGTTTACCGACAAATCGTCCCGGCCCGTGCCGTTCTCGGCGCCATAGCGGATCGACACCTCCGCACCGTCGAACGTGTCGTCGAGGACGTAGTTGACGACACCGGCAACGGCGTCAGCTCCGTACAACGAGCTGGCGCCGTCGCGAAGCACCTCGACCCGGTTGAGACCGGCGATCGGCAGGGTATTGGCGTTTGGCGATGCAACGGGCACGCCGAAAGCGGTACTGGTCTGCGTAATGGGGTGCAGGACCATCCGCCTGCCGTTAATCAGCACCAGCGTATTGCCTTCGCCGAGGCTTCTCAGATTGAACGATGCGACATCTCCCCGGGCCGCGTTGACGCCCGTGATGCCTCCCCGCACATGCGTCATGCCGATCGATCCGAACTGCGGGATCGCCCTGAGAAGCTCATCGCCGATCTCGGCGCCGGTTGCCCGGATGTCTTCAAAGTCCATCACCGTTACCGGCAACAGCCCCCCCACATCGGCGCCCTCGATGTGCGTCCCGGTCACAACGATCTCTTCGAGGGCTGTGTCCGTGGCTTCTTCCTCCTGCGCATTGGCCGTTTGGAGCGCCAACGCCGTCAGGCCGAACGTCAGCAACGCTTCGATGAGACGGACTGCCTTCCTGGAGTGTTTCGATAACAAAAACAACATCGGTATTCCCCTGCGTTTCCAGCTTTCGAACGATTACGCACTCGGGCTGTTTTGATGCGGAATCGCGCCACTCAAGTATCAACCCGAGGTATGGGGTTGGCAAATTCCAATCGAGCGTCAGGATATAACCGGGGGTAATGTCCGAAACTATTGCCTTTTGGGGATGGGTTTGCCGGCCAAGACGAAGCGTCCCTCATTTGCAGACGCCGATGAGGCCGTGTATAACCTCCGGGAATCCACGCTCAGCACCGGGTTGCCATGAGATTGCGCCACGCCGAAGTGTTTCACGCCGTCTACTCAAGCGGTTCCATCACGGCCGCCGCCAAGGTCCTCAATGTCACGCAGCCGTCGGTCAGCAAAGTGCTGGCGCACGCGGAGCAGGTCCTGGGATATGCGCTGTTCGAGCGCGTTCGGGGCGCGTTGATACCCACGCCCGAAGCGCATCGGCTGTTCAAGAGCGTCTCGACCGTGTATCGGAATATGGAGCAGCTACGACGCCTGGCGCGGAATCTCCAGTCGTCCGACGAATCCCGGGTCCGAGTCGCCGCCACGCCGGCATTCGGCCTCCAGTTGCTTCCATCCACAATCGCGTCTTTCCTGCTTGCCCACGGGAAAACGGCGTTTGGGGTTGAAACGCTTCACTACGAGGAGATGGCGCTGGCCCTGGAGGAACAGCGCATCGACATCGGCCTGGCGTTCGACCCGCCGTCGAAGCCGGGCCTGGGGATCGACGAAATCGCGACGGCCGAGTTCGTGGTGCTGGCGCCGGTACATTTGAAAATATCCGACAAGGCGGTCGTGAACATCCGGGACCTGGGCAGTCTTCCGTTCATCAAGCTCAGCGGCAGGAGCCCTCTCGGGCAGGTTCTGACCAGGCGGCTGGAAGACCGCAGCACGGAATTCAAGACAATCGTGACCTGCGATACCTACCATGTCGCCAAATCGCTGGTGGCCGAAGGTACCGGGATTACCATCGTTGACGAGATCACGGCATTGTCGTCAGGCCATGATGACGTCAAGATCTGGCGTCTCGACCCTACTATTCAGTTTCCGATTTCGGTCATCCACGCGGATTCCCGGCCGCTGTCCATGATTGCCCGTCAGTTCGTCGAACACCTCCAGACCAAAACGCTGGAGTTCCTGGATCACTGAGGCCATGCGCCTCAGACGCATGCGGCTCACACCATGCGCCTCACACGCATGCGGCTCACACGAGGAAGCACCAACAGCACACTAGCTCGGGTTGTTTCTCTTCCTCAGGACGATCCCGGGAAGGATGCCCGTGTAATTTCCCTTATCGACTGCGAGCCGACCGTTGACGATGGAGTAGACGAGCCCTTCCGACAGCCTGTCCCAGGCTGCAAACGTCGCCGCCGGCGCAAATGTTTCCGGATCGAACGCGACAACGTCGGCCGCGTAACCGATCTCGATCCGCCCCCGGTCGTGCAGGCCGAATGTTTCCGCGGTCAATCCCGAACTGCGATACAGGAAGTCCTCAAGTGAGATGAGTTGCTCTCCGAGCACGTAGTCTCTGTACTTCTTCGGAAAACTTGCGTACTTGCGCGGATGACCGTCGGTCCCGTCGGACGAGGTCATGACCCACTCTTGCTGCATGAAGGCCTTGATGTCATCGGCATGCATGTTGAAAGACGCAACTCGCGTGGATCCTTCGGTCATGATGTCCACGGCTGTGTCGATCGGGTCCGTGCCGCGTCCGTCCGCTATCTCGGCCAGCGTCTTGCCGACGATATTCGGGTTGTTCGCCGCGACGATCAACAACGAATCCGGACCACCCCGGCGGCGCAGGTTCTCCTGCATCTCCGGGCGGATATTCGCCAGGATCCGGGGGTCCCGAAGTCGTTCGAAGTAATCGGTTCCGGCGCCGGCCAGAACGGCACGTGGGAGCAGTGTGTCGCGCAGATGAGTGCCCGACGCCGACCATGGATACTGGTCCGCCGTGACCCGTTGCCCGGCTTTCCGCGCCTGCTCAATCCTTGTGATGACCCTGGCGCTTTCGCCCCAGACGTCGACGCCGAGAGCCTTGATGTGCGCAATGTTGACGGGAATCCGGGCTTCGCGCCCGATGCGGAGCGCCTCGTCGATCGCGGCAATCAATCCGATGTTGTAGGTGCTCTCGTCGCGCACGTGCGTGTCGTAGATGCCGCCGTGCTCGGCGGCCACCCGCGCAAGCGCGATGACTTCCTCTGTGTCGGCGAAGTAGCCCGGCACGTAATAGAGCCCCGTCGACAGGCCCAGCGCACCGCTTTCCATGGCTTTGGCGACGAGGCTCTTCATTTGCGCAAGCTCCTCTGCGGTCGGCGCCCGGTATGCACCCGCCATCACGCTGTTGCGAAGGCTGCCATGGCCGACGTACAAGGCCGCATTGGTGCCGATGCCATTGGATTTCAGATGCTCGATCGTTTCTTCGAGCGACGCGGGGCCTTCACCGTCGTTACCTGTGAAAACCGTCGTAACGCCTTGCATCAGGTAGTTCAGATTGCTGTTTGCCGTCGAGCTGCGCAGCTCGTTGAGCGCGTGCGTGTGCGGATCGATGAATCCCGGCGCCACGACGAGACCCGTTGCATCGAGGCGCTGCCGGGCATCGACCCCGTCTTCGTCCCCATTCCCGAGGTAGGCGATTTCGCCGTTGCGAATGCCGACGTCGACCGACTCGAAGGCTCCTTCCGCACCCCCTCGATAAACCGTTCCGTTGAGGAGCAGAATGTCGAAGTCAGGTACGTCGCTCGGCGCGTTAGCGGATTCTCCGCAACCGCCGAGGGTCAGCAGAACGGAAAACAGAATCAGAGGCAAACGGATTGAATCTCTGTTCACCGCACACTCGTCTCCCTTAAAGGTATCGGCTTTTCCTCTTTTCACCCGGCGCCCAGCCGGGATCGGGGCCGCGTCAGGCGAGCGCCGTCTCGAACAGGACGAGCAGGCGGCTCCAGGCCCGCTCGGCCTGCACTTCGTTGTAGACGGAGGAATCCAGCGCGCACCAGCCGTGCAGCGCCCCCTCGTAGACCTCGATTTCAGCGGGTAGTCCGGCGGCCGCAAAGGTTTCGCGCAACACGTTCTTCGCTTCGGGATCGCTTTCGTCGTCGTTCTCGGCGACGGCGAACAGGTAATGCGCGTCCATTTCCGAGACGAGAAGATGGGGGCTGTCCGGCCGGTCGGTCACGAGCCCGCCGCCGTGGAACGAGGCGCCGGCGCCGATACGGTCGGAGCGCGCCCATGCGGTGCGCATCGTCATCGGGCCGCCCATGCAGTAACCGGTGGTGCCCATCTTCCGGTCCGGATCGACGGCCGCCTGGGCGTCGAGGAAATCGACAAAGGCCCGCGCGTCGGTGATGTGAGTTTCGGCGCTGAGCTGTTGATAGAGCGGAAATACCGTGTTCCTGACGGACTCGTCCTGAAAGGTCGCGCCTTCGGGCACGACGGGTGCGCGCGCCGAGCGGTAGAAGGGATTGACCACGAGGACCGAGTAGCCCGACTCGGCGAGCCGCCTGCCCATCTGCTCGAACGCCGGGCGAAGGCCCAGAATGTCCGGCCACACGAGGACACCGGGATGGCGTCCGGACGCGGGATGCACGAAATAGCAGTCCGCAACGCCGTCGGGCGTGGTGACTTCGACATTCTGTTCGGTCACTTCCTGCGCATCGGCAGCCCGCGGCAGCAGCATTGCGAGCCCGGCCCCGGCGGAAAGCTGGGTGAACCTGCGCCGGCTCAGCTCGTTCCTGTTGTTCAGATACTCGCGGGATTCCCTGAATGTCCGGTCGTCGCACATGACTTCCTCCTCTTGGCCGTTTCGGGCTAGCTCAGGTCTTTGATGATGTTCTCGATCAGTTCGGTGCGGGCCTTCAGGCGGGCGGCCGATTCGTCCTGCGAGGGCGAATAGGCTTCGACGTCCTCGCGCGACAGCACGTCCCGCTCGGCAAGCAGGCCCTCGTGCGTGCCGAGCCGGTCGCGCAGCACGCAGATTTCCATCGCCAGCCGCCAGATGACCGCGACCAGCTGATCGGGGTTCAGCTCCTGGATCTGGCGCGGGCGCGGCAGCTTGTGGGGCCGCGCGGCATCGTCGCCGGCGGCCGTCATTAAGCCTTGACTCCGCCGAATATGAAGTATTCGCCCGAGCCCAGGGGGTCGTATTCGGCGAAGACGCGCTGCGGCTCGAAGCCGCCGTCGATCAGTGCCTGCCGCATATCGGTGTCGGCATAGCCGGTCCAGAAGGGCTCTCCGTTATTGACGACCTGCCAGTGGTTTGTGACCTGCTTGGTCATGGACAGGCGGTCGGGTTGATAGGGCGTGTCCCCGTTCAGGAAAATCCCGCCGGGCGCCAGCAGGCGATGGGCCTCCTCCATGATTCCGGGAAGGATGTCATGCCAGGTTTCATGAAACATGATGTGCGACACGATAAGGTCGAACTGCCCATCGGCGAAGCCGGTGTCGTTGGCATTGGCCTGCCGGTAGTTGATGGACAGTCCCTTGTCTTCCGCCCATACGTGTGCAAACCGGAGGAAAGGCGCGGACAGGTCCACGCCCCACACGTCCGCGTTCGGGAATGCCTGCTTGTAGGCGATCGTGTGGACGCCGACGCCGCAGCCCATGTCGAGCACGGAAGCGGGATCGACATCGGGAAACCGGCGCCCCAGAGCGCCGAGAATGTATTTACCCATGCCCGGGTCGCCGACCTCGTCGCCTTCGGACAGGCCCTTGGCGGCCCGATAGAGCTCGCCCGTGCCCATGTAGTCCATGCCCAGGCGCAGGCTGGTATCGCCCGATTGCCCGAAATATCCGCCGGGCTGACGGTGAATTTCCACGCGCCGGATGGGATCCGGTGGAACGAAACCCTCCTCGAGTTCGAGACGGCCGTGCGGTTCCCGGTTCGCCAGTTCCTCTCGCCGCGCTTCAAAGTCCGGCAGCAGCCGATCGCAGGTTTCGCCGACCGTCTCCCACATCAGGTCCTGGGAGGTGAACACCGAGCTGCCCCAAAGCTGGTAGAGGTGGTCCTCGCGAAACGCTTCGGTTCCCTCGGTGCGGTTCTCCGGTTCGCGCCCGCGCGCCTCGACGAATGCGGGTTTGAGGTTTTCATCGTAATGACCCGCAAGACGCGCCTCCAGCGGGCCGTTCAGGTAGCCCTTCAACGCGCCTACGAACGCGTGCCTCGCCGCCTCGTCATGGGTGGGGCGGTAAACGTCCTTCAATGTCGGTTTCTGCATGGTCCCGGTCCCCGGTCAATGTGTGAATCCCCTGTTGCTGCAAGGCTATACAGAATCGGCGATCTTGGCAATTGGCCGAAGCGACGCGGCGCGACCTGGCGATTGAGCCCCATGCCTGGGAGCAATAGGGCACAATCCGCCCCTCAGCAGCGATTCATTCTGGGACTATCAGAAGGAGAAACCTATGCAGTGCGTGCAGTTGACGGCGTCCGGCCTGGAGAACCTCGAGGTCGTTTCGGGCGCGGCGCCGGAGCCCGGGCCGGGCGAGGTGCGTGTGCGGATGCAGGCGGCCGCGATCAACTACCGGGATTTCATGATCTGCGCCGGCATCTACGGCGGCGGCAAGGAATACCCGCTGATTCCGCTGTCCGACGGGGCAGGGGTGGTGGAGTCGGTCGGCTCGGAAGTCATGGAGTTTGAGCCGGGCGACCGCGTCATGACGGTGTTCTGGCAGGACTGGGAGTCACAGCCGGTGCGGCCCGGCGTGCGCACCCGCACCACCGGATGCGAGGCGCCGGGGGCGCTCACCGAATTGGGCGTGTTTCCGGAATCGGCATTGCTGGCCGTGCCCGACGAAATGACCATGGAAACGGCGGCATCGCTGGCCTGCGCGGGCGTTACGGCATGGACCGCGCTGCATTGCGGCGGCCCGGTGGGGCCGGGCTCCAAGGTGCTGCTGCTGGGCACCGGCGGGGTTTCCATCTTTGCCCTGCAGATCGCGAAGGCCTTTGGTGCGACCGCGGTCATCACTTCCTCCAGCGACGAGAAACTGGAGCGCGCCAGGGCTCTGGGCGCGGATGAAACGATCAACTACAAGCAGACACCCGAATGGGGAGCGGAAGCCTTCCAGCGCGCCGGGGGCGGCGTGGACGTGGTGGTGGAGACAGGCGGCATGGGCACGCTGGGCCAGTCGCTGCAGGCCCTGGGACTTGGCGGCTCGATCGGGGTCCTGGGCGCGCTGGGCGGCGTGAGCGCCGAGTTGAGCGCCATGGCCCTGATCGGAAAGTGCGCCGGCATTCACGGGATTACGGTGGGCGCCCGCGACGACCACCGGGCGTTGAACGCACACCTGGTCAAGCATGGCATCTCCGCCGTAATCGACCGCGAGTATTCCCTGCCGGAAGGCCCGGAGGCCATCGGGTCGATCACCCGAGGCGAGCATTTCGGCAAACTGCTGGTGAGAATCGGCTAGAAGCGACCATGCTTGCGGCGCAGGGGCTGACTCTCTGGCGCGGGGAACGGCGCCTCTTCCACGAACTGTCCTTCAGCCTGGCGCCGGGTGCGCTGTTGCTGCTGAAGGGACCGAACGGTTCAGGCAAGACCTCGCTGTTGCGGTCCCTGGCCGGCCTGCTGCCGCTGGAATCGGGAACCGTCGAGCTGAACGGTGTCGCGTTCAGGAGCGACCCCGCGCGCTATCTGAGCAGCCTGGGATGGTTGGGTCACAAGGACGGAGTCAAGGGAGAGTTGAGCGTACGCCGCAATCTGGCCTTTACGCTGAGACTTGCGGGCTCAACGGAAAGGGAGGACGAACTGCTCGAAAAGGCGGGTTTGAGCGGTCTGGAGGGGCAGACCGCCTCGCAATTGTCGTATGGACAGCGCCGGCGGTTGGCGCTGGCAGGTCTGATCGGGGCTGGGCCGCCTCTGTGGTTGCTGGACGAGCCGGACGCCAACCTGGATGCACAGGGCAGGGAGTGGCTGCAGCGGGAACTCGGTTCGCATCTCGACAAGGGCGGCTGTGCGGTGCTGGCGGGGCATCGCCTGGATTGGGATTTCCCAGGCCCCGTCGCGCAATTGTTTCTTGGGGTCGGCAGATGAGCATCTGGCTGATAGTGTTGCAGCATGAATTTCTAATCTACTTCAAGAAGTGGATACATATAATTATAAATATTACTTTTTTCCTTATCTCCACGTCTCTCTTTTCGATCGTCGCGGGACTGGAGCCGGAGCTGCTTGCGCAGTGGGGCGCGGGCGTGATCTGGGTGGTGGCCTTTCTCTCGATGCTGCTCTCCATGCCGCTGTTGTTCCAGCCGGACCGAGACGACGGGACGCTGGACCTGATGCTCCTGAGCGCGGTCGATCCGGCCTGGCTGGCGCTGGCCAAGGCCGGCGCCAACTGGTGCGTTTTCGGGCTGCCGCTGGTTCTTCTTTCGCCGCTGCTGGCTGCAAGCTACGGCATGCAAGGAACTGCGCTGGTGGTCCTGCCGGCGACGCTGGCGCTGGGGACGCCGGCGCTGATTCTGCTGGCGACCGTGGCCGCCGCCCTGACCGCGGGGCTGCGCCGCGGCGTGGGTCTGCTGGCGCTGCTGGTCCTGCCGCTGGCATTGCCGGTCCTGCTATTCGGCGTGCGCGGTACGGAACTGGCGGTGGACGGACTGCCAGCGGGCGCGCCGCTGATGATGCTCGGAGCGTTCCTGCTCGTGGCCGTGGGGCTGTTGCCGTGGGCCGCGGGCGCTGCGCTCCGCGCGACGGCAAACTGAATTGGGGGGAGGGGGTCCCGCCTTCCACACCGGGAGCGAAGGCGTCCTGCCTACGTGGAGGACGGGACGCCCTCCCACCCACGCTACAGGCTAAAATAAAGGGCTGAACTTCGTCTGCTCCTGATCACGTCCGGCTGCCCAAGATGCGACTTCCCAACTGGCTGCACAAGCTGGCCTCGCCGCCCCATTTCTACCGGATCGCGGGGCGCATCGAGCCCTGGATGCTCTGGTCCGGCCTTGCGGCCATCGCGGTCGGCGCTTTCGGCGGTTTGCTGCTTGCGCCGCCGGACTACCAGCAGGGCGATGCCTACCGCATCATCTATTTCCACGTGCCGGCCGCCTACCTGGCCATGCAGCTCTATGCGCTGATGGCGATCGGCTCGGCCATTGGACTCGTCTGGCGGATGAAGCTGGCCTACGCCATCTCGGCCGCCGCGGCGCCGGTGGGCCTGGCGTTTACCGGTCTGGCGCTGGCCACCGGCATGCTCTGGGGCAAGCCGATGTGGGGCGCCTACTGGAGCTGGGGCGACGCCCGGCTGACCTCGGTGCTGGTGATGTTCTTCCTCTACCTGGGCTACATGCTGCTTCACGCCTCGCTGGAGGAGCGTTCGACTGCGGACCGCGCGGCCGGCATTCTCGCGGTGGTGGGCGTGGTGAACCTGCCGATCATCAAGTTTTCGGTGGAATGGTGGAGCAGCCTGCACCAGGGGCCGACCATTTCGCGCCTGGCGGCGCCGGCGATCACCTGGGATATGCTTTGGCCCCTGCTGGTCATGATAGTGGGAGCGGTGCTGTTTTCCCTTGCGGTCACGCTGACCCGGGCACGGGCGGAAGTGCTGTTGCGCGAGCGCGGCGCCCGCTGGGTGCGCGACGTGGTGGCGGTGGGCGCATGAGCGAGTTTCTGGCCATGGGCGGCTACGCCGCGTTCGTCTGGCCCTGTGTGGGGCTGTCGTTTGCGATCCTGGCGGGGTTGATGCTGACCGCCCGCCGGCGCCTGCGCGGCGTTCACCGGCGCATCAGGCACCTGAATGTCGCACCGGAAGAGGGCGCCTGGGAGTTGCGCGCATGACGCCGCGCCGGCGCCGGATGGTGGCGATGACCGGCGGGCTCGTCTGCCTGGTGGCGGCGACGGCGCTGGTGCTGACCGCCTTCGAGCAGAACATGCTGTATTTCTACACGCCCACGCAGATCGCCGCGGGCGAGGCGCCGGAAGGGCGGCGCCTGCGGGTCGGCGGGCTGGTCGAACAGGGCAGCGTACGGCGCACGCCCGGTTCGCTGGAAGTGCGGTTCGACGTGACCGACCTCGATCAAACGATTACAGTGGCCTACGCCGGCGTACTGCCGGACCTGTTCCGTGAGGGGCAGGGCGTCGTGGCCCACGGCTTGGTAGGCGCGGACGGGCTGTTCGAGGCCGACGAGGTACTGGCGCGCCACGACGAGAACTACATGCCGCCGGAAGTCGCGGAAATGCTGGAAGAACGGGGCCACCCCCCGGATGCTTCCCTCCGCTGACGCCCCTGATACCAGGCACAAGAAGTAATGATTCCTGAAATCGGCCAGATCAGCCTGGCGCTTGCCTTGTGCCTGGCGGTTGCGCTGGCCGTGTTTCCGCTGGCGGGGGCGCATACGGGCAATGTCCGCTGGATGGAAGTGGCCCGGCCCTGCGCCCTGGGGATGCTCGCGTTTGTCGCGCTGGCGTTCGCGATGCTGGCCGTCAGCTTCTTCCGCCACGACTTCAGCGTCATGTACGTGGCCCAGCACTCGAACCTGAAGCTGCCGGCCATGTACCGTTTCGCGGCCATCTGGGGCGCGCACGAAGGTTCGCTGGTTCTCTGGCAACTCATTCTGAGCAGTTGGACGGTGGCCGTGGCGCTGGCCAGCCGCACGCTCCCGCAGGTGCTCAGGGCGCGGGTACTCGGCGTGCTGGGGCTGGTGAGCATCGGCTTTCTGCTGTTCATCCTGCTCACCTCCAACCCTTTCCTGAGGCTCTTTCCGGCGGCGGCGGACGGCGCCGACCTCAACCCGCTGCTGCAGGACCCGGCCATGGCGATTCACCCGCCCTTGCTCTACATGGGCTACGTGGGGATGGCCGTGCCCTTCGCCTTCGCGATCGCGGCACTGCTGAGCGGGCGGCTGGACCGCCGCTGGGCGCGCTGGACCCGTCCGTGGACCACCGCGGCCTGGATGTTTCTCACGGTGGGTATCGCACTGGGTAGCTGGTGGGCCTACTATGAGCTGGGCTGGGGTGGATGGTGGTTCTGGGACCCGGTGGAGAACGCTTCGTTCATGCCCTGGCTGGCGGGCACCGCGCTGATTCACACGCTGGCCGTGACGGAGCGACGCGGGCTTTTCGGCAACACGACGCTGCTGCTGGCGATTGCCGCCTTCGGTTTGAGCCTGCTGGGCACCTTCCTGGTCCGCTCGGGCGTGCTGGTGTCGGTGCATGCCTTCGCCAGCGATCCCGCGCGCGGGCTGTTCATCCTGGTGTTCCTGGCGGTCGTGATGGGGGGCGCGCTGCTGCTGTACGCGCTCCGGAACGCGGCCACCAACCCCCAGACGGGATTCAAGCTGGTGTCGCGTGAGTCTGCGCTGCTGGTCAACACGATCCTGCTGAGCGCGGCCACCGTGCTTGTTTTATTCGGCACGCTCTATCCGCTCGCGCTGGACGCATTGGACATGGGCAAGATCTCGGTGGGCCCGCCGTATTTCAACCTGGTCTTCATTCTTCCCATGCTGCCGCTGCTGCTGGTCGTGGGCGCCGGCATGCACGCTTCCTGGAAGGCGACCGATACCGCCGCCTGGGGACGAAAGCTCAGGGCGCCGGCCGCGGTAGCCGTCCTTGCCGGAATCGTCCTGAGCATTGCGGCTTACGGGTTTGCGGGACTCCTGACCGGCATCGGGATCCTGATCGCCGTATGGGTGATTGCGTCTGCACTGCGTGACCCTATGGCCTGGCTGCTCCGGCGCGGCCCGAAACCGAGTCGTTCGTCCTGGGGCATGCAGGTGGCGCACTGCGGACTGGGCGTAACCACATTGGGCATCGTCGTGGTTTCCGCCTGGGGCGTGGAAACCGACCGTAGTCTTGAGCTGGGCGAAAGCCTGGAAGTGTCCGGATATGAATTTCAGCTCGATCGCATAGAAGACGTCCAGGGCCCGAATTACCGGGCCGCGCAGGGCGTTGTCAATGTTTCGCGCGACGGCCGACCGGTGACGACGCTCTATCCGCAAAAGCGTGTATACGAAGTGCAGCAGAGTCCGATGACCGAGGCCGGAATCGACGCCGGATGGCGGCACGACCTGTTCGTGGCGCTGGGCGAACCGCTGGGCGAGGAGGCCTGGAGCGTGCGGGTGCAGGTCAAGCCGCTGGTGCGCTTCATCTGGCTGGGTGCGCTGATCATGGGCCTGGGCGGTCTGCTGGCGCTCTCGGACCGACGCTATCGAGTGGCTGCGCCGAAAGAGGATGAATCGTGAGCGGTCGCAGGCGCATTCGCTGGGTCCTGCTGCTGCCGTGCGCGGTGCTGCTGGTGATGGTGTACTTTTTCGGCGTCAGCCTGGGGCGCGACCCCAGCCTGGTGCCGTCGCCGCTTGTCGGCCGTCCGGCGCCGGAATTCTCTCTGCCGGAGCTGCTGGACTCCGACACGACATTTTCCCGGCAGGATGTCGAGGAAGGGCCGTGGATGCTCAACGTCTGGGCAAGCTGGTGCTCGGGGTGCATTGTCGAGCATGAGTTCCTGATGGCGCTGGGCCGCGCCGGCGCTCCGCTCTACGGGCTGAACTGGAAGGACGGGAACGCGGATGCCATGGAATGGCTGCAACTCAGGGGCAATCCCTACCGGGCCATCGCCGTGGACGCCGACGGGCGCGCCGGAATCGACTGGGGCGTTTACGGGGCGCCGGAAACCTTCCTGATCGACGCCGACGGCATCGTGCGGTATCGGCATGTGGGGCCGCTGGACGGCGCCGTATTCGCGGACGTGTTCCTGCCGGTCCTCGAGGGTCAATCGCAATGAAAAGCCTGGCTACAGTTCTGCTGGTGCTGATGGCGGCAAGCGCCGCCGCCGTGGACACGGAAGCGCCGCTGCCGACTGCCGAGCAGCAGAGCCTCTACCGCAAGCTTCTGGAGGAAGTGCGCTGCATGGTTTGCCAGAACCAGAACCTGCGCGATTCCGACGCGCCGCTGGCCAGGGACATGCGCCGCGAGTTGCGCCGCATGGTGGAGGGCGGCGCAAGCGAGGACGATGTCAAGCAGTTCCTGCTCGATCGCTATGGCGACTTCGCCCTCTACCGGCCGCGGCTTGCGCCCAATACGCTGTTGCTCTGGGCCGGCCCCGGCGTGATTGTGGTCCTCGCGCTGGGCTCGATCGCGCTGGCCATACGGCGCCGCATGCAGATGCCGATACCGGAAGAGGATTAGGACCCGGGCACAGGACATGCTAGCCGGCTTCGTTGCATTCTGCGTGGTTCTGGCCCTGGCGGCTCTGGCCTGCGTTGCGCCCCAGTTGTGGCGCGACCGCGGCAAGCCCGCAAGCACGGCGGCATTGACTGCTTCGTGCCTGCTGATTCCGGTCCTGGCCGTGCTGATCTACCTGCAGTCCAGCAACTACGAATGGGCCCATGCCGGACTTGAAATGGGCGAGGACGGTTCGCCTCCGAGAGTGGAGGAACTGATCGGTCCGTTGCGCGCGCGACTGGAAGCGTCACCGGACGACCCCAGGGGCTGGATGCTGCTGGGCGCTTCCTACGCCCAGGTGGAGCGTTATTCAGATGCGGCGCAGGCCTTCGACCGGGTGCTGGACCTGACCGGAGGCCGGGACATGGATGCTCTCATGGGCAAGGCCGAGGCGCTGATCCTCGGCAATCCCCAGCGGCTGCTGGAGGACGCCGGCGAAATGGTCGAGCAGGTGCTGCTGGCGGACCCCGTTAACCCCAAGGGGCTCTGGTACGGCGGCCTGCGGGCCAGCGCAACCGGCCAGGACGTGATCGCCGTGCAGCGCTGGAGGATGATGCTGGAAGGCCCGGTCACGCCCGAGGTCCGGGCGATCGTGGAAGGTGAACTGAATCGCCTGGGTGCGCGCGTTGACACGGGTGGTGCAGTCGCCGCAGAAGGCAACGTCGAGCTGCGCCTGACCCTGGGGCCGCCCGCTTCCCCGCCGCCCGGCGCCGTGCTGTTCATCGTGGCGCGCATACCCGGACAGGCCGGCCCGCCGCTGGCCGCAAAGCGCGTGGACGGCGCGCGCTTCCCGCTGGAAGTCCGACTGAGCGACGCCGACGCGATGCTGCCCGGCGCAAGAATTTCCGATCAGTCGGAACTGGCGATCACCGCCCGGCTATCCGCCAGCGGTCAGACCACCCGCGGCGCCGGCGACTACGAGGCGCAGGCCGCCTGGCAGGCAGGGCAGGGCGCCCTGGAGCTTGAACTAATCCATCAGCCGTAGCACCAGATTCGAGGCTGAGAGCAACTTGTTAGCCAATATCTGTACACTTGTCATACAACCTAGATTGCTACGGACAGAATGAGTGATCGACGGAAAAGAGGAATCAGGATTGTGGAGGCGATCAACGCTCCGCTCGGCTTTTTCGTCCTTGCCCTTCTAATAGTAGAAAGTTTCCTGACAGCCGCGTTGCTGGGAGTACAACTCGATAAGCAGAATCAACTCGTCGTCTTGTGGATGGGCGTCGGGATGTTTGTCCTAGTTGTACTAATCGTCGCGCTGCTAGTATGGTGGAGACCTGAACACCTTACCTTCGACAAGCAGGCGCATTTGACAAAGTCTAGGGCAATTTACGGCACTGATACCCGGACCATTAGGGATCTTGATGCGCTCTTACCATCCGAGCGCGATAGGAATGAACGCTAATGAATGCGTACTCAATCAATTATGACTTAAGGGCACCGGATCGAGACTACGAGGGCCTTTACGAGGCCATTAAGGCCTCGGCAAAGTGGTGGCATTATTTAGAATCGACTTGGATCATTGCTACTCATGAGACCGCTCAACAGGTCTGGGATCGATTGTCTTCGAAGATTGACAAGAATGACTACATGTTGATCATCGAGGTTCGAAATCACTCGCAGGGATGGCTTCCAAAAGACGCTTGGGATTGGATTAACGAAAATGTTCGCAATTAAACTCACCTCTTGCAAGAATAAATCTGCTTGGTTGACCCGTTGAATTCGTAATTGACTGCTATTCCCCTGTAATTCCTGCCGATGGAATAGCACATCAATGTTCGCAGGTTTAAGAAAGACATCGGCAATCTCGGGGTACGTGTTGAGTGGAAGAAAGTTACGTATTCTCATTTCTTGATTGACGCTAAGCGATCTATTCGGATTCCGAGTAGCTCTCCATTGTGATCGACTCGATGTGCTTTCGGAGTTGTCGCCTCAAGCCGAAGGCAAAGATGATTTCCGCGATCAGGAACACGGTGGGCGAGCGCGGCTTGCAGGAGGTAGCCCAGATAGGTCGGGCGGCGCCCCTCTAATACGTGTACCCGGAGGTAAATGAGACTTGACCGCCCGCAAACCTAGTGGATACGCAACGCCAGAAGGAGGGCGTACTTGCCCTCATGCACAAGAGGTATCGTGAACGATCAACGCCTCCGCCTGCTCATCATCGGGGGTTACGGCACGTTCGGCGGCCGATTGGCTGAATTATTGTGCCGCGAACGGCAGGTCTCACTTGTAATCGCCGGCCGCTCAAAGTCTGCTGCGCTGGCTTTCTGTCATGCGCTTCCTCCCGGGGCCACTCGTGAAGCACTGGCAGTGGATCGTGATCGCGACGTGGCCCGGCGGATCGAGCAAGTCAACCCGGACATCGTTGTGGATGCGTCCGGACCGTTCCAAGCCTACGGAGAGGACGCCTATCGCGTGGTTAAGGTTGCGCTGGCCACGCGCACGCACTACCTCGATCTTGCGGACAGTCCCGAATTCGTGCGGGGCATCCGGCAATTTGATGGGAAAGCCAAAGAGCAAGGGCTGGTGTTGTTGTCGGGCGTCAGCAGTTTTCCCGTGCTGTCGGCCGCCATGGTTCGCGATCTCGCGAACGACTTCGGGCGCATTGATTCGATAACGGGTGGGATTGCGCCTTCCCCGTATGCCGGCGTCGGATACAACGTGATCCGCGCCATTGCCGATTACGCGGGCAAGGGAATCCCGATTCAGCGGCAAGGCCGCAGGCAAACTGCCCATGCCTTGCTGGAAACAAGAAGATTCACGATTTCGCCGCCGGGCGTAATTCCGCTGTTCCAGCGCACGTTTTCGCTGGTCGATGTGCCGGACCTGCAGTTGCTGGCCGATGAATGGCCGGAGGTGAAGGACGTCTGGATGGGCGCCGCCCCGGAACCCGCGATATTGCATTGGCTACTGCGCCGGTTTGCCGGGCTCGTGCGGCTGCGACTGGTCCCTTCGCTGGCGCCGCTCTCGCGGCTCATTCACTCGACCGCCAACAACGTACGCTGGGGCGAGCATCGAGGCGGCATGTTCGTCGAAGTCAGCGGTGAAGGTGGGGACGGCCAAATCGTCAGCCGATCGGCGCACCTTCTGGCGGAAGGCCATCACGGCCTTTACATTCCGTCGATGGCGGTGGAGGCGATTGTCCGCAACTGGCTGGACGGACGGCCGCCCAGGGCGGGCGCCCGGCCCGCGACCGCGGAGCTGGAGTTATCCGACTACAGGCGCGTGTTCGCGGAACGGCCTGTCTCAATCGGCACACGAAACGGCACGGGATCCGGCGATCAATGCCTGCATGCGCGGATTCTCGACACGGCCTGGCAGTCAGTTCCCGCCGTTCTCAGGGCCGTGCACGGTGCCGGCCCGAATCTGACGATCAGCGGCACGGCGTCGATCACGCGGGGCAGGGGAGTGCTGGCGCGGATATTGGCTTGGATCATGCGCTTTCCCGCGGCTGGCGAGAACGTGCCCGTAACGGTGAATTTCGAGCGCCATGGGGATTACGACAAGTGGACGCGCGATTTCGGAGGCCAGGAGTTTTCCAGCACTTTCACCGTGGGCTCCGGTCGCTTCGAGCACCTCCTGTGCGAACGGTTCGGCCCGTTGACGTTCGGAATGGCGCTGGTTCCGGACGCGGACCGGCTGAACCTGGTTATGCGCAGGTGGAACTTCCTGTGCCTTCCTTTACCCGGCTTTCTGGTGCCGCGAGGCAATTCTTGCGAATTCGAGGAGGGCGATCGGTTCCACTTCAACGTGGAAATCAATCTGCCCCTAGCTGGGTTCGTGATCCGCTACCGAGGCTCTCTGCAGCCGCCAGGAACTACCGCATTGTCAGGCTGAACAATGTATCGAGGCGACTGCGCCACAAATTGCTTTCGAGCGGTCTGCGGTCAGCCTTATAAGGACTCGTACCCATGATAGGCTTGCCGCCCGCGGAGGGAAAGGTCACTCGGAACGCTCTTGCGGATATGCATGTCCTTGGGATCAAGGCATGTTGCCCGCGGTGCAGGAATTACCCGATCAGCACTGACGCCCGCACCATGGTAGAGGTAGCCAGCATGCCAATATTTCAAATCGACAACAATTCGATTCAGCCGATAGCAAACGCGACATTCGAGCAGCTTGAGCTTCTGGAACGACAAGACCTGCAGAGCCTCCTCAAGACGCGGATCGACGTGATTTCCCCCGACACGCTGGTGGTCGCTGAGGAGTTCAGCGAGTGGGAGGACAGTAGGCGAAGCATTGATCTGCTTGGCATAGATAAGGCAGCCAATCTAGTTGTGATTGAACTGAAGCGCACCCAGGACGGCGGACATATGGAGTTGCAGGCCATCCGTTACGCAGCCATGATCGCCGCGCTGACGTTTGAAAAGCTGGTCACCATTTTTGGCGATTATCTGCGTAAAAACGATATAGATGAGGATCCCATTGATCTATTACTAAATTTTCTTAACTGGGAAGAACCGGACGAGGATAGGTTTGGGCAGGAGGTCAGGATTGTTCTGGCATCCGGGGGATTTTCAAAGGAGTTGACCACGTCGGTATTGTGGTTGAATGAATTCGATCTTGATATACGTTGCGTGCGCATGCAGCCGTATGACAATAATGGACAGATTCTGTTGGATGTTCAGACCATCATTCCCATGCCTGAAACCGAGGATTATCAAGTCCGAATTCAAGAGAAGAGACGCAAGGAGCGCGCATCTCGAAAAACAATGCCGAAGAAATATGATATCGAGATTGCCGGGAATAGCCATACTGCTTTGAGTATGCGTGCGACGATGTTCATTCTCGTGTCAGGCGTACTTGAAAGTGGCGCCACGCCGCAGCAGATTGTCGAAGTAATCCCTGGGCGGGGCACACTTTTTAAGGATTTCGATGGCAAGTTGAACGCGGAGCAAGTCCGGGAGGAGATTATGAAATCGGATCGCGGCCAGGTAGTGCCCAAGGCAGACCGCTATTTTTGTAAAGATGATAGCGAGTTATTCCATTTCGCCAACAAGACCTACGCGCTGTCCAATGATTGGTGGGAAGAGAGGACCGAGAGAGCTGCGAAATCGCTCGTCGAAGCTTTCCCGAGCCTCAATATACGTTTCAGGCCAACCGGCGCATAGGGCACCCTACTCAGGCGAGCATTGGCTGCTACGCCGAAGGCGCACGTCAGGCGAGCACAGCGCCCAAAGACTCCGCGTGCGGATCAGGATGTAGCTGAAGCAAATGTCTGCTTAATCCAGCCTGGCAAGTCTTCGATTTTTCTCATGGATTCGGGCTTTTTCGTGAGCTTGAAGGTTACGGCCTGGCCTTCCGCCATTCGTACCAGGGTGCCGGCCATCTGTTCCGAAACATCGCCTTTACGCCACGCCTCAAAGCGAATCTCGGCGGGTCGGATGCCAAGGCACAGGAGGTAGTCGTAGTTCCTGTCGAGCCGCACGTGATTGAACTGGAATGATCCGCCGCTATCCTCGGATGCAGTCTTGACCTCAAAGCGCTTGCCCCTGATCTCCAGATCCCACTCCATGATTCGTGACTCACTCCTGTGAACCGAGATGTTAAACGACTCAAGGTAACGCGCGACAAATTCTTCCCCGATATCCCCACGGTTGGTGTTGGCGACCTGGCGAAAAGGTTCCAATGGGGATCCGGTCCATTTTGATTGTGGCGTATGTTCCCTGATTACTCGAAGCATCAGGTTGATGGGGTTCATTAGGGCGGAGTCCAGATTGAGCCGGTCTTGCCTTTCTTCCAGAAGACAAGGAAATAGGAATGATTCTTGCGAGCGTGCACCTGCTTCGCCGTGCGGCTAACACCCGGGCGATTGTTGCGCATTACGACAAACAGGTCCTCAGCGACAAATCCCAGACTTTCGTATTCTCGGATGATTTCAATGTGCGTGAACCGCTGCCGGTTTGAGCATACTTCGTCCTGACACTTGACGATAAACACTCCTCTGTCACGCAGAACTCGATAGGCTTCCGCACCCGTATCCGTGTACAACTCCAGTACCGCTTCGTGATACTTGCTCTTTGTTTTGTTGCCGGTGACGTTATTGCGGTAATAGTTCTCGAAGGGCTGATGCGTGGAGTGGGCGGTGCCTCCCGGCGTGTGCATGTAGGGAGGATCAAACACGACGCAGTCCAGTTCGCCGTCCTGATAGGGCAGGTCGCGGCAGTCGATGCCATCGGTCAGGTCGGTTGCCTTGAGGCGGAACCTGTCGGCATTCACGTTGCGCCAGAAGACGCCTTTGCCGTAAGTAATGTCTGCAACGAGGCTTCCCGGCGCCAAGTACAAATCAAGTATTTTTGGAAAGACGTGTTCGTTGGCGGCCTGATAAGCGCTCAACACAAGATCGTTGGTGGGTGAACCGCGCCGCACAATCCTCTTGCTGCGCTTTGTATGGGGCTGTTCCAGAAACAAATCCATGGCTCGCTACCTCCCTGTGCAGGCTAGTATATCGCGAAGTCAGTAGAGCCAATTTTGGGGTCTTATGTAGCTTATTTTTTCCCTCAGCTCAAGTGGCCCGATTCTGGGGAAAGATCAATAGAAATTCTTAGCGTAGTCCCTAAGTATTGATGCTTGCCCAGAATTTAAAGAGGTCTAAAATCCACTCCGAAAAGACATTGACGAGTATCGGAATGAAGACAAACATGGCAAGGGCAACAAATAACTTTCTTCCTTTTGGTAGATTGCCGGAAAGATTTCCTGAGAACTCTATCGGTGGCAAACTTTTTTTGACAGCTTGTTCAATCCAAATTGGACTCGTCATGGTACCTACTAACACGATTGCCCAGCAGATACTGCCTATCACTAAATGAGCCGTTGATCCGCGAAAGTCAGGATGGAGGGCTGCCCATGAATCAAGCACTATATCGAAAATCGAATATGTGCCCGCCGCCACTAGTACCGCACCTATAAGCAAGTATTGTAATTTTTCAGCGGCCAAGAATAAGAACTTTCCCCAAATTCTCTTGTTTTCGATTTCCTTCTTTAGGTCATGAAATAATTCCGTAACTTGCGAGTCCGTTCCTTCTACAGAAAGTTCGATATCTTTTCGCCAGCTGTCTCCAAAAGATAAACTACATTCAATCGATTCCTTGTAGTGTCTATACGAAATCTTGATGGATCCGATACGGGCGGGCATTTTACGGCTACAAAAAAAGCCAGGATCATCGGTCTGATATGTATCTTCTTCATCCGCTGATTTGATCTTTATATTCAATTTGCCCTGTCGATCAGCGCCAACTTCGTCAATTTTCTGGGCAAGGGTAGCCAGGTCATTTTGATTGAGACCGATTCGGACGAAGGTTGCCTTTAGCGATTTGATACGCTCAAAAGCCATGATGATTCTCCGGCAAGCCAAGCCGCCAGCTTTCCGTGTGCATTGTAGTCAATTGCGGAGACCTGCTTGCTGCAGTAGAACTTGTCGATAAATTCGCATTTCATCGACATGATGAAGCTATATGTCGATGAAATCGACATATAGCAACGAAGGAAAATGGAATGGTTCTTGCGCGCGTGCGCCTGTTTCGCCGCGCGGCCGGCAGCCTGGCGGGTGGAATCAGGTTTGCGCGGGCGCCACTCTCCGGGCGGGCAGACGCAGATCGCGTACCAGTCGAAGGTGCTTCATGACAAGCAGGCCCAGCCAGGTGATGTCGAGCTGCCACCAGCGCAGTCCGTGCCGCGCCGAGTAAGCCCAGCGGTGGTGATTGTTGTGCCAGCCTTCTCCGAGGGTCAGCAGGGCCACCAGGAAGTTGTTGCGGCTGCCGTCTCCGGCGGGGTTGGGGCGCGTGCCCCAAAGGTGGCAGACCGAATTCACCATGAAGGTGGCGTGCCACAGGGCCACGGTGCTGATGAAGAAACCCCACACCAGCATCTGCAGGCCGCTGGTTCCCAGGGCCGGGTTCAGCCAGTTCAGCAGCGCTCCGAGGCCGAACAGGGCCGCAGCCTGGCCCAGGATCAGGAAAACGTAGCCTTTCTGTAGAATCCGGATTTCGGGGTAACGGTGAAGGTCCTTGATGTTTGCGTAGTTGCCCGCGAAGCACACCGCATCCCACATCCATCCGATATGCGCGTACCAGAAACCGCGTTGAACCGGCGAATGCACGTCGCCTTCACGCTCGGAATAGCGATGGTGGCGGCGATGATGCGACGCCCACCACAATGGGCCGCCCTGGGTGGCGCAGCTTCCGAGGAAGGTCAACAGGAAACGCACGGGGCGGGACGCGCTGTAGGAGGAATGGGCAAGCAGGCGGTGAAAACCCGCGGTGACGCCGAAGGCCCTCAGAACGTAGAGCGCGGCCGCGACAATCACGGCGGTCCAGCTCACGCCCGTGTAGATGGCGCCGAAGCAGGCCAGGTGAAAGGCGATCATTCCTATGACTACTATCCGAGCCTTGTGTTGCGCCTTTCGCGTTGCGGTCTTCACCAATCGATCCCTCCCGGGCTCCTTGCTGCCTGCGCCTGAATCCGGCGCGCGCGAGAAATGCGAATTATAGCCGGATGGACGTTGAAGTAACCCGGCTCGGGACGGCGAACCGACTGCGCATCGCCGTCATTGGCGCAGGAATTTCCGGGCTTGCCGCGGCCAGGGAGCTCGATGGCGAACATGAGGTGACGCTGTTCGAGGCGCGGGAGAAGCCGGGCGGCCATACCCGCACCCTCGAATTCGAGCGCTTCGGGCAGGAATACCGGGCGGACCTGGGCTTCATGGTGTTCAACGAGGCCAATTACCCGCATTTCACCCGGCTGTTGCAGGACCTGAACATTCCCGCGCGGGACACCGAGATGAGCTTCAGCCTCCGTTGCGACCAGAGCGGCCTGGAATACCACGGCAGCACGATGAACAAGCTCTTCGCGCAGAGGCGTAACCTTCTTCGCCCCAGGCACTACCGGATGCTGCGCGACATCCTCAAGTTCAATCGCGACGCCAACAGGGCGCTGGCGGAAAGGGACGGGGAACTGGCCGAAACCAGCGTGGCGGAGTTTCTCAAGCAGGGCGGTTACGGTCCGGAGCTGGTCAACGACTACCTGCTGCCGATGACTGGCGCCATCTGGTCTTGTTCCGTGCAATCGATCGAGCGCTATCCGAGTCTGTACCTGCTCCGTTTCATGGCCAACCACATGCTGCTGGGCGCCAAGGGGCACCGCCAGTGGCGGATGATTCCCGGCGGCGCCGACCGGTACGTGGACGCCGTGCTGCGCGTCTTCGACGGCCGCGTCAGTGCAAATTCGCCGGTACGCTCGGTCGAGTCCTGGGGCGGCGAAGTCCACGTCGAAACCGATCGGGGCGTTGAGGCTTTCGACGCCGCCGTGATGGCGGTACACAGCGACCAGGCGCTGCGCCTGATCAAGGATCCCAGCCCGCTGGAGCGGCAGGTGTTGAGCGCCATACCGTATCGGCGCAACGAAGCGGTCGTGCATACCGATCGCAGCGTTCTTCCCAGAAGGCGGCTGGCGTGGGCTTCCTGGAACTACTACCGGGCGCCCGACAGCGGACGGGAGGCTTCCGTTACCTACAACCTCAACGTGTTGCAGCATCTTCAGTCGCCGGAACCGATTTGCGTCACGCTCAATCCGCTGCGTCCCCTGCGCCGCGACAAGGTCATCACGAGGCTCAGCTTCGCCCACCCGGTATTCAGCGCCGAGGCTTTCGCCGCGCAGGGCAGGGTGGGTGAGATGAACGCCGGCGGGAACCGCTTCTTCTGCGGCGCCTGGACCGGGTGGGGTTTCCACGAGGACGGCCTGGCCAGCGGCCTCAAGGCGGCGGGCAGCGTCCGCGAATGGGCGGCCAGACCGGAGATTCAGGCAAAATTCGCATATGCACAGCGCGATCTACGAGGGCTGGGTCAGGCACATCCGGCACAGACCGGCTAGGCACGCATTCCAGTACCGCCTGTTCATGGCGTACATGGACCTGGACGAGCTCGACCAGGTCTTTTCCGGCAGGTGGCTGTGGTCTACGCGGCGACCGGCGATCGCGCGCTTCCTGCCGAGCGACCATCTGGACGGAAATTGCGACAACCTCGCGGAAGGCGTGCGTGCATTGGTGCGTGAACGCAGCGGCCTGCGTCTGGACGGGCCGGTGCGGCTGCTGACGCACCTGCGGTATTTCGGCTACGTCTTCAACCCGATCTCGGTCTATTACTGCTTCGACGGGGACAGCCCGACGCCGCGCTGCTACGTGCTGGAGGTGAGCAACACGCCCTGGAAGGAGCGCGTATGCTACGTGCTGCCCACTGCTGAGACCAAATCTGGGGGCAGAGGGCAGTTATTTGATTTCAATAAGGAAATGCACGTATCTCCCTTTATACCAATGGACATGTCGTACCGTTGCTGGGCAGGCCCGCCCGGTGAGCGGCTGTCGTTGAGCATCGAAGTGCTTCGGGAGGACGAGGCCACGCTTCAGACCAGCCTGGCGCTGACCCGGCGGCCGGTCACGGGCGGCGTCCTGGCCCGCAGCCTGCTGCGCTACCCGTTGATGACCGCCAACGTTACGTTGCGCATTCATCTCAATGCCCTGCGCCTGTGGCTGAAGGGCGTCAAGCCGCTCGCGCATCCGGGATCGTGAACGCGCAGGAAAAGGCCGATCTGCCCGCCTCGATGTGGCGGAGGCCGGTGCAAAAGCGCCTGGCCGGGCTTGAAAATGGCCGGCTCGAAATACTGGAGGCGGGTCAGAAGCGGATCCTCGGCGGGCAGGGCAATTCAGGCGATCTTCCCCTGGCCACTTTCGAAGTGCTGGACAGCGGCTGCTGGCGGACGATCGCCAGGGACGGCGCGCTGGGAGCGGCGGAATCGTTCATGGGCGGCCAGTGGCGCTCGCCCGACCTGGCCGGCTTGTTCAGGCTGATGCTGCGCGACCAGGACGTTCTTGCGGACCTGGGTGGCAGGCTGCCGGCACTGGGCGCGATTCCGCGCTGGATAGGGCACGCGATGCGCCGCAATACCCGCTCCGGTTCCCGGCGAAACATTTCCGCGCATTACGACGTCGGTAACGACTTCTTTCAGTTGTTCCTCGATCCCACCATGCTGTATTCCTGTGCGTATTTCCCGTCGGAGGACGCCAGCCTGGAGGAAGCTTCGATCGTTAAGCTGGACCGCTTGTGCGAAATGCTGCAATTGAAACCCGGCCTGCGCGTTCTCGAAATCGGCAGCGGCTGGGGCGCCTGCGCCATCCACATGGCGCGGAATTACGGCTGCAGAGTGGTAAGCATCACGATTTCCGAGCGGCAGCACGCGGAGGCCGTGCAGCGGGTCAAGGCGGCGGGGCTTGAAGATCTGGTGGAGATCCGGATGCAGGACTACCGGGACACCGGTGGCCGGTTTGATCGGCTCATCTCCATTGAAATGATCGAAGCGGTGGGCGCCCAGTACCTGAACCTGTTCTTCAAGCGCTGCAGCGAACTCCTGGCGCCGGACGGTCTGATGGCGCTTCAGGCCATCACGATTCCCGACCAGGCCTACCGGGCCACGGTCAAGCGGGTGGATTTCATCAAGCGCTACATCTTTCCGGGCGGCTTTCTGCCGTCGGTCGAGGCAATCATGGGCGCGGTGCGCCGGCGGACAGACTTCCGGCTGGTGCGCATGGAAGATATCGGAAGCCACTATGTGCGCACGCTGCGGCTGTGGGCGAAGGCGCTGCGCCGGAACTGGGACGCGGCGAGGGAGCTCGGGTACTCCGGTGAATTCCTGCGCATGTACGAGTTCTACTTCCGGTACTGCGAGGCGGGGTTTGCGGAGAGAACGATAGGGGACGCTCAAATGCTCTTCGCCAAACCGTTGGCGCGATGATCTATCAAATGGGCATAATGTATATTATGTAAAGTTAGAGGTAAGATATGGACTTCCACACTTTCGTCCTTTACGGGCACCTGGTGCTGTTCGTCTATTGGCTGGGGCCGGACTGGGGCGTCTACGTCACCACCCACTACATCTGCAAGGCGGAACTTCCGATCGAGGAACGGCGGCGCTTTCTTACCGCCATGCTCTGGATCGACCTGCTGCCGCGGTCGTGCCTGATTTTCATGTTTCCGGTGGGCCTTACGCTGGCGGACAGTCTGGGGCTCAGCCCGGTCACGGGAACCTGGCTCTGGATCACCTGGCTCGTATTTCTGGCCTGGCTGGTGCTGTCGTGGGCGGTTTACCTGAACAAGGGCCCTTCCGCCGGCAGCACTTTTCGCATCATCGACAACCGCATCCGGTGGGTCGTCGCGCCCGTTCTCGTGCTGGCCGGCGCCGTATCGCTGGTGATGGACGTCGGTTTCGGCAGCAACTGGCTGGGGCTGAAGGTGATGCTGTTCGGCGTGCTGGTATATCTCGGCCTGTGGCTCAGGTCCTACGTCGCCGACATCGGGACGGGATTCCGGCGACTGGCCGACGAAGGCTCGACGCCCGAGGTGGAGGCCATCTTCACCACAATGCTCGGGCGGTCGAAGAAGGTGGTCTATCTCTTCTGGGGCACGTCCCTGGTGCTGGCTTTCCTCGGCCTCGCCAAACCGTTCTAGGCAACCGTCAACGCATCACAAACCCACGCCCCTGCGATCGGGGCGCGGCGGGGATCGCCGGCACAGCCGCGAAGGCGGCTGCTTCCTAGTCGACGGGCTGTTTGAGGCTGGCGATGACCGTTGTGGGGCCCGTGCTGGGCGCCGCGATGCCCATGACGTGCACTTCGGTCGTCACGATTTCGCCGATCTTCACCTGCTGCTCCCAGGCCACGTGCGAATTCCCGTCGGCGTCCGTGGCCATGACCGGGAAGCGCGACTGGCCTTCAGGCGTGGGCAACTCCCAGGGGGCCGTAAAGGTTTCGCCGTGATCGTAGGACTCCGACATATACAGCCGGTAGGGGCTCTTGCGTCCCTCGCGGGAATGCCAGACAACCCGCACTACCCCGCTGGGCGTCACGGTGATGACCGGCGCGTCGCTGTACTTGGAGGCCGGATGCAGGTGCATGGCTTCCTCGAACGCAAGAGCGCCGTTCCGCGAGCGGCTGAACCAGACGCCCTGTTGCTCGGGGCCGGCCGAGAACGACACGGAATAGACGTAGTTCTCGTTCACGGCCATGTCGGTGGGCTTGAGCGGGCAACCGCCGATATACCAGGGATCGATCGGCAACCGGGCCAGTTCGGGCCAGGTTTGCCCGTCATCCGTGGAACGCAGCACCACGCTGTCGCGGGAGCCGTCGTCGAACACGTGCCGGTACGACACCAGCACTGCCTCGTCGCCCACGAAGTCCGCTACCAGCTGGCAGCAGGGGCAGACCACGTCGCGGGCGAATTCGATCTCGGTGCCGAATGTCGCTCCGCCGTCTTTCGATGAAGCCGTGAACAGCGTGGCCCCCATGCTGGGACCACCCATGTAACGGGTGTCGAGCCAGAACGTGTGAACGGTGCCGTCGGGCGCCACCCCCATGGTGCCGAAGGCGTGCGCCGCCCCCAGCTCTTCGCCCAGCAGCCCCCGCCCGTCCTTCTTGACGTGCGAATTCAGCATGACGGGCTCGGAGAACGTGGCGCCCTTGTCCAGCGAACGCGTGTATTGCGAGGCGATGACGTCCAGCCGTGTCTGGCTGGACTGCGCGTTGCCCGGATAGAAAATGTGCACGGTGCCGTGATCGTCGATGCTGACCCGCGGCTTGCTGACCTGGAAGCCCCAGATCACTCCATGCTCGTGATTGACCATGGACGGGGCCTGAAAGCTGGACCCGCCGTCGTCGGAACGTGCTATCCACAAGTCCACCGAGGAACGATGGCTGTGCTCGCCGTGTTTGCGCTTCGGAGGCGGCGCGGTCGGGTCGGGCCGGTCCAGAAACACGACGTACACTTCGCCGCCGCTGGATACCGCGACCTCGGGGCTGAACGCCGCCCTGTCCTGCAACCCCAGCTCGTTCTGGTAGAGAATCTCGGCTTGCGTCCAGGCAGTGGACGGCAGGAACACAAACGCGGCCAACAGCGCCAATGCGCTAAAGTATGCTTTTTTCAACATACGGCTAGCTCCAGTGAGACATATTCGAACAACCGTAAATCATACACCCTCTCGGTGGGCCGCTCTCGCGGCGGCGGCATCGATCCTGGCTATGGCCTCCACTGCCGCCTGGCCGGCGGACGATGCAGCGGACCCGGCGGAAAACAGCGATGCGCAAGAGCTTGAGTGGGTCCGGGCGGACGATCTGCTGCCCCTGCTGGAAAACCATAGCGGCAAGGTGGTGCTGGTCAATTTCTGGGCGACCTGGTGCGGCCCCTGCATCCATGAGATTCCGGCGCTGATCAACCTGCGCGAGAAGCTGGATCCGTCCCGCTTCGCCCTCGTGGCAATCTCGCTGGACGACCAGGCGGACGCCGCGTGGCTGGTGCCGGAATTCATCGAGACCCGCTTTCCCGAATGGCGCAGCTACCTCAACGGCGAATTCGAGGACTATCTGCTGGTGGAGGAGCTGGACCCCTTCTGGCCGGGGGTCATGCCGGCGAACTACGTGATCGGCCCGGACGGGTCAATATTTCGGACGCTTCTGGGCGGACACAGCGAGGAGCAGTTCGAAGAGGCCGTCCTGGCGGCCATGCCGGCCGATTAGGCCAGGGAACACCCTGGGTGGGAAGGCGTCCCGCCTTCCCGGAGGGCGGGACGTCCTCCCGCCCGGGTCAGTCGGTCAGCCCCAGGCGCTTGTGCATGATGGGGCTGGTGGTCGTGTACTGCAGGTGGACCTTCTTGCCGGGAGTGAGTATCGCCTTGGCCGCGAATGCCGCCAGCGCGGCTTCGTGAAAACCGCTTAAGATCAGCTTCTTCTTGCCCGGATAGTGGCAGATATCGCCGATGGCGAATATCCCGGGAATGTTGGTCTGGAACTTTTCCGGATCCACGTTCACGGTCTTGCGGTTCAGGTCCAGGCCCCATCCGGCGATCGGCCCCAGTTTGGGGGCAAGGCCGAAAAATACCAGTAAATCATCAACTTCCAAAGGATCTCTTTCAACGTCCTCAACACTGAGCGTGACCGCCGAGAGATCTTCCCCGTCCAGGTGCAGGCGTGTTGCGCGGGCCTTTTCGTACAGTTGCGCCCTGCCCTGCGCGACCAGCTCCCTGAACTGCGCCACCGATGCGGGCGCCGCGCGGTATTCGTCGCGCCGGTGCGCCAGCGTTACGGATTCGGCGGTTCCGCTCAGTTCCAGCGCCCAGTCCAGCGCGGAGTCGCCGCCGCCGAGTATCAGCAGGCGCCTGCCGCGGAAACGCGAGGAATCCTTTACCCGGTAATGAAGCTGCCGGCCTTCCAGGGTCTCGGCGCCGTCCAGGCGCAGCTTGCGGGGTTGAAACGAGCCCACGCCGCCGGCGAGAAAAAGCGTTTTTGCCTGGAATTGCGTGCCGGCTCCGGTTTCGACGTGAAAGCCCTCCCCTTCTCCGAGCGGCCGGACCACCGTCACCTCCTCGCCCAGGTGAAATGTCGGATTGAAGGGTTCGATCTGCTTCAGAAGGGCGTCCACCAGGTCCTGGGCGTTGAGCACCGGTATGGCCGGAATGTCATAGATGGGCTTGTCCGGATAGAGTTCCGTGCATTGCCCGCCGGGCTCCTTCAGGGCATCGACCAGGTGTGCGCTGATACCGAGTAACCCCAGTTCAAACACCTGGAACAGCCCGCAGGGACCCGCGCCAACTATCAGTGCATCGGTTCGTATGGTCATAGGCTTCCGGGCGCCGGTGCGGGCGCCGGCAGTCGCGAACGGGATTATAAGTGTGGCCCGCGGAGCGATACACTTGCCATATGAGAGACCGGGTCCGTACGCTGAGCCTGTTCGGCGCCGCACTGCTGATCCTTACCGCTGGTTTCGGCCTGCGCGATCCCTGGCCGCCCAACGAGCCGGAAAACGCGCTGGCCGCCGCGGAAATGCTCAGTTCCGGCGATTGGTTGGCGCCCACACTCGCGGGTGAATTGTTCGTCAAGGAAGGGCCGCTATACCTTTGGATACTGGCGGTTTTTCAGTGGCTGTTCGGCATGAGGATCGGATTCCTCCTACCTTCGCTGCTGGCCGGCATCGGCATGCTGTGGTTGACCTGCGACCTGGCCCGCCGGCTCTGGGACGATGCCGCCGGTTTCTGGGCCGGGGTCGCGATGCTGGGCTGCGTGCAGTTCGCATTGCAGGCCCACGGCGCCGGTGGCGACATCGTGATGTGCTTCTTCGTCGTGTCCGGGCTCTACGGGCTGTCCCTCCACCTGTTGCTGGGGCCCGCCTGGGGACATTTCGTTCTCGGCTGCCTGGCTTGCGCGCTGGGTTTGCTGATCGATATTTCCGGCTTGCTGCCGCTTTTGCTGCTGGCGCCGTGGCTCTGGGCGGCGCGCCGCGGCTGGCTGCTGAGGCCGGCCCGATGGAACCTCAGGTGGCTGGCGGGTCTTGCGGTGCTTGTGGCGATACCCGCGGCCTGGCTGGGCCTGCTCTGGGGTTCCGACAGCGAGGCCGTGGCCGTATACAGGCTGGCCTTGCCGGAAGCCTGGCCTCTCGGCCGCGGTCCCGCATCCTGGAGCGACCTCTACCCGTTCTGGTACTACGTACTGCAGGTCGCCCCCTGGGCCTGCTTCCCCCTTGTGCTGACGCTTCCCTGGGTCCGCTACGGCTGGGGGGACGGCCTGCGCGCGCGCGACCCTGCCCTGCTCTGCTTCATCGTCTGGGCAGCCGCAGTTTTGCTCCTCATATCCGTCAGCCAGGCGAAGCGGGCGGCCGATTTTCTGCCCGTCATTCCGGCGCTGGCGCTTGCCTGCGGACCGCATCTGGCCGGCGCCCTGCAGCGCGGGAACTGCCGCCTCACGCTATGGATCGGAATGATGGCCGTGCTGCTGGCTCTGCTCTTTTCCATGCTGAGCGTGTACGGCGTGACGCCGGCCGACGAGCCCGCGGTCACGTCCCTTTCGGACGGTTCGCCCTTCTGGTTCAACCTTCTGAATCCGGGACGGCTCGCGCTGCTTCTGGAGATCAACTCGGTGCATCCCGTGGTCGTGCCGCTCGTGATCGTGGCCAGCGCGGCGGGCCTGGCGGGCCTTTTGTCCGCCGGCAGCCGCAGGGCGCCCGCGGTCACGGGATGCATCATCGTCCTGTTCTGGATGCTGCTGGGCTGGGGCTCGTTCTCGCTGCTCAACGAGGGGCGTTCCGGCAAGACGATAACGGCCGCGGCTCTTCGAGCACTTCCCGAGAACACGGAACTGGGCCTGGCCGACTGGCGGGCCCAGCAGATGCTGCACGTGGATCGTCCGGTCACCCACTTCGGGCGCCGGCGCCCCGACCGGCGCCAGGAAATCCTGGATGCTTCGGCCTGGCTTGGCGAAGCTCCCGACAGGATGCTGCTGGCGCCGGAAGAGTATCGGAACTGGTGTTTCACCGGCGATTCCGGGATCCGCCTGGGCTACGCCCACCGCCGCTACTGGTACCTGCTTGGCGCCGACAAGCTGCGCCCCGAATGCCGCGTCCAGAGCGAGCCGCAGCGCGTAGTGCGTTTCTCCGGCTGGCGCTGAACCAGCGCGTTTCAGCAGCGGGTCAGGAGCGCGTCGGCGGGAGTAGGCCCGTCGCCCACGATACGTCTGATCGTTTCCGCCAGCGCCTGCCCTTCTTCGCCATCCAGGGCCACGCCCGCGCCCGGCCGCCGCCCGGAAAGATCGTCCGCGCCGATCCACGCGATGCTGCCGGCGAGGCTGTGCTTCTCGCCGTCGGGTAGCTGCAGCAGGAGCACGACCTCTTCTCCCAGGAAGTGATCCCGGCGGGTCGCAACGAACAGTCCGCCCGGCTCAAGGAACGGCAGCCAGGCCGCGGCAAGCGAATCGGCGTCCTCCAGCACCAGCGAGTAGAAGCCCGGGACGCTCATCGTTGCGTGGCGAAGCCCCCGTACCAGTCCTTCAGCAGCACCGTTACGGCCAGTTCCGCGTTCGGCGTGAAGCGTTCGATGCGGCGGCAATCCATGACGTTGTCCAGGTGAACGAAACCGTACCGGATCATTGCCTCCTGCAAATCCGCGGACAATACCGAAAATCTCTGCTTGTAGGCATTATTTTCGTTTGCGGTCCAGTCGCTGATCCGGCGAAACGCGCAACGGAACAGGAAATCGCAGCAGAATCGCATCGGCAGGTCCTTCCAGCTGCGCGCCACTTCCAGCGGCGTGGACGCCCGCCGTTCCAGCCCGGCCAGCTGGCCGCTCATCGTCCTGGCGCGTTGGTCGAGGCCGTCGGCGTGAATCTGCCGCGCGGCGAGCGGTCCGCCTCCGGCCAGACGCAAGGCGTTGTCCCAGTTCGCGTCCGGTTCCTGCTGCGCCAGCCAGGCAAGCGCCGCGTCCCGGGTTACGGCTGGAGAACGCAGCAGGCGGCAGCGGCTGATGATCGTGGCCGGCAATTGCGCCGGATCGTCCGCGACCAGGAGGATGTAGCTGTTCGGCCGCGGTTCCTCGAGGATCTTGAGCAGGCTGTTGGCGGCCGAACGCGTCATCGACTCGGCCGGGCAGATCGCGGCGAGGCGCGCGCCCGTGCCGTAGGTGCTCAGCAGCATGAAATCGATCAGCTCCCGGATACGTTCTACCGAGAGCAACTTGCCGGCCTCCGGCGCGGCCGGGTGAAGATTCGCGTGCAGGGTGGTCTCCGGGGCGGATTCCGCCGGCCATACGGGACGGTCGGACCCCAGCAACTCCTGCGCCAGCCATGCGGCAAGGCGCCGTTTCCCGGTGCCGCGCTGGCCGTGCACCAGCAGGGCATGAGCAAGTTGGCCAGAACCGATCTGCGCCGCGAGTTCGGCCTCGAGAGGCTCCAGCCAGGGAAGCTCCGTCCGGTTCACGGCACTAGAGACCCGCCAGCCGGCGAATCGCGTCGGTCAGGTCCGTTTGCACTTCCTCCAGCGATTTCGACCCATCGACAATCCGGTAGCCATCGCCTCCCAGCGCGGCCCGCTCAAGATACCCGGCGCGCACCCGCTCGAAGAACTCGCGGCTCTCGCGTTCGAACCGGTCGCGCCCCTGCGGATCGGCCTTGCGCGAGAGTCCGAGGCGGACCGGAGTATCGAGAAGAATGGTGAGATCGGGGCGCAGGCCGTCCAGGACCTGCTTTTCAAGCGCCTCCACGTACTCCAGCGAAACGCCGCGGCCGTACGATTGATAGGCGTAACTCGAGTCCACGAAGCGGTCGCAGATCACCCACGAACCCTCGTCGAGCGCAGGAAGAATGACTTCCTTCAGGGACGCGCTGCGTGCCGCGAACATCAGCAGCAACTCCGCCAGCGGCGCCATGCCGGTCAATTCGGGATCCAGCAGTATCTCTCTTAGCCGCTCTCCAAGCGCGGTCCCGCCCGGCTCCCGGGCCGCAACCACGGCGATGCCCCGCTGCTCGAGCCAGCCGGCCAGAAACGCGGCATGAGTGGATTTACCCGCTCCTTCTATCCCTTCCAGAACTACGAATCGTCCGCGGCTCATATCAGTTGAAGCATAGCCTGTGGAGCCGTGATCGGGGCGGCGTCATTCAAGCGGCGCGTTGCCGCCGTTGCGCGCGCGCTGGCTGCGAACGAGCATCGCGACCGCGGCGTTGTGTCCGTCCAGCGTCTCGTTGAATACGTGGCTGCCGTCGAGGTCCGCGGAAGCCACGTAGTAGAGGAATTCGCCCGGCTGCGGCTGCACGGCCGCCTGCAGGGAAGGCCCGCCGGGAAGCGAGATGGGCGTGGGCGGCAGTCCGTAGCGCGTATAGCTGTTGTACGGCGTGTCTTCGCGCAAGTGGGCGCGGGTGACGTCGCCGGCGTACGAATCGCCGAGTCCGTAGATCACCGTGGGGTCCACCTGAAGACGCATGCGCAGTTTAAGTCGCCGTGTGAGCACGCCGGCGATGACGGGGCGCTCGGCGTCGATCCCGGTCTCGCGCTCGATGATGGACGCCAGGATCAGGGCCTCGTAGGGCTCGTCCAGGGGCAGTCCGGCGGCGCGCTCCGCCCAGGCCGCCTGCAATCGGTCCTGCATCAGCGCGTGGGCCCGCAGAAGCACATCGGCGTCGGTTTCGCCGCGCGTATAAGCGTAGGTATCCGGGAAGAACCATCCCTCGGCGTGCCCATGTCCAAGCGCCAGTTCTGCGGCCAGCGCTTCCGCGTCCTGCGACTGCAGGGTGGAAACCAGCGGTTCGGCGGCATGCAGGGCCCGAAGAATCTCGCCAACGGTCCAGCCTTCGATGATGGTGAAGTAATGCTGAACGACCTCGCCGCGAACCATGCGATCGATGAGCTGGCGATGGGTGTCCCCTACCCCGACCCGGTATTCGCCTGCCTGTATGCGCGCCGAGGCTCCCGTCACGTAGGCCGCCAGCTTGAACAGCCACGGCCGCTCCAGGATCATCCGCTCCTCAAGCCGCGCGGCCACCGCATTCAGCGAGTCGCCCGGTTCGACGATCACGGTCCGATCGGCGGATCCGGCAGCGAGCGGGTTTTCCAGCGCCAGCCGCGCGGAATACAGCCCGGCAAGCGCGAGGAGGGCCGCCGCGGCTACCCCGGCAACCACGGTCTTGGCGTTGCGGGTCATCAGACCCCGCGGAAGACCAGGCAACCGTTGGTGCCGCCGAAGCCGAAGGAGTTGCTCATGCTCACCCGCACGCGCATGTCGCGCGCCGTGCCGGGCACGAAGTCAAGGTCGCAGCCTTCATCGGGATTGTCGAGGTTGATAGTGGGAGGAACGGCTCCGTCGCGGATCGCCAGGATCGAATACAGCGCCTCCAGCGCGCCGGCGGCGCCCAGCAGGTGACCGGTCATCGACTTGGTCGAACTGACGGCCAGGCGCCCCGCATGGTCGCCGAAGACGTCCTTGATGGCGATCGTCTCGACCAGGTCGCCCAGCGGCGTGGAGGTGGCGTGGGCGTTGATATAGTCCACTTCCTCGGGATCGAGGCCCGCATCCTCGAGCGCCGCGCGCATGCAGGCGGCCCCGCCCGCGCCGTCCTCCGCCGGGGCCGTGATGTGAAACGCGTCGCTGCTCATCCCGAAACCGATGACTTCGGCGAGTATCTCCGCGCGGCGCGCACGGGCATGCTCGAACTCCTCCAGCATCAGGCACACGGCGCCGCTGGCGAGCACGAAACCGTCCCGGTCCCGGTCCCAGGGCCGGCTGGCGCGTTCCGGTTCGTCGTTGCGCAGCGACAGGGCGCGGGCGGAGGAGAAGCCGCCGATACCCAGGTAGGCGATGCAGTGCTCGGCGCCACCGGCGAGGCAGGCGTCGGTTTCGCCGTAGGCGATGGACCGCGCCCCGAGGCCGATCGAATGCGTGGACGTGGAGCAGGCGGTGGCCGTTGCGATATTGGGGCCACGGGCGCCGATCTGTATCGAGAGCAGGCCGGCGGGCATGTTCACGATGATGCCGGGAACCAGGAACGGTGAAATGCGCCGCGGATTGTTCTTCTCGGCGTAGCGTTCGTGCGAGGCTTCGATGGTGCGGATGCCGCCTATGCCGGAGCCCACGTAGACGCTTACCCGGTCCGCGTTCGATTCATCGATCACGAGCCCCGAAGAGCGTAGCGCCTGGATCCCGGCCGCGACGCCGTAATGATTGAATGCATCGAAACGCCGCACCTCGCGAGGCTCCATGTATTCGGTAGGATCGAAATCGCGGATCAGTCCTGCGATTCTCGAAGGAAAGGCCCCGATATTGGGCAATTCCTCATGGGTCGTAATGCCGCTCTTCCCTTCAAGGACCGACCGCCATGCGGTCTCGGGATCGTTACCGACGGGCGTAATCGCTCCGGCGCCCGTCACGACTACGCGACGTCCTTTCATGATAGTTACTTCTGGCGGTCAGGCGTGCCGGACATCACACTTGTGCTGCCAGCTCTATGGTCCGGCCGCGCCGGTTCGGCTATTCCTCCAGACGCGCGGAAATGAAGTCGATCGCTTCCTGAACGGTAGTAATCTGTTCGGCGTTTTCGTCGGGAATCTCGGTTTCGAACTCTTCCTCAAGCGCCATCACCAATTCCACGGTGTCCAGCGAATCGGCGCCCAGGTCGTCCACGAACGAGGACTCGTTCGTGATGCTGGATTCGGACACGCCAAGCTGCTCGGCGATGATCGCTTTGATCTGTTGTTCAACATTGCTCATAGATCCAATTCCCCTGGGAGCCGGGCGAAGCCGACAGTAATGCCGAAGCGCGTATTCTAACGGAATACCCGCCCCGACGGGCATTTGCCCGTGAAGTCCCGATCGGCCCGGTTCGGGTATCAGCCCATCCACATTCCGCCGTTCACGTGCAGCACGGTTCCGGTGACGTAGGATGCCGCGGGCGACGCCAGGAAGACGGCGGCCCCGGCCACGTCCAGCGGCGAACCGGCGCGTCCGGCAGGAATCTGCGTGACGATGGCGTCCTTGCGCTCGGACGTTACTCCCGCGGTCATGTCGGTTTCGATATAGCCCGGCGCGATGGCGTTCACGGTGATTCCGCGGCCGGCCACTTCCAGCGCCAGCGCACGAGTGAAGCCCAGCAGTCCCGCCTTGGCCGCCGCGTAGTTGGCCTGTCCTGCCGCTCCGGCTGCGCCCACCACGGAAGAGAGGTTGATGATGCGCCCGCGCCGCGCCTTCAGCATGCCGCGCAGACAGCCCTTGCAGAGGCGGTAGGCCGAGTTGAGATTGGTGTTGACGACGTCCTGCCAGTCTTCCGGCTTCATCCTCAGCAGCAGGTTGTCGCGGACGATACCCGCGTTGTTCACCAGGATGGTCGGAAGGCGCCCGGCCAGTTCTTTCATCAGCGCCTGAACGCTCTCGCCGGAGGCCACGTCGAGCACCTTTCCCGCATCGCCGCCACCCAGGCGGTCGGCAATTTCGGCTGCGCCCTCCGCCGTGGTCGCTGTCCCGATCACATCGGCTCCGGCGGCCCGGAACTGCTCAGCAATCTCGGCGCCGATGCCGCGCGTCGCGCCCGTGACCAGGGCGATCTCTCCGCTCAGGGAAAACAGGTTCGTATCGTCGGACACGCAGAAAAATTATAGGCGATAGCGTCCTTATTTCGGCTCTGGCATGATTGCCGGATGAAGCGCGAACATTCCGGCAGAGAGGATTCCGCGCGGCGTTCCCGCGGGTTTACGCTCATGGAACTGCTGGTGGTGCTGGCCATCATCGGCATCCTGGCAGCGATCGCAACGGGCGTTTACGTGGGCCGCGTCGACGATGCGCGGATCACCCGGGCCCGGGCCGATATCCAGACGATAGAGGCGGCGCTGGACATATTCCGGCTGGACAATTTCCGCTACCCCACCACCGCGGAGGGGTTGGAGGCGCTGGTGGAACGGCCCAACGATCCCGACGTCCGCTGGCCGGCAGGCGGCTATATGCGCCGCCTGCCGCTGGACCCCTGGAGTCGCCCCTATCTCTACGCCAGCCCGGGCCGCCGCGGAGACGTGGATGTCTATACCCTGGGACGTGACGGACAGGAGGGCGGCGAGGGGCAGGACGGGGACATCGGCAACTGGAATCTCGACCGGCAGCCGTGACGTCATGCCGGGAAGCCGCGCGCGCGAAGCGTGGTTTTACGCTGATCGAACTCCTGGTCGTGCTGGCGCTGATCGCGCTGCTGACCGGCCTGGCCGCGCTGTCGGCCGGCGCCGCGGGCGGCCCGGTAACGCGGGAGGCGCGCAGGCTGGCCGCTACCCTGCAGTTGGCCACGGAAGAGAGCCGCATTCAGGGAATAGTGCTGGGACTCAAGTTCCGTCCGGACGGCTATTCTTATCTTGAACTGGTTCCCCGGGAGCCGGAAGCGGAGTCCGGCCCCGGATTTGTCTGGCGACCATTGCCCCGAAGGGGAGCGTTTGCGGCCCGGACCTGGCCGCAGCCAATGCGGTTCGAATTGCGGATCGACGGCCGCGCTGTGGCGCCCGAGTTCGGGCCCTCCGATTCCGCGCCGCAGATCCTGCTGCTGCCGGAAGGCGAGTTCACGCCGTTCACGTTGCGGCTGGTCGGCACGCGTGAGGCGGGCGCCACCATGCGCTTCGATTCGTCCGGCCGGTTTGAGCTTGAAGGTCTGTGAAGAGAGGATTCACGCTGCTCGAAGTGCTGGTGGCGCTGGCGATCGTCGCCCTGGGACTGAGCGCCGCATTCGCCGCAACCGGTCAAGCGGCCCGGACCGCCGAACAATTGCGTGTCCGCACGCTGGCCCAGTGGGCGGCCGCCGACGCGCTGACGGCATTGCGCCTGGCCGGGGAGCTACCGCGCGGACAGGCGCGCCGTGAGGAAGAAATTTCCGGGCGGACCTGGTGGGTCGAGTATCGGGTCCGGCAATCTACCGCCGAAACCCTGCGCGACGTGGAAGTGCGGGTTGGCCCGGAACGCGATGCCCCGGTCCTGGCGTCGGCCCGGGGCGTGGTGCGGGTACGGGTCGAAGCGGAAGAAGCGGAATACGAGGAATGAGCAGCCACGCCGACCTGCGCGGGTTTACGTTGATCGAGTTACTCGTGGCCCTGGGCATCTTCGCGGTGATGGCGACACTGGCCTTCGGCGGGCTGGGCGAAGCGGTTACGCAATCGGAACGGTTGGACGGGCAGCAACGGCGCTGGCACGGCGTGCAGCGCGCCGTTCGGCTGATGGAAAACGATTTCGCCCAGTTGCGGGCGCGTCCGGTGCGCGCCATCCTGGGCCAGGACCATGAACCGGCATTACAGGCACTCGGCGCGGGCGAAGTGAACTTCACTCGCGGCGGGTGGCTGAACCCGGGGTTGCTGCCGCGCGCCGAGCTGCAACGAGTGCGTTACCGACTGATCGACGGCCGCCTGCTGCGCGAGTACTGGCCGGTGCTGGACCCGATCGGGGCCACCGAGGTCGGGGGCGAGGTGCTGCTGGAGGAAGTCGATGAATTCCGCGTGGAATTCCTGTCCGAGCCGGGAGCGGCGCAGGCCGCCTGGACGGCGTTCTGGCCGCCGCCCGGCGAGTTCTCCGATGCGGCGCTGCCGGCGGGAGTACGGATTAAGGTTGTGGTACGGGGTGTCGGAACCATTGCGCGCCTGATTGAGGTGGGCCGTTGAGCATGGGCCGTTCCCAGCAGGGGCTGGCGCTGATTTCGGCGCTGCTCATCGTCAGCCTTGCCGGCGTCCTCGGCGCCGCCCGGATGTTCGCCCTGCAGCTTGAGACGCAAGCATCCCGGGCGCTTGTCGGCACCACGCAGGCGCGCCTGGTGGCCCTGGGAATCGAGGAGCTGGCGGCCGAGATCATGGCCCGTGACGCGCTCGACAGCGACACCGACCATTACGGCGAGCCCTGGTTTCGCGGCATCCGTGAGATGAGCGCAGGGCCGATGCGGATTCGGGGGACAATAGAGGACATGCAGGGGCGGTTCAACCTGAACAACCTGGTCACCCAGCAGGGAACGCCGGACATGATCGCGGTCGACCAGTTTCGACGCCTGCTCCGCGTGCTGGGACTCGACGAGTCGCTTGCCCTGAAGGTGCTGGACTGGATGGATGCCGACAACCTGCCGCAGCCCATGGGCGGCGCCGAAGATGAGGCCTACACGCGGCTTTTTCCGCCCTACCAGGCTCCCAATCGCCCGATGGAAGACATATCGGAACTGCTGGCGGTCGAGGGTGTCGACGCCGAATCCTGGCGCCTGCTCTCGCCGCATGTCACGGCGTTGCCGGTAACCGGGCCGCCGGTTCCGGTCAACGTGAACACGGCGTCCGAGGAGGTGCTGCTGTCGCTTGCCGAATACCCGGATCGCGCCCTGGTGCAAGGGTGGCGTGAGCGGCAACTCGCCGGCGGCTTGACGGACCTGGGCGAAGTGCAGGCCGCCCTGCCCTCCCCAATGGCCGGACGGGTCTCGCTATCCAGCAATTGGTTCGCGCTGCGCGTGGCCGTGAACGCCGCCGGCACACGGTTCTACCTGACCAGCCTGCTGGACCGCGGCCGTAGCCGGGTCCGCGCGCGCCGCCAGGGATTGCCGCCCGAAGCCTGGTTGGCGCCGGTGCAGGGCTGAGACCGCAAGGGTCCTTCAGCGTATGGAATACCTGGTAATTCGGATCGGCGACCCGGATGGCGGCGCCTCCTGGCAGGCGGTGGACGCCCACGGCGCACCTGTGTCTCAGGGCGGTCAAGGGGAACTGGAGCAGGCCGCCGAAATGGCCGAGGGGCGCAAGGTAGTCTTGCTGATCCCGGCGCGGGAAGTATTTCGTGCCCGCCTGGACTTGCCCGTGCGCGGGCGCCGATCGGCCGTCAGGGGCGCGAGATACGCGCTGGAGGACCGGATCGCGGGCGACGTGGAGGACCTGCATTTTGCGGTCGGCCCTGCCGTCGGCGATCAACTGGAAGTGGCGGCCGTGGAGCGGCGATGGCTTGAAGGTCTGCTGGAACGCTCAAGGCAAGCGGGACTGCTGCCGGACGCGGTTTATGGAGAAGGCGACGCATTGCCCCATCTTCCCAACGCCGCCGCCGCTCTGCTGGAGGAGAATGCGGTCATGTTCCGCGACGGCGGCGGGCAAGTGGTATCGGCCCGGCACGGCGAGCTTGCGGGACTGGTCGACATCGCATGCGCGGAGCACGCCGGCGACGAGGCTGCTCCGTTCCGGCTGGTGATCTATTGCGAGCCCGCTTTGCAGGGCGAGGCGCGGCAAGCGATGGCGGGCCTGAACGGACGGGACACGGAACTCCGGCTGCTGGAACAGGGCGTTATGACGCAACTGGCCGCGGAGTCGATGTCCGGGGGCGCCGTCAATCTGTTGCAGGGCGAGTTCCGCCGCCGCGACGATCGGGCCCGCCGTCTCAGGGACGTCGCCATCGGCCTGCTTGCCGTGGCCCTTGTCTTGCCGGGCTACGTGGCCATGGACGGTTGGCGCGCGCAGAGTGAATACCAGGCGCTTGCCGGGATCGTGGAAACGCGGCTTGGGCAGATGATGCCGGATGCAGGAGCATCGGCCGACCTAAGGGGCGAGTTCAGGCGCCGCGTAACTTCGGCCGATCTTTCCGCCGCGGCCGACGGCGACGGATTTCTGCGGCTGTTGCAGTCCCTGGAACGCGCCGGCGGCAGCGGCACGCGCGTTCTGGGTATCAACTACGGGAGCGGATCTGCGCAGGTGCGTTTGACGGCCGCGAACATGGAAACGCTGGACCAGGTTCGTCGAAGCCTGCTTTCCGTCGGCTATTCCGTGCTGATTCAGACCGCCGTGCCTGAATCCAACGGATCTGTCACGGGTGAACTGAGTGTTCGTGATGATCGCGGTCGCTGAGTTCTGGCGCGGGAGATCGGCCCGCGAGCAGGCTCTGCTCGCGGCGGTGGCGGCGCTGACGCTTACCGCAATCTGGTATTTCGCGGCCGTCGCCCCGCTTCTGGATTGGGCCGAGACCAGCAAGCAGAGGCGCGAGGCGGAGACCGCGTTGCTTGAACGGCTGGACCGCGTGGGCAGCCGGATGACGGCGCTGCCGCCGCCGCGCGCCCGAACGGACGCCTCGCTGCTGCTCCTGGTCAACCGTTCGGTCAGCGAAGCCGGTCTGGGCGATTTTCTCGAAGAAGGCGCCGCGGAAGGCGAGACGCGGGTCCGCCTGCGCCTGCTCGATGCGCCGTTCCCGCAGGTCAGCGCCTGGCTTGCCGGCCTCGCGGTCCAGGAAGGCATCCGCACCGTCAGCGCCGACATCGAGCGCGGCTCCTCGCCCGGCGTCACCCAGGTCAGCCTGGTACTCGAACGAAACGACTAGTTCGCAGGATTATCGTCAGTCGGGGTGACTTCGCGGAAGGCGCTGTGCCAGGGGAAATAGAGCGCGGTGCGGATGGGCCGGCTTTCGCGCGCCTGCATGGCGAGGCGGTAGC
>JAPPHC010000029.1 GCA_028821145.1 Gammaproteobacteria bacterium | reverse complement strand
CGCGCATGGCCTGCCGCCAGCCCTTGTTCGCCAGCGCCAGCGTGAACGGCAGCGTGGCGTTGTTGAGCGCCTGGGTGGAGGTGCGGGGCACGACGCCCGGCATGTTGGCCACGCAGTAGTGCACGACGTTCTCTTCGATATAGGTGGGATCGGAATGGGTCGTGGGGTGGCTGGTCTCGAAGGTGCCGCCCTGGTCGATGGCGACGTCCACCAGCACCGAGCCGGAGGCCATGCGCTGCACCATTTCGCGCGACACCAGTTGCGGCGTCGATGCGCCCGGCACCAGCACCGCGCCGATCACCAGGTCCGCCTGCTCGACGTATTCCTCAATGGCCGCGCGGGTGGAGTACATGGTGTTCAGGCGTGGGCCGAACTGCAGGTCCAGCTCCCTCAGGCGCGGCAGCGACTTGTCCAGCACCACCACGCGCGCCTCCATGCCGACGGCGATGCGCAGCGCATTGGTGCCGACCACGCCGCCGCCAAGCACCACGACGTTGGCCGCCAGCACTCCCGGCACGCCGCCCAGGAGCATGCCGCTGCCGCCCATTTCCGTTTCCAGGCAGCGCGCTCCGGCCTGCACGGCCATGCGGCCGGCGACCTCGCTCATCGGCGCCAGCAGCGGCAGGTGGCCGCGGGCGTCGGTGACCGTTTCGTAGGCGATCGCCGTGACGCCGGACTCCATCAGCCTCCGCGCCTGGTCCGGATCGGGGGCCAGGTGCAGGTAAGTGAAGAGGACCTGGCCCTCGCCGAGCATCCGGCATTCGTCGGGCTGCGGTTCCTTGACCTTCACGATCATCTCGGACTTTTCGAAGATCTCCGCCGCGCCGGAGGCGATCTTCGCGCCCAGGGCCCGGTAGTCGTCGTCGCTGCGGCGCAATCCCGCGCCGGCGCCGGCTTGCACCAGTAATTCGTGGCCGTTTTCGATTAATTCGCGAGCGCTGCTTAAACTCAATCCTACCCGGTGTTCGTCGGGCTTTATCTCTTTGGGTACGCCTATCAACATACGTGAATTGTAACGCTGCCGCACAGGCCGCTGTGTACCCTCGCCCTGCTTTCTCCCACCCCTGTTTGTGGAGGCGCTGCTCGCGCCGGGTCATCGGCGCTCGCTGGCTCGGTTTCGCCATCCCTGGCTTCAACGCTCCTCAAACAGGGGTGGGAGAAAGCAGGGCTTTAGCAGCGCTAGTGGCCGGGTGGGGGTTGGATCGGAGGCAGCGAATCCATGAAGCCTGGGGCGGCATTCTCGACCTCGCCGAACAGCCGGACTTCCTCGGCCGCGGCATCGGCCGTGTTGTCGGCCACGTAGTCCCAGTCCGAGTCGGCGAACTTCGCCTCTTCCTCGGCCAGCGTGGAGTGCCGGCTGGCCGAGAGGATGTTGAGAAACACGTCCAGGAAGCGCCGCGCTTCGTCCTCGAAGTCTTTGCGCCGGCTCGCGCCATCGGCCCTGAGCGCGTCGCGCGCGCTCACCAGGCCGGCCAGGGCCTGCTCGCTGGCGGCCAGCCGCTCCTTCAGCCTGTCCAGCTTGTCGCGGAACACGGCGTCCTCGGGACCGGCGTGCGGATCCAGGCGTTCCCACAGCCGGTGGTCCTGGGCGTGCAGGCGGTCCAGCGCGTGCTTGAGATAGTCCGAGCAGGCCAGGTACACGGGTACGGGGTTGTCCGCGGCCGCGTCGCCGTCGAGCGCCGCGCCCAGCGTGCGGCGGACCACGGACATGCGCATGCGCTCCTGGCGCACGCGCTCGTGTGAAGCGGTGTTCATAAGCTCTGGCCTCCTTCGGGAATCGTGCAGACCTGCACGCGGGTGGCGGTGATCGATCCCAGCAGCAGCTTGTCGCCGTAGCGTGCGGCCACGCTGCCGGCGGAATGGGTCCGCCCGGAGTCGGACGCGACAAGTTCCAGACCGCTGCCGTCGGCGTTGAGACGATAGAAGCGGCTCGGCGCGGGGTAGTCCTTGTCGCCGAAGTGCCGTCCCAGCGCCATGCCGTTGGGGTGCTCCGCGACCCACAGCTTGCCGTCGGCGTCCACGTCGATGTTGTCCGGGAATCCGGGCATGGCCACGCTCGACTGTTCGGTCAGCCTTCCTTCGGTGTCCGCGGTCATGATCTTCAGCCGCTTGCCCTGGGTCTCGGAAATGATGAAGCGGCCATCGGCGTAACCGATCCCGGCGCCGCCGGACAGCTTGTCGGCGGCCACGCGCATGACCTGGCCGTCGTAATAGACGGCCCTGGCCAGTCCGGCCCCGAACAGGAACTCCTGTATGCGCTGGAAGTTATTGACCGCGCCGGTGTCGTTGACCGCGATGAACTGCTCCGCGCCCACGGCCTGGATGTCGTTGGGGCTGTTCATGAGCGGGCTGCGTACGGTGCGCACGTGGTGCAGGAGCCCGTCGTCGCGCAGTTCGAAGATTTCCACCGCTTCCGGGCCTTCGCCGCGCTCGCGCGGGTGATTGATCACGAACAGGCGCGTGTTCCCGGCTGCGTCCTGGTGCAGGCTCAAGCCGTGCGGGTGCAGGTGGGAGGGCAATTCGGCCAGGGGCAGGAACTGGCCGATTGGATCGGCGTTCAGGTCCAGCGCCATGATTACGCCGCGGATGCTGCTGTTGGAAAGCAGCGCGCGCCGGTCGAGCACCGACAGGTAGGCGACGCCGCGCATGCGATCGATCACGATGTCCTCGGCGCTGCCCGGCAGGGAAATCGCCTCGCAGTCCCAGGGAAGCTCGTCGTCCACGCTGGTGAAGGCGTTCATCCGCGCCATGGAACTCACCCCGGCCAGCAGCAGGAGTCCGAGGATGGCGCCTATCGCGATCAGGAATTTCTTCATGCCGCCGAGTATAAGCAATAGCCCCTGGGTGGGAGGGCGTCCCGCCCTACGCGAAGGCGGGACGCCTTCGCACCCAGGGGCTCCTACAGCAGGATCACGGCCGACAGCGCCAGGCGGTAGAGCGCGAAAGGCCACAGGCCCCAGCGCGCGACCAGGCGCAGCAGCAGGCCCATGCACAGGAAGGCGGCCACGCCCGCCACCACCATGCCCAGCGCCAGCGCGCCCCAGTCGGCGGCGGCGGGCGCTACGCTCAGGTTAAGCGTCTCCAGGGCGGCGGCCGCCAGGATCACGGGGATCGCCAGCAGGAACGACAGCCGGGCCGCGGCCGGCCGGGTCATGCCCAGGACCCTGGCGGCCGTGATGGTCACGCCGGAGCGCGACGCGCCGGGAATCAGGGCCAATGCCTGGCCGCAGCCGATCCAAAGCGCCTGCTTCCAGCCGATTTCCCGCACCCGCGTCAGGTATTGCGGGCGCCGGTCCGCCACGACCATCAGGATCGCGAACAGCGCGCCGGCCACCGCGATCAGCCGCGGTTCGCGGAACGACGCCTCCACGGTGTCGTGCAGCAGCAGCCCGAGCAGGCCGATCGGCATCGTCGCCAGCACAATCATCAGTCCCAGCCGCGCCGCCGGGCCAAGGGCGGCGCGATACAGGAGCCAGGCCCGCCATTCGCCCAGGATCGCGGCGATTTCGCGGCGCGAGAACGCGATCACGGCGATCAGGCTGCCGAAGTGCACGGCGATATCGAAGGCGATGCCCTGGTCCTCCCAGCCCAGCCAGGCCGGCACCAGGATCAGGTGGGCCGAACTCGAAATCGGCAGGAACTCGGTGATGCCCTGCAGCAGCGCAAGCAGGATGATTTGCCAGAAGCTCATGCGCCGGCCGCTTCCGCCGCAAGATCGGGAACGCGCGCCGGATCCAGCGACGCACTGAGGTCGCGCCCGCCGAACCCGCTCGGCGCCCCGATCCCTTCCGTGACCAGACCCAGGAACCTGAAGGCCTCGCCCATGCCGCCCGGCAGCATCAGCCGGCGCAGCGCGGCCGCATCCTCGGCCGACGGGGGCGATCCGGCCAATTCCAGAATGTTCGCCGCCAGCAGGAACTGGGCCTGGCTGGTATAACCCACCGTCGTCAGTCCCGCCGCCTCCGCGGCGCGCGCAACGGCGGTGAAGTCCACCCAGGCGGTGATGTCCTCGCGCCCCGGCCGGCGGAACGGATCGTCGTGCCAGTGCTGTCCGGAGTGGCAGCCGAGCGTGCCTTCGCTGCGTTCGGCCAGGTACAGCTCATGCCGGGGCAGCCCGTAGTCGGCCAGCAGCACCAGGCCGGCTTCCAGCGATTGGGCAAGCTCCCCCATAAACTCATCCAGGTTCAGCCGGATCTCGGAGCAGTAGCCGTCCGGCAGCGTCAGGGGCAGTTCCGCCTGCAAGTCGTTTAGCGCCTGCTCCAGAGCGGGGTCGGCGCGCCGGTCTTCCCAGCGCAGCCCCTCGTCCCCGCCCGGGCTCACGCCGCGCTCCAGCCAGCTGCCCTGCGCGCGCCGGAAACACTTGCAGGGCAGGGCGTCGAGCACTTCGTTGGCGATGATCATGCCCCGTATGCGTTCGTGCGTGAGCCGGTCCACCCACTCAAGTCGTTCGACAAGGTCCGGGTGCGTGCCCCCCAGGAGTTCCTGCTGCACGACACGCAGGCCGGGCGCTGGCTCGACCAGAAGGTAGCGCCGCGGCAACTTGCCCGCCTTCTTGAGTTCGCCCAATACGACCTCGGCAAGTCGGCCGCTTCCCGGGCCCAATTCGACGATTTCGCCGTCTGGGCAGGCGGCAAGGACTTCGGCGCACTGGCCCGCCAGGGCGCGCCCGAACAGCGCCGATGTTTCCGGCGCGGTATCGAAGTCTCCCCCCTCGCCGAACCGCGCCCGTCCGGCGCCGTAATAGCCCTCTTCGGGGTGATACAGCGCGAGTTCCATATAACGGTCGAACGCCAGCCAGCCACCGGATTCGGCGATGGCGGCGCTGATGTGCCGGGGCGGCATGGCGGGCTTGGGATCGTTCGTGCTCACGCGCGGCTACATATAATGCCGCCTCCGGGCAGCAAAGGGCGGCGCAACGGCAATGACGACGGCGAAAGTCGCACTGGTGACCGGCGGCGCCAAGCGCGTGGGCGCGGCGACCGCCGGAGAATTGCATGCCGCCGGATTCACGCTGGCGGTGCACTGCAATCGCTCGCTCGCGGACGCCGACGAACTGGTCGCGCGTCTCAACGGAATTCGCTCCGATTCCGCGTTCGCGCTGCAGGGCGATCTGCTCGAGGAGGGCGCCTGCGAGCGTCTCGCCGCCGAAACGCTGGAGCGCGCCGGGCGCCTCGACTGCCTGGTGAACAATGCTTCGACTTTCTATCCCACGGCGGTGGGCGAGATCACCGAAGACGACTGGCAGAGCCTGGTGGGCAGCAACCTCAAGGCCCCGCTGTTCCTGTCGCAGGCGCTGGCGCCGGCGCTGAAGGACTCGCGCGGCGTCATCATCAACATGGTGGACATACATGCCCGCATCCCGCTTCGGGGCTATCCGGTGTACAGCGCCGCCAAGGCGGGGCTCGCGGCCCTGACGCTCAGCCTGGCCGGCGAACTCGCGCCGGAAGTGCGGGTCAACGGCATCGCGCCCGGCATGGTGATGTGGGCCGATCCGCCGCCGTCGGAGAACGTGAAGAAGGCGATCCTCTCGAAGACGCCGCTCGGGCGGGCCGGCGCTCCGGACGACGTGGCCCGGCTGGTGCGTTTCGTGGTCTGCGACGCGCCCTTCGTGACCGGCCAGATCATCGCCGTGGACGGCGGCCGCAGCATCGGCTGGTAGCCCGGGCTAGAAGGGCGTTACTTCGTTGATGTTCCAGCGGGGGCGGGCGTCGGGCGCTGCCGGCCCGGGAGCGCCGCCGGCCAGGCGCAGGCAGCCGGTGAGCGCGATCATCGCGCCGTTATCGGTGCAGTACTCGGCTCGCGGGTAGTACAGGCTTACTCCCGACTCGCCGCACATTTCCTTCAACCTGGACCGCAGCCGGCGGTTGGCGCCGACGCCGCCCGCCACGACCAGGCTGCCGTGCCCGGACTCGTCCAGCGCCCGCGCCGTGCGGTCGAGCAGCGATTCGACGATGGCCGTTTCCAGCGCCAGCGCAAGCGATGTCCGGTCGGTTTCGTCGAGCGTCTTGTCGGCGGTCAGGTCGCGCACCTTGTACAGAAGCGCGGTCTTGAGCCCGGAGAAGCTGAAGTTGAGGTCCCTGCGTCCCCGCATCGGCGTCGGCAGGGTGAAGCGGCCCGGTTCGCCCTCATCCGCCAGCCGGGCGATTTCGGGACCGCCCGGATAGCCGAGGCCGAGCAGCTTGGCGCCCTTGTCGAAGGCTTCGCCGGCGGCATCGTCAAGCGACTCTCCCAGGATCGCGTAGTCGCCGTAGCCGCGCACGTCCACCAGCAGGCTGTGGCCGCCGGAGACCAGCAGCGCCAGGTACGGAAATTCGGGCGAATCGCCTTCCAGCAACGGCGCGAGAAGATGCGCTTCCATGTGATGCACGCCGATCAGCGGCACGCCCAGCGCGCGCGCCAGTCCGCCGCTGAAAACCAGTCCGGCCAGCAGGGCGCCGATCAGGCCGGGCCCGGCGGTGCAGGCGACGCCGCTCAGGTCCGATTTCCCCAGTCCGGCATCGTCGAGGGTCCCGTTCACAAGCCCGGCGAGGCGCTTGATATGGTCCCGCGAGGCCAGTTCCGGCACCACGCCGCCGAATTCCGCATGCTGCTGCGCCTGGCTATACAATCGGTGCGCCAAAAGACCCCGGCGGGCCTCGTAGACCGCCACGCCGGTTTCATCGCAACTCGTTTCGATTCCCAGAACACGCATCGCAGGAATTTTATTCTTCGCCGCAAATGACCGACAGAATCATCATTCGGGATTTGCGCGTGAGTGCGACCGTCGGCGTCAATCGCTGGGAGAAGGCCGCGCCGCAGGTGGTGGGCGTGGACCTGGAGATTGCAGTCGACGCGGCGAAGGCGGCCGCGGCCGATGAGATTGCCGCAACGGTGGACTACAAGCGCGTGTCGCGGGACATTGCGGCGCTGGCCGAAAGCCGCGGCTACGAACTGATCGAGACCCTGGCTGAAGCCATTGCGTCGCTGGTCCTGGAGCAGCATGGCGCGCAGTGGGTCCGGGTGACGGCGCGCAAGCCCTTCGCGTTGCGCAAGGCGCGCGACGTGGGCGTGGTGATCGAACGCAAGAGCGCGTGAACGCTCCGGTGCGCGTATACGTCAGCGCGGGCAGCAACATCGATCCGCGCGCGAACCTCGAGACCGCCTGCGAGGCGCTGAAGCAACACTACGGCGAGCTTGAACTTTCGCCGCTCTACCAAAGCCCGGCCGAGGGCTTCAGCGGCCCGGACTTTCTCAACCGGGTAGTGAGCTTCGAAACGACGGAATCGCCCGGCGAGCTTCACAGGCGGTTGTCGGAGCTGGAAACCCGGGCGGGCCGCGACCGTTCGGGAGGCAAGTTCTCCTCGCGCACGCTGGACCTGGACCTGCTGCTGTACGGCGACCGCGTCGATGCGACGCTGAAGCTGCCGCACCCCGATATCGAACGCTACGCGTTCGTCCTCAAGCCGCTCGCGGACCTCGCGCCCGACCTCCTCCATCCCGTCTCCGGCGTGACGATCGCCGAACTCTGGCGCGTCTTCTCCGGCTAGATCCAGGCGGCGATCGCCTCGCGTTGATCGGCGTCGGGCAGCGGTCCCGTGGCCGCGCCGAGGTTGTCCACCATGTGCTTGACCTTGGTCGTGGCCGGGATCACGCAGGTCACCGCCGGGTGCGCCAGGATCCACTTGAGGAACAGTTGCCCCGGGCTGTCGCAACCCAGTTCCGCGGCAACGTCCGGGAGCTTCCTGTTACCCACGCGGCGGAACAGGTCGCCGCGCACGAACGGCCGGTTCACCATGACCGCCATTCCCCTCTCCTGCGCCAGCGGCAGCAGGCGCCGTTCGGCTTCGCGCTCGCCCAGGCTGTAGTTGAGCTGCACGAAGTCCCAGTCGGC
>JAPPHC010000048.1 GCA_028821145.1 Gammaproteobacteria bacterium | reverse complement strand
GTCGATGCGCGCGCCCATCCGGGCCAGGGGTTCGATGATCCGGCGCATGGGCCGGTTGCTGAGCGAGGCGTCCCCATGCAATTCGGCGGCCACCCCCTGACCGGCCAGGAGGCCGGCGAGGAGCCGCATCGAAGTTCCGGAGTTGCCACAATCCAGCAAGCTCTGAGGCGGCTTCAGGCTCGTTCCGCCGCGCACGAGCAACCGGTCCGGCGCCAGCCGGGAAATCCGAACACCCAGCGCTTCAAGCGCCCTTGCCGTGGCGACGCAATCGTGCCCCGGAAGGAAATTGACGATCTCGCTCTCGCCCTCCGCCAGCGCCGCGAGCATTACGGCGCGGTGGGAGATCGACTTGTCTCCCGGTACCGTTAACGGTTCGGGCGACGGCGTGGCGGGAATGCGGCTGGCGCGCCAGGACCTCAGAAGCGTCCTCCTTTCACGATCTCACCCCCAGGTCCCGTACCCGCAGGATGCCCTCCATGCCGCGCAGGCGCTTGAGCACCAGGTCGGGGGCATGGTCGTTGAGGTCCAGCATGGTGTAGGCAAGCCGGCCGCGCGACATGTTCATCATCGATTCGATGTTGAGATTCTCTTGCGCCAGCACGGCGGAGACCCTTGCCACGATCCACGGCACGTTTTCATTGGCAATCGTCAGACGGAAGCCGCCGCCGCGCGGCTGATCGATCACCGGGAAATTCACCGATCCGCGCACGTTGCCGTCTTCCAGGTAGGCCCGCAGGTTGTCCGCGGCAATCACGGCACAGTTCACCTCCGCTTCGGAAGTGGAAGCGCCCAGATGCGGGAGCAGGATCGCGCCTGGATGGCCCATCAGTTCAGGCTCGGGAAAATCGCAGACGTAGGACGAAAGCCATCCCGAATTCAGGGCCTCGAGAACGGCGCCGCTCTTCACGATGCCGCCGCGGGCGAAATTGAGCAGTACTCCCCCCTTGCGCATGCTGCTGATCAGTTTCCCTCCCACCAGCCCGCGGGTTTCATCCACAAGCGGAACGTGGACGCTGACGAAATCCGCGCCGGCGAACACGTGCTCCAGGCTCTGCCCCTTGCCGACCTGCGAGGACAATTCCCAGGCCCGGTCCAGCGCCAGGGCGGGGTCATAGCCGAACACCTCCATTCCCATCCCTATCGCGGCGTTGGACACTTTCACGCCCACCGCGCCCAGGCCCACGACGCCCATGACCCGGCCGGCCAGTTCGCGGCCCGCGAAGCGCTTCTTGTGCGCCTCCACGGTCTTGTGCAATTCATCGGCGGGCAGGTCTATTGCCCGCAGGTGGTCCCAGGCCGGCAACAGGTTGCGGGCCGCCATGAGCATGCCGGCCACGACCAGTTCCTTGACGGCGTTGGCGTTGGCGCCGGGTGCGTTCAGCACCGGAATCCCCCGCTTTGCGAGGGCATCCACCGGGATATTGTTGACGCCGGCCCCCGCGCGCGCCACGACCTCGACGCTGTCGGGGATAGTTTCCGAGTGCAGGTCATGCGAACGCAGCAGGATTCCATGGGGGGAGTCGTCCGCGGACGGCGCCGTGAAGCGCTCCGCGGGCAGGCGTGCCAGCCCCTCGTTGGCGATATTGTTGTAAATCCGGATATTGAACATGGCTTGTTTCCAGTATGGGGACGCCCTCAGGCCTTGCGTTCGAACTCCTCCATGAAACCGACCAGCGCCTCGATGCCTTCTTCCGGCATGGCGTTGTAGATCGAGGCGCGCATGCCGCCTACCGCGCGGTGGCCCTTCAGGCCATACAGGCCCTCGGCCTCGGAAGCTTCGAGGAAGGTCCCGTTCAACTCCGGGTCGGCCAGCGTAAACGGCACGTTCATCCATGAGCGCCATTCCGGATCGACGTGATTGGCGTAGAAACCGGAGCCGTCGATGTAGTCGTACAAGCGCATCGCCTTGCGCCGGTTGCGTTCCGCCATCCCGGCCACTCCGCCCTGCCCCGCAACCCAGCGAAACACCAGCGAGGCCACGTACCAGGAAAAAGTCGCCGGCGTGTTGAGCATGGACCCGGCGGCGTCGATCCTCCGGTAATTGAAGGCCAGCGGCGTATCCTCGGGCACGCGCTCCAGCAGGTCGCGGCGAACGATGACCACGGTTACGCCGGCCGGGCCGAGGTTCTTCTGCGCGCAGGCGTAGATCAGCCCGAAGCGATCCACCGGAATCGGCCGCGAAAGCAGCGTGGAGGACATGTCGCAAACCAGGGGGGCATGGTCCACGTCCGGCGGCGGGTCGATCTCGAGTCCGTGCAGCGTTTCGTTCGCGGTGTAGTGGAAATAGGCCGCGTCGCCACCTAGCGCCCATTCGCCGCGCGCCGGCACCGAGCGGTACTGCAGCGCCTCGCCATCGGCAACGACACGCAGCAGCCGGAGTTTGGCCGCCTCGGACGAAGCCTTGCGGCCCCAGTGCCCGGTAATCAGGTAGTCCACGCCCTGCCCTTCGCGGGCCAGGGTCATCGGGACCGTTGCAAACTGAAGCGTGGCGCCGCCCTGCATGAACAGCACGGCGTATTCATCGGAAATCCCGAGCAGCTCGCGCAGGTCCCGTTCGGACTGCTCGGCGAGATCGATGAACTGACGGCCCCGGTGGCTGTCCTCCATGACCGACAGGCCGCGGCCCTGCCAGCTCAGCAGTTCCTCGCGGGCCTGCTCCAGAACGGCAAGCGGAAGGTTCGCCGGACCGGCGCTGAAATTGAAGATCCGGTCCATGCCTATTGCCTGGAAGCGGATTCTTCCTCTTCCCCCGCCAGGGTGCAGAAGCCGGCGACGTGGTCGCCCTCGTCGGGCCGCATCAGCCGCACGCCGTGCGAATAGCGCCCCTGAATGGAAACGTCGCCGACCGCCGTGCGCAGCAGGGTGCCTCCGGCGGTCATCAGCATGGCCTCGTCGCCCTCGCGAACCAGGGCGGCGCCGATCAGCTTGCCGTTGCGCCCTTCGGTGCGGATCGAAATCACGCCCTGCGCCGCCCTGCCCTTGCGCGGGAACTCGCTCACGGGCGTTCGCTTACCGAAACCCTTGGTCGTGGCCTGCAGCACCCAGGCATCGTCTTCGCCGTTCACGATCAGGGCCGCAACGACCCGGTGCTTCTTCTTGAGCCGCTGGCCGATCACGCCCGCCGCGATACGGCCCATCGGCCGCACGTTGGATTCGGAGAAGCGCGCGGCCCGCCCATTGCTCGCCAGCAGGATGACGTCGCTGTCGCCATCGGTGATCGCCGCTTCCACCAGGCGGTCCTTCTTCTTGAGGCTCAGCGCATAGATCCCGGTGCGGCGGATCTTCGCAAACGCGTCCAGCCGGGTCTTCTTGACCCGCCCCTTGCGGGTGGCCATGAACACGAAGCGTCCATGATCGAAGGAATCGACAGGCAGGACCGAATTGATCTGCTCGCCTTCCTCGAGCCCGGGCAGCAGGTTGGCGATCGGCAGTCCCCGCGTTGCACGGCTCTGCGTGGGTATCTCGAAGGGCCGCAGCTGGAACACGCGGGCCCGGTCGGTAAAGCACAGCAGGGTCGAATGCGAATGGGTCACGAACAACTGGTCGATGAAGTCCTCCTGGCCGACCGAGGCGCCGCGCTTGCCTCGCCCGCCGCGTCCCTGGGTACGGAAGGTCTCCAGCTCCTGCGTCTTCACATAGCCGCGCCACGACAGGGTCACGAGCACCTCGCGCCGCGGAATCAGGTCTTCGTCCGCCGTGCGCGTGTAGTCGGCGATGATTTCGGTGCGGCGTTCGTCGCCGTAGTCGCCGCGCAGTTCGATCAGTTCGTTGCGCACCACTTCGAGCAGCCGGTCCGGATCGCGCAGGATGTCCGTCAGCTCCTCCATCTTCCGCAACAGTTCGGCGTATTCGTCGAGAATCGCTTCCTGTTCCAGTCCGGTCAGGCGCTGCAGGCGCAATTCCAGTATCGCGCGCGCCTGGCGGTTGCTGAGGCGGTAGCCCCGGTCGCTGAGATTGGGAAGTTCCGTCAGCGCGGCCTGGGCCCGCTCAAGCAGCCCCCGCACCGCCCCCGGCGCCCAGATTCTCGCGGTGAGCGCTTCGCGCGCCTCCTGAGCGTTGCTCGAAGCCCTGATCAGCGCCACGACCTCGTCAATATTGGCCAGCGCCACCGTCAGGCCTTCCAGGACATGCGCGCGCGCCTTGGCCCGGCGCAGATCGTGGACGCTGCGCCGCGTGACCACGTCGCGGCGATGGTCGAGGAAATGCTCGAGCATCTGCTTGAGGTTCAGCAACTGCGGGCGCCCTCCGCACAGCGCGACCATGTTGATGCCGAAGCTCGATTCCAGCGGCGTGCGTCGATAAAGGTTGTTGAGGACGATCTCGGCGCTGACGTCGCGGCGCAATTCCACCACCACCCGGGTGCCGTCCTTGTCGGACTCGTCGCGGACTTCCTGGATGCCGGCAATCTCCTTCTTGCGGGCCAGCATCGCGATTTTTTCCACGCAGCGGGCCTTGTTGACGCGATACGGAAGTTCCGTGACCACGATCGAATCGCGCGTCTTACCCTCCTCAATCTCCGCCCGGGCGCGGAGCTGAATCGTCCCGCGGCCGGTCCGGTAGGCCTCGGCCATGCCGGCTTCGCCCACGATCTGCGCCGCGGTCGGGAAATCCGGTCCCGGCACGTGTTCCATCAATTCGGCAATGCCGATATCGGGCTCGCGGCTCAGGGCCAGGGCGGCGTCGATGACTTCGCGCAGGTTGTGCGGGGGAATATTGGTGGCCATGCCCACGGCGATCCCCGATGCGCCGTTGACCAGCAGGTTGGGAAGCCGCGCCGGCAGCACCGTCGGCTCCTGTTCCGCCCCGTCGTAGTTGTCGGCAAAGTCCACCGTATCGCGGTCGATGTCGGTGAGCATGAGCGCGGCGATCGGCGCCATCCGGATCTCGGTGTAGCGCATCGCCGCGGGCGCGTCGCCGTCCATGGACCCGAAGTTGCCCTGGCCGTCCACCAGCGGGTAGCGCAGCGAGAAATCCTGCGCCATGCGAACGATCGCGTCGTACACGGCCGTGTCGCCGTGCGGGTGATAGCGGCCAATGACGTCGCCGACGATCCGGGCCGACTTCTTGTACGGCCGGTCATGCAGGTTCCCGAGCTCGCGCATGGCGTGCAGGATGCGCCGATGAACGGGTTTGAGGCCGTCGCGAACGTCGGGGAGGGCCCGGCCCACGATGACGGACATCGCATAGTCCAGATAGGACCGGCGCATCTCCTCTTCGAGCTTTACCGGTACGATTTCAGGGGCTGGCCCGGCCATGCACAAAACGCGCCGCGACGGACGCGGCGCAGTACGGCTTCTACGCCGTCAATTCTACCATCAGGGGCATGCCTCTAATAGGAGCGCGGCATGCCGAGGACGTGCTGCCCAATGTAGCTCAGAATCATGTTGGTGGACACGGGCGCGACCTGGTATAGGCGCGTCTCCCGGAACTTGCGTTCCACGTCGTATTCCTCCGCGAAACCGAATCCGCCGAAGGTCTGGACGCAGGCCTCCGCCGCTTCCCAGGCGGCTTCGGAAGCCAGCAGCTTGGCCATGTTGGCCTCCTTGCCGGCGGACAGCCCCCGGTCGAATTTCTCCGCCGCGTCAGTGACCATCAGGGCCGCCGCTTCAACCGAGGCATAGGCCCGGGCGATGGGAAACTGCACCCCCTGATTGCGGCCGATCGGCCGGCCGAATACTTCCCGCTCGCCGGCGTAGGCGGCAGCCCTGTCGATGAACCAGCGTCCGTCGCCGATGCATTCCGCCGCGATCAGCGTGCGTTCGGCGTTCATCCCGTCCAGGATGTAGCGAAAGCCCTGCCCCTCCTTGCCGATCAGGTTCTCCGCCGGCACGCGGACGTCATCCATGAAAACCTGGGTGGTAGCGTGATTCATCATGGTGCGGATCGGTGTGATGCTCAGACCCGGCGCCTCTCGCATGTCAACCATCAGGACGGAAAGGCCCTCCGTTCGGCGCCCGACCTCTTCACGCGGGGTGGTACGGGCCAGCAGAATCATCAGGTCGGAGTGTTCCGCCCGCGACGTCCAGATCTTCTGGCCGTTCACGACGTACTCGCCGTTCTCCAGACGGGCGCTCGTACGCAATGCGAGCGTGTCGGTGCCGCTGCCCGGTTCCGTGACGCCAAAAGCCTGCAGGCGCAGATCGCCCGAGGCTATGCCCGGGAGCCAGCGCTGCTTCTGTTCCCTGCTGCCGTGACGAAGCACCGTGCCCATCGTGTACATCTGCGCGTGGCAGGCGCCGGCGTTGCAGCCCGAGCGGTGTATCTCCTCCAGAATCGCCGTGGCCGCCACCAGGCCCAGGCCGCTGCCGCCGTACTCCTCCGGGATCAGCGCGCCCAGAAAGCCGCCCTCGGTCATGGCCCGCGTGAATTCCGTGGGATAGGCCCGCTCACGGTCCAGTTCGCGCCAGTACTCCCCCGGGAAGTCGGCGCAGACGGCTTGCACCGCCTCCCGGATTTCGGTCAGTTGTTCCTTATCCATGAGCTTCAATAGCGCTGGAGGTCAAAGAATTGCGCGGGCGGCCCCACCGTCGGCCGTAATCGAGCGCCCGGTGACGTGCGGAGCGGCATCGCTCGCCAGAAACGCAACCAGCCGGGCGATTTCGCCGGTCGTTCCCAACCTCTTCTGGGGAATTGCATCCAGAAAACCCTGTTCCTCCTGCTCAGGCGTCTTCCCGCTGCGGGTGGCGAACGATTCCATCATGCCCTCCCAGCGGCCCGTCCGCGTGGGGCCGGGATTGACGGCGTTGATGACCACGCCGTGTTCGGCTACTTCCCGCGCCAGTCCGGTGGTGACCGCGAGCAAACCGGCGTTCGCGGCGGCGCCCGGCAGCATCCGGGGGTCCGGTTCGCGTCCCGAATTGCCCACCAGGGTGACGATTCGCCCGTAGCGCCGCTCGATCATGCCGGGCAGTACCGCGCGGATCATCCGGATGGTGGCCATGAACTTGAGCGCAAGACTGTCCTCCCAGGCCGAATCCGGTATTTCCCAGAACAGACCGCCGGCCGACGCCCCGGCGCAGTTCACCAGCACGTCCACCCTGCCGAAGTTTTCGTCCGCGGAGGCCGCGACCGCGCCAGCCGCCTCGGGGGAAGTCAGGTCCGCCGCGTGCCAGCGCACCTTTTCGCAACCGGCCCTGCTCAGTTCCCCCGCCAGTTCCTCAAGATCGCTCTCCGTGCGGGCGCAGAGAAACAACGTTGCGCCCTCGCGAGCCAGTTCACGCGCGCAGGCTGCTCCCAGGCCACCGGTGGCCCCGGTAATCAGCGCAACCTTGTCGTTCAACTGCAAGTCCATACGGCTGTTCTCCCGGCGCGCGCATTATCCCGCAGATTTTTATTCAGCGCGCCGGACGGCGGGATTCACGGCCAGTCGCGCGAAACGCTGACGAAGGATCCCCGGGACTGCGAGGCCATCAGCCAGTAGTAGCCGGTGGCGGTCGGGTCCCCGTCCATCGGGTAGAACAGCACGTTGACCGGAATCCCCGAAGGAAGGTCGCGCACCGCGCGGGTGAAGAACCGTTCGCGCGCCCGCGTATCCACCCATCCGACCCGCGAGGGAGGGCTGGCGCCCTGCGTCGGCAGTCCGTCGGTCAACAGGTACACGTTGTCCGGCAGCGGCTGCATGGCGCGGATGGCGCGCATCGCCGCATGCAGGCTGGTCCCGCCCCTCGGCGCAAAATTGCGCAGGGCCTCGATCGCTTCGCCTACCCGCGCCCCGTCGGCCACGCTCAGCCACTCGCCGTCCGTGCCCTCGAGGATGCTTCTGTGCTCCACCCCGAAGATGTAGACCTGAAATCTCTGCTGCGGCTCCAGACGCGTGGTGATCCAGTCCACCGAATTCACGACCTGGACCCATTTGGGAGCCCGGGGCTTGAGTTCCTCGTCCATCAGGCGAAACCGCAAGACGTCGATATAGGTGCGCCCCAGCATGCTGGCGGACGCATCCACGAGAATCATTACGCGGTCGCCGCCCATCTGCATGCCCGTCAGGTATTGCCGCGCGCCCTCGCCTTCAAAGCCACGCACCCGCTGCCCCGTTCCTTCCTCCGCCTCGGCGACCCGCGCCTCAAGTTCCGCCTGCACTTCCCTGAGCCGGTCCACGTCGGCCCGAAGCCGCTCGACCGACTCCTGGCTCTGCGTCCCCAGGCGCTCGTATTCCGCCAGCTCCGCCAGCAAGGCGGCACGGCGTTCGCGCAGCTTTCTCAACTCCTCGATTGCCGTGGCGCGGCGCTCGTCGAGCGTGTCGCGCTCGCCGCGTAAGTGCAGCAGGTCCTTTCGCCCTTCCAGGACCTCCTCTTCCAGCCGCGTGGATTCGCTGAGCAGATCGATGCGCTCGGCATCGGCCCGCAGGCGCACCTGGGCGTTGATGATCACGAAGAACAGCACGACCGCGCCGAAGCCGCAGGAAATGATGTCCAGAAACGACATGCTGAATACGTGAAAACGCCTACGAGCCATCGCCACCCACCTCGCGCGCGATCAGGAACTCCAGCGGTCCCACGCCCACCACGTCGCCACCGCGCAACGGCGCGGAATCGGCCACCGGGGCGCCGTTCAGGCTGGTTCCGTATCGGCTGTGATCATGCAATACCGCCTGTCCGTTCTCCAGTACGACAGTGCAGTGGTTTCGCGAAATCCCGCCTTCCGGCGAAAGCACGATCGACAGGCCCCCGGGTTGCGGCGACGATCCGAGATGCAGGCCTTCCACGCCGATGCGCCAGGCCCGGCCATCGAACACGACGTGTGTCGGCGTTCGCTCTCCCGCTTCCCCGTTGCCGGCGGCCGCCGGCAGTGCGCCGGCATCCGGCCGGGCTGTGCGCGTCGTGTCCGGGCCGTCCGCCGACTCAACGGCCGGCAGGGACTTGAGCAATACGTATCGGTCCTTCGCGCCCGCCGTCGGCGTGAACCGCTCCAGCGCGCCCAATGCCGCAGCGCCTGCCGGCAGGACCTGGACCTCCGTGGCGAGCAGGCGCGCAAAAACCTCGGCGCAGCCGGGGGCCTCCGCCAGGGCTCCCGACAGGTATACGTCCGCGGCCCCGGGACCCGTGCACCACGATCGCAGACGGTTCCCCGCGGCTCCCAGCAGCCGCTCGATCGAAGCAAGATAGTTATCGCGAGTGAGGACTGCGGTAGCGGTCACAGGAGCCTCTTCAAGTTGAATACTGAGTTCGCCGCCGGACAGGACCGCCTCAAGCCAGGCATCCAGTCGCCCCGCCAGCTCCTGTTCGGTTGCGGGCAGGTCCAGCGGATCGAAGCGGGAACCCGCCACGAAGCGGCCGGCAACGTAGCCGGTCATGGCCGCCCGCAGATGCCGCAATCCGGGACGGCCGTCGAACAGGATCTCCTCGCGCCGGATTCGCCCGTCACCCGCCGCGAGCCGGGACACCGCCAGACGTTCGGCGGTTGCTTCCATGTGCAGGCAGGCGCGGCCCGCCGCGGCGCCGCGCACCGCGGCCACTCCGCTTTCGACCAGCCCGGCCACCGGCAGCCCGGCTTCCTCGGCGATCCCCAGCAGCAGCGCAAGACGGTCTTCCGCAACGCCGGCCGGAATAACCAGGACCACACCGCTGATGTCTCCCACGGAATCCCGGAAGCGCTTCCAGAGCACCTGCATTTGACCGTGGGCGAGGTCGGCATAGCTGCGAAATCCCTTTGCCGGCCGGGGCAGCGGTTCGTCCGACAGCAGTTCCCAGTAATTCCGGTAACTGCTTGCGGGGTCGCGCCGCGCCTCGTCGACCGCTTCGCGCCCGAAAGCCACGCGGCGCCTTTGCACCAGCGCCACGCCCGGTTCGTTGAACAGCACTCCGGCGGAGGTAGCGCCCACCAGCGCCGCTCCATTGACTTCCAGCGCGACCAGCGCCATTTGTTGACGCCCCCCGGCTCAGTCGCCCTGCAGGCGGCGGATCAGCCGTTCGTCGCAGTAATCCGAGGTCTCGAAGACCAGTCGCTCCTGCAACAATTGAAGCTGGTGGACCAGGAACATGATGAAAATGCTGACCAGCAGGGCGAAGAAGGTGGAATTGAAAGCCACGCCCAGGCTCTCGGTCACGCCGCTGATGTCGCCCTCAACGGCGCGATAGGCCAGCGTCAGGGCTTGGCCTATCCCGCGCACGGTCCCGATGAAACCGATCGAGGGGATCGCCCAGGCGATATACCGGATCATCGACAGTTCCGACTCCAGCCGCTCGGCCTCGGCATTGACCAGCGTCTGGGTGGCGGACGAGACGTCCTGCACATTGCCGGTGGCGCCGAACCGCTGCAGCGCGCTGAGCAGCACGCGCGGCAACAGCAGGCGCTGCTGCGATTCCGGCAGCGCACGCAACTGGCGCGCGTGCTCGCGCGTGTCCTCCGGCAGGATGCGCACCCCTTCCGCCAGCGGCAGGAGATCGCGCTGCAGCAGCGAGCGCTCGCGCAGCGCCCCGCGGGCCTTGTAGCCCATAATCGCCAGCGCCCAAAGCGCCAGGATCAGGCAGGCCTCCTGCTCGAAATCGCGCACGATCACGTACAGGGAGCGTTCGGGCACGTAGTCGGCTTCCTGCTCCAGCATGATCCGCTGCTCTTCCATGACCGCGTTGGCCTGCGGGCGAATCCACGCGACGTACATCGCGTGCACCACGATCACCGAAAGAAACAGCGAAAAAATCTGAAAAACGAATTCGACCGGTAACTGTCTTCTCATCGATTGCTCGCTAGTCGACCAGGGGGGTGGGCAAGTGTCGCGGGGGGCGGGGCGTCAGGACGCGGCGAAGATAGGCGCTGCCCTGGTCCCAGTCCGCCGTGTGCGGCGACTCGGGAAACTCCAGCTCGGCCACCGCGCAGGTGGGAAACTTTCCGTGGAGCACCGCGAAGGCATCCTCTTCGCCCCTGCCGGCCAGGTACAGCGCCAGTTCCTGCAGTGCCGGGTTGTGACCGACCACCATGACGTCGCCGGTATCCTCCGGCAGCTCGCGCAGGCACTGCAGTACGTTGCCCGGGCTGAAGGTGTAAAGCCTCCGCATCACCTCGATGCTGAGGTCGGGGGGAAGACTGGGCAGGACACCGCACATCGTCTCCACCGCCCGGCGTCCTGCGGAACAGAGAATCCTTTCGGGAGTGCATCCTGCGGCCGCCAGTTTCTCTCCCATCGCGGGCGCGTTCTTCCGTCCTCGAGGGGCCAGCGCCCGCTCGAAATCGTCGGCGGAATACGGCCCGGCCTTGGCGTGCCGAAGCAGCCACAGGCGCTTCATGCCGGAACACGGGCGACACGCCCTCCTTTCCAGGAATTGTTCATGACTCCTGTATGCTACTCCGATCATGAGGCACATTCCACGCCATCCGGGAACACCCGAATGACGCCTGCGTCCGGCAAGCCGCGGGCGCTGAGCGAGGCCGAGCGCGTCGCCGGCCGCCTGATCAACCGCGAGCTGTCCTGGCTGGAATTCAACACGCGGGTGCTGGAGGAAGCCGGCAACGAGAACCACCCGCTGCTGGAGCGCGTGCGGTTCCTGTCCATATCCGCCAGCAACCTCGACGAGTTCTACATGGTGCGGGCGGCCGGCCTCATGGCCCAGGTGGCGGCGGGCGTCACCAAGACCAGCGATGACGGACTGACCCCCGGCGAACAGCTCGAAGCCATACGCGAACGGGTAAAGAAGCTCCTCAAGGCCCAATCCAGGCGCAGCTCGCAGTTGCTGGCCGAATGCCGCGACGCCGGAGTGTCGGTGGTAAGCCCCGAGGAACTGGGCCAGCGGGCCCGCGAGTGGCTTTCACGATGGTTCGAGAACCAGTTGTTTCCGGTGCTGACCCCGCAGGCGGTCGATACGGCGCACCCCTTCCCCTTCATCCAGACCGGCTGCCTCGTGTACGTGCTGCGGCTGATGCGGCCCGCGGACAAGCACGAGATCAACGGCCTGGTGCTGGTCCCGCCCCAGATCGAGCGGTTCGTGCGGGTGCCCGGCAAGGCCCTGCGCTTCGTCGCCGTCGAGGAAATCATCGCCCGCAACTTCAGGCTGCTGTTCCCCGGCATGAAGATCCTCGGCCACGGTATTTTCCGCATCAGCCGTGACAGCGATCTGGAAATCGACGAGGAAGCCGAGGACCTGGTGCGGACCTTCGAGTCCGCCCTGCTGCGGCGGCGCCGGGGCAACGTCATCCGGGTAGAGGTGGCGGCCGGCATGCCGAAGAACTTCCGCCGGTTCGTGCTCAAGGCGTTCGATGCCTCGCACGCGCATGTGTTCAATATCGACGGCATGCTGGGCCTGGCGGACATCAATCAGATCGTCACGGACCAGCGCCCCGACCTGCAGCACGAGCCGCTCAATGTGCGCTTCCCCGAACGGGTCCGCGAATACGGCGGTGACATCCTCGCCGCCATTCGCGCCAAGGACTTCGTGGTGCAGCATCCGTACGAGAGTTTCGACGTGGTCGTGCAATTCCTGCGCCGCGCCACCGAAGACCCGGCGGTCGTGGCGATCAAGCAGACCCTGTACCGCACCTCCGAGGACTCGCCCATCGTCGAGGCGCTGATCGCCGCCGCCGAGGCCGGCAAGCTGGTCACCGCCATGGTCGAGCTTCGGGCGCGTTTCGACGAGGCCGCGAACATCCGCTGGGCGCGCGAGATGGAGCGCGCCGGCGTGCAGGTGGTGTACGGCTTCATGGAACTCAAGACCCACGCCAAGGTATCGCTGGTGGTGCGCAGAGAAGCGGGAGAGCTGCGTACCTATACGCATTTCGGCACCGGCAACTACCATCCCATCAACGCGCGCGTTTATTCGGACCTGAGCTTCTTCACCTGCGACGCGGCCCTGGGGCGCGACACCGCGCGCCTGTTCAATTACATGACGGGCTACGCGACTCCGGAGGACATGGAAAAGCTGGTTTACGCGCCCGCGCAAATGAAAAGCAGTCTGGTCGAACTGATCGAGGATGAAGTCGCCCATGCCCGCGCCGGGCGCCCGGCGGAGATCTGGGCCAAACTCAACTCGCTCGTTGACCCGGATATCATCGACTGCCTCTACCGGGCGAGCCAGGCCGGCGTGCGGATCGAACTCTACGTCCGGGGCATTTGCTGCCTGCGCCCGGGCGTGCCCGGCATGTCGGAGAACATCCAGGTGCGCAGCATGGTCGGCAGGTTCCTGGAACACTCCCGTGTCATGTGTTTCGGCGCCGGCCACCAGCTTCCCTCCACCGACAGCAAGGTTTTCGTATCGTCCGCCGACTGGATGCCCCGCAACCTGCACCATCGCGTGGAGACGCTGGTGCCGATCGAGAACGAGACGGTCAAGCGGCAACTCGTGGAGCAGGTCCTGATGGCGAATCGCTTCGACGTGATGCAGAGCTGGCAACTCGGACCGGACGGCGCTTACCGCCGCCTGGATCATCAATCCGGCGATTTCAGCGCCCATACCTGGTTCATGACCAACCCCAGCCTTTCCGGCCGGGGCAGCGCCCTGCGGGAGTCGCAGCCGGCCATGCCCGGCGAACTGTTTCCAGAGACCGGGGACTCCGCTTCCGCGGAAGACAAACCCCGCCCGACCCTGGTCAAAGCTGCCGTCTAAGCTCCCGTGCCGGGCGTATTGCGAACCAGCCCCGCGACCCCAAGCGAGGCGCCGGTAGCCGTGATCGACATAGGCTCGAACTCCGTGCGCCTGGTGGTCTACGAGAACGGCGGGCGGGCGCCCTTGCCGATATTCAACGAAAAGGTACTGTGCGGTCTGGGCCGCGGGCTGGACCGGACCGGAAGAATGTCCGAAGACGGCATCGGGATGGCCCTGGAAAGCCTGCACCGGTTCGCCCGACTGTGCCCGCAAATGGGGGTTCTCGATGTACAGGCGGTAGCGACCGCGGCCGTCCGGGAGGCAAGCAACGGACCGGAGTTCCTCGAGACCGTGCGCAACGAATGCGGCCTGGACGTCCGCTTGCTGACGGGAGACCGGGAAGCCGAAGTTTCAGCCGGCGGAGTCCTCAGCGCAATTCCCGGGGCGAGCGGCGTTGCGGCCGATCTCGGCGGCGCCAGCCTGGAACTGACGCTTCTCGACAACGGGAGCGTGGCCGAGCGCGTATCGCTGCCGCTGGGCACGGTGCGCGGAAACGGCGAGGAGCCTATTGGGGAAAGCCGAGAGGCCATTGGGGACCAGCTTGACGGGCTCGACTGGCTGCCGCGGGCGCAGCGGCAGTCTCTATACCTGGTGGGAGGCTCCTGGCGGGCGTTGGCCCGGATCCACATGGACGAATCGGGCTACCCCCTGCATGTCATACATCACTATGCGCTGGAAGCCCGCGACGCTTCGGAATTCTGCGCGATGCTGGCCGGCTGGCCCCGCCCGCGCCTGGAATCGGCCAAGGGACTGCGGGCCGACCGCCTGGAATCCCTGCCCTTTGCGGCGGTCGCCCTGGAATGCCTGCTGGAACGCAGCGGCGCCGAGCGGGTCGTGTTCTCCGCCAACGGCCTGCGCGAAGGCTGCCTGTACGAAGCCCTGACTCCGCTCGAACAGCAGATAGACCCGCTGCTTTGGCTATGCGAGAGCGCAGCCCGCCGCATGGGCCGAGGAGGTTCGGGGGGCGACTTGCTGGCCGGCTGGATCGCGCCGGCGCTGGAAGGAGTCGTGCCGGACAAGCTCAGGCTGGCTGCCTGTCACCTGTCCGACATCGGCTGGTCCGAACATCCCGACTACCGGGCCGAACAGGTGTTCCTGCGTATATTGCGGATGCCGTTGACCGGCGCCGATCACCGCGAGCGGATCATGCTCGGGCTGGCCGTCGCATCGCGACACGCCGCCATTACCCCGGCCTTGAAGCGCCTGGGCCTCGGCCAACTCGTCGACAAGAGGGAAAAACGCCGGGCAGTCTGCATCGGGCTGGCCATGCGCCTCGCCTACACGATTTCCGGCGGGGCCGTCAGCGTCCTCGAGCAATTCCGACTGCAACGGAAACCGGGAGAACTCGTGCTGACGGCGCCCGAAGGCGCCCACATCCTGGTCGGGAACACCGTCCAGCGGCGCTTGCGCGCTCTGGCGGAAAGGCTGGACCTGGACTACCGGATCCGTCTTCGCACCTGACCGGGCATTCGCCCGCTCAAATATCGGTTGGCCAGACTACCGGATTGTCCGCCGACAGGGGCTCCGACGGCGTGAACTCCTCCAGGACCTCATCGCTGCCGAGCGCTTCCTCGATGCGGGCCAGGTCGTCCTCGATCGAAGTGACCTCGGCGGAAAGTTCTTGCTGTGCGGGGGCTTCGTCTTCTCCCCGGGCGGGCGCATCGAGGGGAGTTTCGTTGGAGGACGGGACACCCCCACTCCCAGGGGAGGCGCTTTCGTTGCCGGGTTCGGCGTCCTCCACGATCCTGTCCTGCTGAGCGAACCCCAGCCAGCCGCCCACCCGTTCGGCGGCCCAGGTCAGGCCCACTGCCAGGCCGATTACGGCGGCGACTGCGATGACCTTCTTCATTCCGGTTCCTGCAATTCGGCGTAGCGCGCCAGTCGAAATCCTACATCGAGCCGCTCTTCGGCGCCAAAATCGCGGAAGGCCCAGCGCAGTTCGCGCAACGTGCCGTGCAGCCAGCCCGAGCCGCGGATCACGTGAAAGCGTCCTTCCTGCGGACCGCGCGGGTCCACCTCGAAGTCGGGATAAAGCGTATCGGTGCCATAGTAATCGCCTGTCCATTCGGCCACGTTGCCGCCGAGATCATGGAAGCCCAGCGAGTTGGCCGGGAACGAACCGACCGGGGCCGTGAAGGGAAAGTAGTCGTTGTAGGCGCTCAGCACGTTGGTAACGAGGCTGCCGGCTGACTGGTCCGCGTAGTTGCCCGAGCGCGCCGTAGGCGGCATGCGCTCGCCCCAGGGGTAGCGCGAGTTACCGGCGCCGCCCCGGTAGCGGGCCGCCCAGACCCACTCGGCTTCGGTCGGCAGGCGGTAGCCGGTGCCCGGCTCATCTACCGGAATCAGCCGGCCGGCGCGGCTCTGATACTGAAGCGGCAGGTTCTCCTGCGAACTCAGCCAGTTGCAGAAGGCCGCGGCGGCCTGCCATTCGACGTTCACCGCGGGGCTGCTGTCGGCCGCCAGCGATCGGAAGCGCTCCGCTCCGGACGTGTGATTGGGAATGAAAGCGCGAAATTCCCGGTTGGTGACTTCGTTCACGCCCAGGTAGTAGCGTTTCGTGAGCCTGATCCTGCGGCGCACCTCGTTGCTGCGCCATCCCTGCGAACCGCGCTGCGAACCCATTTCGAACTCGCCGGGGAACAGCATGATCATGGCCGCGCCTTGCGAGGTTTCGATTTCGGTGGGCTGGGCGGCCAGCATCTGCTGCTGGGGCGTCAGGAGCTCGACTTGCACCTCCTGGGGATAGGCAGGCTGGGGCACCACCTCGCGCGACTGCGCCACGTAGCCTTCCAGGCTGAATTCGAGCTGCTGCTCGGTCGAGGGCAATTGCAGGTCCAGCGGAGTCCGTCCCGCGGGCCGCCCGTTGACGCTGACCTGCGCTCCGGGCGGGCGGCTCAAGACGCGAATCGTTCCCAGGCGCGGCTCGAGACGAATGCTCAGGGACTGCTCGGCGCCGCGCCCCAGCGTCACTGTGCGCTCCTGCGACTCGTAGCCCGCCCGCGACACAACGACCCGGTGCGCCCGGTCCGGACTCACTTCAACAGTCGCAGGCGATCCTCCGCGAAAGTCCCCATCCACGGTTATGCTGGCGCCGGGCGGATCGGTCTGCACCCGAAGCACGCCGGCGGCAGGTTGCAGGCGGATGGTCGGCAGGACCTGCGGCGAGCCCGCAACCACGGTCAGCCGTTCGCGATGCGTGGCGAATCCCGGCCTTGAGAACGACAGCATGCGCTCGCCGGACAGCAATTCCACGGTCGCCGGCGTTACCCCCAGGATCTGTCCTTCCGAGCGCAATTCAGCCCCGGGCGGATCGCTGCCGGCCGTGATCTCCGCCCAGTCCGGCTCCAGTTCGGCCGTGAACGGTTCCAGTCCGCCGCCGCCCTCCACGGCCAGCGGAACGTCCATGTCCTTGTAGCGGGACGCGCTGACGTTAAGGGCGTACGTGCCCGGGTCCAGCGAAATTTCCTCGCCGGGCGAAAACACCTCGTCCATTCCCTCGATGCGGATCTCCGCGCCGGCGACGGCATCCACGACCACCCGTCCGGGCAGGAGCCGCATGGCGAAGCGAAACTCCTGACCGCCCCCGCCCCGCACCTCGATCTCTTCGTCCAGCGGGTAGTAGCGCTCCCGTTCCGCCCGCACCCGGTACCTGCCTTTCCAGAGTAGATAGCGGGTCCCCACGTGCGGAGTGGGCAGCAGAGCGTCAACTTCAACGGCAACGTCGGCGGGCTCCACTTCGATCAGCACGCCTTCGGCGGTGAACACGAACAAGGCGCTGCCGCCCAGCAGCGCCAGGACCACGCCCGCCGCCAGGCGCAGCCACAGGCGGCCCTTGTGCGCCGGCGCGGAACGCGAATCCCCGGCGGGCCTGCGAACCGCAATCGCCGCCGGGGCGTCTTCGTCGTCCGCCGGTTCGGGCGGCCGCGTGTCCCATGCCCTCGCCAGGTAGCTCACATTCAGGCGCATCGTTTCCGGAGAAACCGAATCCAGCGTTACCTCGACCCCGGCAATGGCAAGCCGGTCGCCCTGCTCCAGCCAACGGGCGCCGCTGATCGGCTCGCCGTTCAGTGAAAGGCCGGAAATACCCGGATAGCACTGCACCAGAACGCGGTCGTCAATGAGATTGATGCTGGCAGCCGGCGGCGCGCCGGCCGGTCCGGGGAGGCGGATGTGCGCGCCCGCGCCGCTGCCCAGCAGGACAGGCAGCTCCTCCTCCGCCAGTCTGCGCTCCCCTTCAGGCAGCACGAGAATCACGTCACGCGCCATGTCTCACGCTTCCCGCTTCAGATGGGGTCCGTGCAGATCAGAACCAGCGGTTCCGGCAGTCCTTCCGGCGCCACGACGAACTCGCGGCGCACGTCACGGAAGCCGTCGCGGGTTCCTACGGCGGTGTAGGCGCCGGGCCTGAGCTCAAGCATGCGACTGTCGAAACTTCCCAGGCGGCCGACGTGAAAGATGGTCACCTCGGTAAGTCCGTCGGAGCGCAGCCACACCGGCGCCGGCGTGGCCGCCACCGTCAGGGCCTGCTCAAGACGTCCTATCTGCCCGTCCAGCCGCGAACCGCGATCGGGAATCGCCGCAGCTTCGTCCAGCAGGCGCTTGCCGTCTTGCCAGGCATCGTCCCGGTTCAGCGACCGGGCATTGGCGATGGTGTTTTCCAGCGCGTCGTCCAGGCGCGCCCGCCGCTCCGACTCCGCCAGTCCGCGCTGCGCCGCGACGATATTCGAGTCGATCTCCAGCATGCCGCGGTAATTCACGGCCGCCCTGGGCCAGTCTTCCGCGAACCTCCCCGCCATTGCGGCCGCCTGGAGTTGCGCCAGCCGCTGCCCGCGTTCCTCCAGTTCCAGCGCGGCAAGGGCCTCGACCGGCCCGGGATCGTTCGGACGCTGTTTCGCGGCGGCCTCGAACGCGGTCCGGGCCGCTTCGACATCGCCCTCACCAAGCGCGGCATGTCCCCGCGACATCCGCGAATTGAACAATTGCCGATCGATCCGTGCATTGACCGCCGATAGCTCCCTGCGGGCGGACTGCCGTTCCGGGTCGATCCGGAGCACCGCCTGCCAGGCCGTCCGCTGCTCCTCCAGGCCGCCTTCACGCACGCTGGCCCGCGCTTCGGCCACGGCCTGCATGGTTTCCGGCACCCGGGCCGCCCGCCGGGACGCGGATTGCACTTCCGGATCGGTCGCTCCGAGAAGTATTCCGGCCTTTTCGAGTTCCGCCAGGGCGGCGGCCTGATCGCCCGATTCGATGGCCTGCAGCGCTTCTTCCAGGGCCCCGCGGCCAATATCCGGCGCCTGTTCGCGCAGCTCACGCAGCATCGCACCCGCTTTTCCGTATGCGCCCTGCGCGTCGGGATACTCGCGCCGGCGATAGAAGTCGTCCCCCTTCTCCTCCTCGGCAATGGCCTGTTCCCAGGCGCCGCCCGACCACAGGGAAGGCTGCAGGGAAGCCAGATAATTCCGGTCCTGCAACATGTCGCCCATGGCCGCATCGGCCGCATCGCGCTGCATTCTCAACAGCTGCATGTCCTGGCGGGGCGCCTCCGCCTGCTGAACAATACGCTCGGGAGGTGGGCGCCGGCTTGCGCGCTCCTCGGCGAAGCGCGGCAAAACGAAGAACAGGACCGCTGCCGCCGCCAGCAGAAGGCCTCCCAATGCGTAGGCCACCCACACGGGCACTCCGGAACTGCGTTGCAGCGCCGGCGGGGGCGCTCCGTCGTCGGCGTGGGCGCTGGCGCGCGCCCTCGCGACAATGGCGGCGGCCTGTGACGGGGCTTCGGTGGTGGCGGAATCCGCCAGTATTTCGTCCAGGGCGGTTCGCACAGCCTGCATGGTCACCGGCCGTGAGTCCTCGTCGCGCGCCAGCATCGCGCCAACCAGTTCGGCCAGCTCGTCGGGAAGTTGCGGCTGCCCCGCGGGGGCGGCGGGGGGCGCCAGTTCCGCGCTGCGAATGGCCTCTTCGCTGATATCCGGCGCGAATGGCGGAAAGCCGCACAACAACTCGTAGACGACGCAGCCCAGCCCATACACGTCATCGCTGACCCGCGCCGGGCGGCCCTCAAGCCGTTGCGGGCTCATATAGGCCAGCGAACCTCCGGAACGCCGGCCCCGACCGTTATCGGCTGCGTCCGGCAGCTCGGCCGCGCCGAAGTCCGTCAGGCAGGCCGCGCCGGACTCGTCCAGCAGAATGTTCTGCGGCTTGATATCGCCATGTACCACGCCTTTGCGGTGCGCATACGCCAGGGCGTCGCAAACCGGCAGCAGGCACCTTGCGGCGGCGCTCCAGGGTTCGCCGGACCGCTCTCCGACATGGCCGCCCGGCAGCACGGGCATCGTGAAGAAATGGCTGTTGCCGTCGGACAGGAACTCATCCGGACGCACGATGGCCGGGTGGACCAGCGACTGGGCGACGGAGAATTCGCGCCGGAAGCGATCGATATGGGCCGGATGCCGTGCATGTTCGTCCGCCAGCAACTTCAGGGCCCGCTCACGGCCTTCACGCACATCTTCCGCAAGCCAGACCTCGCCCAGTCCGCCGGAGCCCAACGGGCGCACCAGCCGAAACCGGGTTGCCAGCATCTCGCCTTGTTTTCTTCGGGTCATCGAGTCGCCGGGCACGGGGCGTTCTCGAGTCCGTTTCAGGAGCGCGGCAGGGACGTGCCCTCAGGCTCTTGCACACCCGGCGTTTCAAGATCGCCGGTCTCACGGGCGTAGATTTCCCGCAACAGGCGGCGCCATTCGCGAAACCTTTCCTCGGCGGAGCCGGTCAAGCGGCGAGTCTGGCCTTCGAGTTCCACTACCATGGGTTCGGCCTCGGCATCAAAGGACTCGCCCACCTCACGCAGCGCCTCGGCGTGCATCCTGGCTTCCTCGCGCCGGCTCAGGCTCCCCTGTATTCCCATGAAGCCGCCCTGGATCATGGTGCCGGTCACGCCCATGTTGTCGCCACCGCTGGCCTCGTATGCAACCGCGCCGAGAATCCCGAGGACTCCGAGCAGCATGCGCGTGTTCGCAGACCTGCGCATCTCCTCGTAGCTCAGGCGGCCTTCACGGGCCATCCGCCGCCAGTCCGTATAGGGCCGGTCCAGACCGTAGTAGAGGTTGGCGTAATGCTCGTTGACGGCGTCGATCAGCGCGTACTCCCGTTCGCGCACTTCGCGCATGCGACTGACCATGGGCTCGTCAGCAGCCGGCAGGCGCCTGACTTCATACTGGCCCTTGCCGGTCTCTTCCAGGTAACCGCTGAAGGCTTGCGGCACCAGGCTCTGTCCGTAGCGCAGATCGCTGATCTCGCGCACGCGCTGCAAATCGCCGGAACTCAACTGCGCGCGCGCCTGCAGCAGGTCATTGGCGATCCGGTTATAGATGTTCTGGTACGGGTCCTGGCCGGGACCGGTGTTGCGAATGTAGGCCTGCTCCGCGACCAGCATCTCATAGTTGTTTTCGAACCACTGCCGGCCGGAAGAGTCCCAGGCGCCGACACGCAGTTGCGCGCTGTAGCCGTCCGATTGGTCGATCCGGCCCGAAATCACGACATCCGCAACCGGGCTGTATTCGGGAAGGACGCTTACCGCCCCCCAATAGCCGGTAGTCTCAAGCGTGTTCTTGAGGTGGTATGGCATGAAGCGCGCCTCGGCGCGGCGAATCTCGGGAAAGATGAAACGGTCGTTGAGTTCCTGGTCGCTCGCGCCTTCGGGCAGCCCCGCATCAAACACCAGGATGCCCACGTTCAGCAGGGATTCCGGTGCAATTTCGGCCTCCGCCCGCTGCAGCCCCACCTGGGTGTACTGGACCTCGCGCGCGGACGTGCAGGCGCCCAGCACAATGATGCAGGCAGCCAGGCCGAGAGTCGTGATCAACCGGTTCATCTTGTTTTCAGCCCCATGTGCTTGCGATATTCGTCCCACAATGCCTCGCGTATGCGGGGGTCTTCTTCCTGCTCCGCCGCTTCGCGGATCTGCCGCGCCACCTGGTCCTCCTTGCCGGTAGCCTCCTGAATGTCTTCCGGAATTTCAATCTTCGTCTCCGGCTGCTCGCCCGCCGTACCGTCTTCGAGCGGCCCGCCTTGTCCTTCGCCCCCGCCGGAGCCGCCGCCGCTTCCGGTGCTGCTTCCGCCTGCGTTGCTGCCGGCCGATTCGCTGCCCGGGCCCTGACCGCTACCGCCAATGCCTCCGCCGGCGGCGTTGGGAATGGTCACCATCGCCCCGCCGGAGCCGCCCGGCTCGCCGATCATTCCGCCCGCGCCTCCGGAACCGGCGGCGGAACCCTGCCCGGCCGACGCCATGGCGCCGCGCTCACGGGCAATTTCGCGGTCGTAACCCTCCATGGATTCACGCAGGATTCCATCGAGGTCGCCCGAGCCCTGGGTGCCGCCTGCACCTCCTCTGCCGCCGGGCTCGCTGCCCTGCCCGCCTCCGAAGCCACCGCCGACTCCCGTGGAACCGGCCTGCTGTCCTCCGGAACCGCCCGGCCGGCCTGAAGGCCCGCCGGCCGAACCGCTGGCGCCTCCCGTGGAACCCATCGAACCCTGGGTGCCGCCTTGCGATCCCATCGAACCGCGAGAACCGCCTGGTGTTCCCGTGGAGCCGCCCATGGAGCCCATCGAGCCACCTGCAGAACCCATCGACCCGCCCATGGAACCACGTGATCCACCGGTTGAACCCATCGATCCGCCCATGGAGCCCTGCGAACCGCCCGTGGAACCGCGAGAACCGCCGGAAGAGCCCATGGAGCCCCCCATCGACCCGCGAGAACCGCCGGACGAACCCATGGAGCCTTGCGAACCGCCCATGGAGCCTTGCGAACCGCCCATGGAGCCTTGCGAACCGCCCATGGAACCTTGGGAACCGCCCATGGAACCCTGCGAGCCCCCGGAGGAACCCGAGCTGCCGCTGGGTGAAGGCATCGAAACCGGGGGGCCGCCGGACGGAGACGAAACGCCTCCGGTGGTCTGGCAATTCGCCAGAACCAGCACTGCGGAGAGCGCCACAAAAAAGCCTGAAATACGCACTGTTGCTTTCATTACAGTAGGTCGACCCTCACATTTCAAACTAGCATACCACCGGCATGGCCCCGGGCCCTTTAGGCATTTGATGCGCCAATCAGTCGTCGCGTCGCTTTCTGTACTCGTCGTAATTCAGCCGGCCCGACCGCACCGCCGGCGGATAGTGTCCGTACCGTTCCTGCTGGCGCTTTTGCCGGACGCGCCTCATCACCCAGGCAGCCAGGTTGAACAGCACGAAGGCGAGCGCGAACAGCGCACCCACGTTGTCGAAGAAAAAGCTGAACAGGTCCACGTGTCACTCGCCTCACATGCGCGAAAGGGTATCGGCAACAGCCTTTATTTTACGCAGATCGCAGTAGTACTATCGAGGCCATGTCGCTTGCCGCCCTAAGCGCGAACTGATGCGCCCGCGCTACCGAAACCTGCTGGCGGCCGTTTTCCTGGCGGGCGTGCTGATCCTTGTCTGGCAACTTCAGGGCAGCGAGTCCACGACTACGGTCCTCCTGCTGACGTCCGCCGAGCGTCAGGACAGCGACTCCGCTTCGCTCAGCAACGCGGGGCGATCGCGCGCCGAAGCGCTGGGCCGGCTTGCGGGCAACCTGGCCGCCCCCGATCTGCTGGCCGGCATCTTCAGTGCCGGCGGTGAACCGGAGCGCGAGACGGTCCGTGCGCTTTCCGAAAGCCTTGGGCAGCCCATTACGGACGTGCTGATCGAGGACCCCGCCGCCTTCGCGCGCGGGCTGGCCAGGCAGCACCGCGGAAAAATCGTGATCATCGTGGCGGGCACCACCCTGGCGTCCGCGCTGTTGGCCGAATGGGACCCCGCCGCACTCAACCTGGCGGAATTCGGTCCGGGACAACTGCACCTCATCAGCCTGCCCTCATTCGGTCAACCGCGCACCCTCGCCCTCAATTTCTGAACGGCGGGATCGAAGCGGCCCCGCCCTGAGTCAGTTGATCAGCCGGCTGAAGGTGGCGAGGTCGATGTTGGATCCGCACAGCAGCACGCCCACGTGCCTGCCCTCCAGGCGTTCGCGCAACGGGCCGAGGGCTGCGGCAGTCGCGGTCGCGCAGGCGGGTTCCACCATCATCTTCAGTTCCTGCAGGATCAACCGCATCGCGTCGCGAATGTCGTCGTCGCCGACCCGGCCGAGATCGTCCATGTGGCGGCTGGCCAGCGCGAAACTGTATTCGCGGGCATTGGGCGCCCGCAGGCTGTCGGCGATCGAATCGACACGCTTCGCCTGAACCGGCTTCTCGCTGGAAAGGCTCTGGAACATCGAGTCCGCCCCGAACGGCTCGGCCCCGTATACGGAAATCTCCGGACGAATTTGCTTGACCGCCGCACCGACGCCGGCGATCAGCCCTCCTCCCCCGATCGGGATCACGAGCGCGTCCAGATCCGGCGCCTGTTCCAGCCACTCCATTCCCAGGGCGCCCGTGCCGATAGTGATAGAACGTCCCTCAAACGGATGGACCAGCGTCTTGCCATCCTCCTTCTCGATGTTCAGGACCCGCTGAAAGGCGGCCTCCGCGTTGTCGATCAGTTCCACTTTCGCGCCCCAGGCCCTAGCCTGCCGGATCCGCGCCGGGTTGGCCGGAGAAATGATCACGACGTGGGCCGGCGCGCCCATCACATGGGCCGCCCAGGAAACCGCAACGGCGTGATTGCCGGCGCTGACGGCCGTAACGCCCTTCCGAATCTTTTCCTTTGGCAGGGAAAGCATCCAGGCCAGCGCGCCCCTGGCCTTGAAAGTGCCGGTCATCTGCAACAGCTCGAACTTGATCGAAATGCGCATGTCCGGCGCGCGTCTGGCGACTTCCGTGCCGCGCCATTCATGCACGGGCGTGCGCACGATACGGTCTCTGACAACGTCCCGGTAGGCGCGAATCTCGGCAAGTGAGGGGGGGTCTTGAACAGTCATTTCCTTGCTCCTTGATGTCCGACCTCCCGCACGAAACGCCCGTCGAGATCGCGGGCGCGCACACAGCCCAGCAGGGCCAGATCTCTCTCCACCTCGTCACGAAGAATTTTCAGGGCCCGGTCCACGCCGGCCTCGCCGCCCGCCCCCAGGCCATACAGATAGCCGCGGCCGGTGGAACAGGCGGTCGCGCCCAGCGCCAGGGCTTTCAGTACGTGCGTTCCCCGCCGCACTCCGCCGTCAACGATCACCTCCGCGGCGTCGCCGATGGCGTCGCGGACCTCGCGCACCAGATCGACCGGAGCGGGCGCGCCGTCCAGCTGCCGCCCGCCGTGATTCGACAGCATGACCGCGCTGGCGCCCGCCTCCACCGAGCGGCGCGCGTCCTCCGCGCACATCACCCCCTTGATGGCAAAGGGCCCGCCCCATTGTTCGATCATCCGCGCGGCGTCGTCCCAGTCCACCGTCATGTCGAACTGACGCCCGACATAGCCCATCAGGTTGGTGTCCTCCGTATCGCGTATGCGGTGGGCGAAATTGGCCATTTCGGCCTCGCCCGAGGTGAGGTAGCGATACGTCCAACTCACGTGCCGCGCCACGTCGAGCTTGCTCATGAAGGTCAGCTTCGGCGGCACCGTCATGCCCGTGTGGAAATCCCGTTCGCGATTGCCGCCCACGGGCACGTCCACCGTGAGGCACAGCGCGGAATACTTCGCTTCCCTGCAGCGCTCGATGAACTCCCGGTTCAGTCCCGGGTCCCTCAGCACGTAGATCTGGAACATCCGCGGCCCGTCGCTGGCCGCCGCCACGTCCTCGATGCTCGTCGAACCCAGGGTGGACAGCGAATACATCGTGCCCGAGCGGTGCGCCGCCCTGGCCGCGCCGATCTCGCCTTCGTGGTGAAAGATGCGCGACATCCCGGTGGGCGAGAGGAACAGCGGCCACTCGAGCTCCTGGCCCAGCACGGTGACCCCGGCGTCGATCTTCTCGACGTTGACCAGGTAGCGCGGGAGCAGTTCGTAGCGGTCGAATGCCGCGGTGTTGTTGTTGAGCGACCACTCGTCGTCGGCGCCTCCGCGCATGTAGTGATACATGGGCGAAGGCAGGCGTTTGCGCGCCCGCTTGCGCAGGTCCTCAAGGTTGTAGCAGCGATCCAGTTTGCGCGACACCAGTATCGTACCTCCTAGCCGAACCTCGACAGTTCATATCCGGCGAGCGGAAAATCCCGGCGCCCGCCCAGCAGTTGCTGCGCCAGCGCCTTGCCCGTTCCCGCCGCCATCGACCAGCCCAGGTGGCCATGCCCGGTCGCCAGGGACAATCCGTCCACGCCGCCGGCGCCCAGGATGGGCACGCCATCGGGCGAGGCCGGGCGAAGGCCGCACCAGGGCCGCATTTCTTCAACGGGAATACGCTCGGCGTGCCGGGGCAGCACGCCGGCCAGCAGCCTGCGAAGGTTCGCTACGCGCCTGGACGAAAGCTCCAGGTTGAAGCCGGTGAACTCCACCGTTCCCCCGACCCGGATCCGACGGCCGCCCAGCGGCACTACGCCGGCCTTGTAACGGTCGTCCAGCACTGCGTGACCCGGTACGGGCAATCCTTCCGGCATGGGCGCGGTGAGCGAGTAACCCTTGGCCGGACAAACCGGCACGCGAACGCCCAGGGGCCGCACCAGCCCCGGCGTATAGCTGCCGGCGGCCACCACGATCTGATCGGCTTCGATCTCCTCGCCACCGCGCAAGCGTACACCCCGCAAGCGCCCACCGTGCGTCAGCAAACGCTCCACCGATTCACCGAAGCGGAAGGTGGCGCCACGGCGTTCCGCCTGCGCTTGCAGACGGCAACTGAACTTGTAGGCGTCCCCTACTTCATCGGCCGGATAAAAGAATCCGCCGGCCAGTTCATGCTGAATCGCCTCCAGGGCCGGTTCCATATCCACCACCGCCTCGGCGCCCAATTCCTCCACCGGCACCCGGTGGGTCGCGAGTGTGGCGGAATGCTCCCGCCCGCGTCTCATTGCCGCCTCATCCCGGCAGACTTCCATGACGCCGGCCAGGGCAGCCTCGTATTCGATAGCGGTTTCGGAACGTATTTCCGCCATTATTTCAATGGAATAATTACATAGTTTAAGATTCTTTCTAAAGCTGACCTCGTGGCGGTCGGGCCGGCTGTTCCGCAGAAACCGGTAGCTCCAGGCCAACAGTGCGGGGAATGCGGCCAGCCGGACCAGCAGCGCCGCCTCCTCGCGGCCGAGATACTTGAGAACCGTCAGCCACACGCCCGGTGAATTCCAGGGTGCGGAAAGACTCGGAGTAAGCATGCTGCCATTGGCGAAGCTGGTCTCCAGGGACGGACCCTCCCTGCGCTCCACGACCGTAACCGTGGCGCCGCCCCGGGCGAGATACCAGGCAGTACTGACGCCGATGACGCCGCACCCGACGATCAGAACGTGCATGACCCCGCCCCGGCCGGTCTCAGGCGGCGATCATGCGGGCAAAACACGTATAGACACGCCGGCCCAGTTCTTCCGAGCGGCTCATGTAGGTGTCCGTGTCGGCAAGAATGCGTGGGGCGCTGATGCGCCCTTCCTCGCTCAGCCAACCGCGCGCGGCGTCCCGCCGGACCCATTCCCTGATCATCGATTCCAGGATTTCGAGGTGAAACTGCACCGCGTAGCCGTTTTCGCCGTAACGAAATGCCTGGTTGACGCAATCCGGCGACGACGCCAGCAAAACGGCGTCCTTCGGCAGATCGAAGGTGTCGCCGTGCCACTGCAGGACCACCTCGTGCGGTTCCAGTTCCGAAAACAGCGCGTCGCTGCCGGCGCCCTCCGCGGTCGTCAGGTCATACCACCCTACTTCGCGCACCGGATTGGGATACACGTCGCTGCCCAGGACCTTGGCCATGATCTGCGCGCCGAGGCAGACGCCCACCAGGGGCACGGATCGTTCCATGGCTTCGGAGCAAAGGCGCTCCACCTGCAGCAGGTACGGGAAACGATCCGTATCTTTGGCGCCCATCGGACCGCCCATGACAACCACGCCCGCATAACCGTCAAGTAGCGGTTCGGCGGAGGGGTCCTGCTGGAAATCGACGATATCGAGCACCAGGCCTTCATCACGAAGGAGCGATTCCAGCAGCCCCTCGGTTTCGTAGCTGACATTGCGGATTACAAGTACTTTCTTCATTACGGTTCTTGAATGTATGGGGCCGATTCATTGTACTTCGCAGCGCCCGATGGCAGCGCACGGCGCGAACCGTCCACCGGCTCCCGCGCAACGCTTTCCGGCCTCTCCCGCATCCCATTATCGGCACCAGGCAACTCAAAGCGGGAGAACCTCATATGGCCCTGAGAATCGTGGTATTCGCTGCTGTCGCGCTGGCGGCAGTATCCCTGGAAGCGCGAGCGATCGAAGAGATCGACTCCTCCATCGATGCGGTAACGGTGTACCCGCAGGGCGCACGCGTTACGAGGCTGGCCCGGGTACGGCTTGCAAAAGGCCCGAACCGGGTGGCGCTGACCGGACTGCCGGGCGGTATCAGCCTGCAGGGTGTGCAGGTCGACTCCGCCAGCGGCGATGTCGAGGTGCGCGCCGTCGAAATGGACCTTGTCCGGCAGCGCGACGCGTACAACGCCGAGATTGGCCGCCTCGCGAACGAAATCGCGGTAACGGAGCATCAGATTTTCGTAATAGACGACGACATCGCTACCGCCGAACTGCAACTTGAGTTCCTGAAAGGAATAGCACGGGACAGCGCCAGCGCCGAGCGCCTCAAGGCGGCCGGCGGTCAGGTCGATATCGGTTCCTGGCGCGAGGCGCTGGACATGCTCGGCGAAGGCGCGGCCGGGGCCCGGAGCCGGATTCGCGGAGCCCGCATCGATCGCAGGCAACTGGAGGAAAACCTGTCGGTGCTGGAACGACAACTGCGTGACTTGCGCGGCCGTAATCCGGCATCGGCCCGCCTGTCGGTCCTCCTGCATGCCGCCCACGCCCTGGATACGGATATTCGGGTGCATTATCTTCAGTCCGATGCGAGTTGGGAGTCCGGCTACAGCGCCTACCTCGACACCCGCGGGAATACGCTCAGGCTTACCCACGAGGCCCGCGTCCGGCAAGGCACGGAGGAAGAGTGGCGGGATGTGCAACTGGTCCTGTCGACCTCGAACCCGAGCGGTCGGATGAAGGCGCCCGAGCAGGACAGCCGGTTCCTGGACGTTTACGAACCCGTGCCCTGGGCGGATTCGGAAGAAAGAATGCTTTCCCGGACCATGGCCCTTGGCCCGGACCTGTCCGCGACGGATTCAGTCGCGCGGGCGGACGCACGCAGCGGGCAGAACAGGCATACGGTTTCCTACAGACCCCCTGAGCGGACGAGCATTTCCAACAGCGCCGACCAGGCGCATGCCGTGCCGCTCGCCGAATACGGCCATCGGGCCGCGCTCGTGACGCGCGTTACCCCGCGGCAGAGCGCCGAAGCCTTCCTGACCGCAAGGATCAGCAATGAAAGCGACCAGCCGCTTGTTGCCGGGACGATGAGGGTGTTTATCGACGGCGCCTACGTGGGACGCTCCAGCTTCCCTGAACTGCTGCCGGGGTCCGCAACCGTGCTGCCCATGGGACCGGACCGCAGGATCGGCGTGCTCGCGATCGACCAGGGCGGGGAGAAAAGCAGTCAGGGAATCCTGTCCAGCCGAACGACCGAATTGACGGACTTCCTGTTCGAGATTGTCAATCGCCACGCGACTCCCACCGATATCGAAGTGCTCGACTATTACCCCGTATCCCGGGACGAGCGGATCGAGGTCAACGTGCCGCGCGGCGCCACTTCGCCCGACAGCACGGACCTGGAGGAGCGGCCCGGCGTGATCGCCTGGCGCAGGCAGCTTGAACCCGGAGAGCGCTGGCGTATCGTGCACCGGTACGAGATCAGCTATCCCGGCGACACGCTGCTGGCGGCGCAGCGCTGAACCGGCGGGACGTCGTTACGGATTGACGCGGGCCCGGTAGACCGTTTCCGTCAGGCCCGCCAGGCCGCGCTCCTTCAACCCGGAACCCAGGGTCTCGACTTCCCTGCTTGCGCACCTTTCCACCCGGCAATACGGCTCCAGCAGGTGGCGCAAGCGGGCCTCGTCGATGGAAAACGGCGGGCCTGCCATGGCATCCGGCGGATACTCGACGCAGTTCACGATGCCCGCAGTGCCGGGAGGCAACAGGCTGATCAGTTGGCGGACGTAGGCCGGCTGCATGTCGGGCGGCATGGCCACCAGCGCGGCCCGGTCGTAGAACGCGTCGGCCGCACCAATGTCCGCAACGGTCGACTCGAAGAAATCACCTTGCAGGAGGCGGTAAGCCCCGGCGCTCATGCTGAGCAGCTGTCCCGTTGCTTCGATGCGCGGCTCAAGCCCCTGCCCGTTGAAAAACGCTTCGCAAGCCAGCGCGCTCACCTCAATGCCGATTACCGCGTGCCCCTGCTCCGCCAGCCAGCACATGTCCAGCGACTTGCCGCACAAGGGAACCAGGACGCTGCCGCCTGCCGGCACACGCACCGACGGCCAGTGCGCCTGCAAGGCCTCGTTGGTGGTTTCCTGGTGGAATCCGATCTCGTTCAGCTTCCACTTGTTGAGCCAGAATTCCGCTTTCATGCGGGTTTCTTCATTCTGAGGGCGGGACGCCCTCGCTCCGGGGCGAGACGCCCTCGCCCCCGGGGAGGCTGTAGGCCACGACCGAATCGCCTTTCTTGTACGGATAGACCCAGTTGTGACCGCCGGTCGCGACCACCACGTATTGCCTGCCGCCGGCCATGTAGGTCATGGGCGTGGCGTTGGCGGACGTGGGGCCTTCGAACTCCCACAGCAGCTCGCCGGTCTCGGTGTCGTAGGCGCGGAAGCGCTCATCGGCGGTCGCGCCGATAAAGACCAGGCCGCCCCCGGTTGCGATCGGTCCACCGGCGTACGGCGTGCCCCAGCGAAATGGTATGGGCACCGGCGCCAGCTTGTCGACCAATCCCAGCGGCTGTTCCCACAGTATCTCGCCCGCGGCCATGTCGACTGCAACGAGCTTGGCCCAGGGCGGCGCCGTGCACGGCATCATGAAGGGCGAAAACAACGGGCCCTGCTCCAGACCGTAGTCGGTGCCTTCAATGTATCCGGGCGGACCGATCGGCAGGCCGGCCGTCGGCAGCCTGCCCGCTACCGGGTCGATCTCCTCGTTGGGAATCAGGCGGAGCCTGTAAGGAGATTGACCCACCGGCGTAACGAGAATATTGCTGGCGGGATCGAAGGCGCCGCCACCCCAGTTCATGCCTCCGCCCACGTTCGGCATCATCAGCGTGGACTCCGTGGTGGGCGGTGTGTAAATCGGGCCGTAGCGCATCGACTCGATCAGTTCGCGGCACTTGTTCCGGTCGTAGGGCGTAAGCCCCCAGGCATCCTCCGGCCCGATCCCGTGCTTCACCAGCGGCGGCGGTTTGACCGGAAACGGCTGGGTGGGCGAAACGTCGTCCTCCGGCAAGCCGTCCGTGGGGACCGGACGCTCCTCGATCTCGAAGAAAGGCTCGCCCGTATAGCGGTGGAAGGTGAAGATCATGCCCTGCTTGGTCAGTTGCATGGCAACCGGGATCTTCTCACCATCGCGGCTGATCTCCGCCAGAATGGGGTTGGTGGGCAGGTCCCAGTCCCACAGGTCGTGATGCAGGACCTGGTAGTGCCAGACCAGTTCCCCGGTGGCGGCGCGCAGCACGATGACGGAATTGGCGTAGAGGTTATCTCCAGGGCGCTTGCCTCCGTAGAAATTTGGCGCGGGACTGGCCGTGGGAATGAACACGAGGTCGTGCTCGCTGTCCCAGGAAAAATTGATCCAGGCGTTGGCGCCGCCCACGTGCCAGGCGCTGCTCTCCGGGTCGTCCGTCGGCTCTCGGATCAGCGTGTCGAACGTCCACAGATGCTCGCCGGTGCGGGCGCTGAACGCGCGCACTGCGCCGTTCATGGAGCTGGCGTCCCTGAACTTGTCGGCGGTCCCGCCGACGACGATAACGCCGTTGACCACCGCGGCCGGCGAGTTCAGCTGCATCGTGAGGAACTGGTTGGCCGGCTGCAATTCGAGAATGATCGGCGTGACGTCGACAAATCCGCCTTCGCCGAATCCCGCGCACGGCTCGCCGTTGCGCGCATCGACGGCGACGAGGCGGCGATCGTTGGTGGCCAGAATGAGACGGTGCGCGCAAGCGTCCGCCCCGGCGGCCTCCGGATCGCGCCAGTAGGTCACGCCGCGGCAATTGAAACGCCCGGCATAGGGGGTTAGATCAATCGTGGGATCAAACTCCCACCGCTCCTTCCCGGTCGCCGGATCCAGCGCGATGATCCGATTGAGCGGATCGCACAGCACCAGATGGCCCCCTGCCTCCTCCGGCAAGAGTATCGGGGTCGTCTGAAACCCCACGGCTCCGTATAGATGCGGCGCTCGTTCGAGGTGACCGGTGTGGTAAATCCATGCGATTTCCAGGTCCTCAACGTTGGAGCGGTTGATCTGGTTCAGCGGCGAGTAGCGCGTGCCCCCTTCGGCGCCCGCGTACGTAGGCCAGCCCGGATTCTCGATAACCGGGCGCGCCTCGAACGGCCGGCCGCCGTCGTCCCCGCAGCCGGCAAGCAGGACCGCCACCAGGAACGGCAGGGTCGACAGCCGCCGGTTGTTCGGAAGATCGCGCATCTTTCCCACGATTCAGGCTTGCGCCGAGAAGTGCCGGGAGAGCGCCTTGAAACGGCGCTGCAGGGACTGTTCGGACAAGGGCGCAGGCAATTTATCAAAGCCGTGCGGAGCCCCGGGGACGACTTCGAGCTCAACCGCCACTCCGCTGTCGCGAAGCCGGCGCGCGTAGTCGACATCTTCCTCGTAGAAGAGGTCCTGATCGCCGATACAGACATAGGTTGGCGGCAGGCCGTCAAGGCGCTGCGCGGCGGCGGGTGACGCCAACGGCGAGACGCCATGAGTCAAGTCGTTTGGGCCCAGGTATGCGGCCCAGGCGAAGCGGTTGTGGTCGGCGCCCCACAACCAGTATTCCCTGGCGTCCTCCGACGCCGACCCGCCGGTGCGATGGTCGAGCATCGGATAGATCAGGCACTGAAAGGCTATCGCGCCGGGCCTCTGGTCCCTGGCGCGCAGGGCCAGCGCAGCCGCAAGGCCGCCGCCGGCGCTCGCCCCGCCCAGCACGAGCGTGTTCGTGTCCACGCCCAGTTCGCCGGCGTTCTCCAGAATCCATCCCAGTGCCGCGTCGCAGTCGTCCAGGGCCGCCGGATAAGGGTGCTCGGGCGCCAGACGGTAATCGACGGCCACGACCAGGCAGCCCAGTTCATCGGCCTTGCGGCAAAGAAGCTGCTCGTCCATCTCCGGACAGCCCAGGATGTAGCCGCCACCGTGGATCCACAAAATGCCCGGCCGCAAGCCCGGTGGATCGCCGCTCGAATACAGCCGGAGCCTGAGCGACTGGCCGGGGGACGGGCCGTCGATCTGCCTGTCCGCGACCTCGACATGATCGAATCCTTCGATGTTGGCCGCCGTCTCCAGCGTCATGCGATTCAGTTCGCCGCGCGTCTGGACCAGGTTCTCGTCGGTCAATTCCAGTGCCGGGAACTGATCACGAAACGGCAACAGGTCCGGGTGAATACTCACTGATGCTCCTCCCTCGGGTCAGAATCCCAGCGGATTGACCCGCATCTTGACATGTTTGGGCTCGAGAAACGCGTCCAGACCCTCCGGACCGAGCTCCCGGCCGAAACCGCTGAGCTTCCAGCCGCCGAACGGCGCCTGGAGTTCCGAAGTGTCGGACACGTTGATGCCCACGGCCCCGAATTCCAGGCGGTCCGCCAACGCCCAGGCCAGTTCCAGGTCCTCCGAATAGACGTAGGCGGCGAGCCCGAAGCTGAGGCTGTTCGACACGGCCAGCAACTGATCCAGCGATGCGCAGCTTCTGATGGCGGCCACCGGCCCGTAGGTTTCCCGGGTCATCGGAAGGCTGTCGAGCGGCGCGCCATCGAGCAGCGTAGGCTGAAAGAACAGGCCTTTGGCCAGCTCTCCGCTTGCGGCGCGACCTCCGCCGGTGATGATCCTGGCGCCTTTGGATACGGCATCCTCGATGTGGAGTTGCGAGCGTTCGATCACCGAGGCCGTCGTCACGGGACCGTACAGCCTGCCGGGGTCGAGGCCGGGGCCAAGCTCGATCGTTTCCGTTTCCGCAACCAGCGCGTCCAGGAATGGCGAATGGGCGTCGGGGTGGGTGAGGATGCGGTTCACCGTGATGCAGATCTGCCCCATGTTGGAGAACGAACGGCGCATGGCGGCCTTGGCTGCCGCTTCGATGTCCGCGTCCGGCAGCACGATAAACGGGGAGTGTCCGCCCAGTTCCAGCGACAGCCGCTTCAGATTGCCCGCCGCATTCCGCATGATGTCCTGTCCGGCCGCCACCGAGGCGGTTGCGGAAATGCAGGCCACGTCCGGGTGCCCGGCAAGCGCGGCGCCGGCCTCGGGCCCGGTGCCAGGCAGGTTGGCCAGCACCCCCGAAGGCACGCCCGCCTCCACGAAGCACTCCACGACCAGGGCAATGGCGAACGGCGTTTCGTGCGGCGGCTTGACAACGATCGGGCAGCCCGCCGCCAGCGCCGGCGCCACCTTCCAGCAGTACAGGTCTACGGGGTAGTTCCAGGGCACGATGGCGCCCACTACCCCCGCCGGGAAATACGAAACCACGTTCTTGACGTTCGGCAGGGAAGAAGGGCGAAGCGAGCCGAATTTGCGCCGGCCTTCCTCGGCGTAATAGCGGATCACCTGGACTCCGAAGCCGATCTCCTTGCGGCTGTCGCACAGCGGCTTGCCCTGCTCCCGCGTGAGCAGCACCGCGATCTCGTCGGTTCGCGCTTCGACCCGATCCGCGGCGCGATGCAGGATCGCGGCGCGCTCGTCAGGGTGCGTTGCCGCCCATGCGCTTTTCGCACTCAGCGCATGGCTGACGGCCCGGTCGATGTCTGCCTCGTTCGCCAACGCACAACGCCCGACCCGCGAACCGTCGGCGGGATCATGAACGTCGTGCCACTCGCCGGACGCCGGGGCGTGAAATTCGCCCCCGTAGAAGGGCAGGCACTCCAGTGGCGCAGGCATTCGCGGGAGGTTACCGCGAGGACAAGCGCCGCCACAACTCCTCGTAGTTCAGATCGTTGAGCTGATTCGCCCTGGCCTTCTCAGTGGTGTTGGGGCTGACCATGATCATCGGTTGCGCGCCGCGCGCCACCAGTTTTTCCACCGTGGCGGCGTTGATGGCCTGTCCCACCGCAATGGCGACGCTGGTCGATGTGGCGCCGACGCTGCCTTCCAGGCCGTCGATGGAAATGCCGGCATCGCCCAGCGGGGCGCCGGTATCGATCACGACATCGGCCGCCTCGAACAGCCGCTTGCCCGAAGAGTGCCGGGACGGAACTTGCGACGAATGCGGCACGCTCGTCACGCCGATGACCTTCATGCCGATCTCCCTGGCGCCGACGGCGATATCCATCGTGACGGCATTGATTCCGGAATGCGAGAAAATCAGCATCGCGTCATCCGGGTCGGTTTGATGCGAGGACAGTATCGCCTTCCCGTAGCCTTCCTGAGCGTGTATGAATCGGTACTGCCGTGCCCCCATGTCCCCCAGCACGCGATGAAAGGAGATCATCGTGCTCTCGACAATCGGGCGAAAACCGACCGCGGTGCCGGTGCGGGGGAACATTTCCAGCGCCGCGAACGAACCATGACCCGTTCCGAAGGTAAACACCAGTTTGCCCTTCCCGATGCTGGCGGCGCAGACCTCCGCCGCCTTGTCGATCACATCTTCCTGGTTGTCGAAGACGAGGGCCAGCTTCTCATCCAGCAATCGCCGGTAGTCCTGAACAATGCTCATGATTCGTTCGTCACCCTTGTTGAAATCAGTATGGCCAGCATGCTTGCGGCCACGACGGCGCCCGCGACCATCACCAGCAGTCCGTATCCGCCGGCATCCGCCGCGGCGCCGCCGGCGAACGGCCCGGCGGCGGAGCCGATGCCCTGCGCGGCGGCGATCAGCAGCACAAACCGGTTGTTGCGATCCAGCGCCGCCAGATAGCCCATCTGGTACGGCATGACAAAGCCGATGGAAAGACCCAGACCGGCCACCGCGGCCGCGTAGGTCGAAAAACTGTCCACCGTGGCCAGGCTGACGATGGACACCAGGATCGCGAGCATTCCCACGAACAGCGGCAGCATGCGTCCGATCCGCATCCCCAGCAGGGTCGCCAGCACCGAACCGCCCGCCGACGCCAGCAGATTGGACGCGATGACCGGGCTGATCTGCGACGTATTGAACCCCGCGTCGATCCCGATTCTTTCGGTAAAGGCCCAGACGGCCGCAAAGCCGAAACTGGTGCCCAGGATTGCGAGAAGCGCCAGCGCTATCGGCAGCGACGGCCGATAGGACGCCTGGCCGCCGCCGTCGCCCCCGGCCGCCAGCCCGCGCGGCAGCAGCAGCGCGGACAGCGCCAGCACCAGCACAACGCCGCCCAGCACGTAGCTGGAACCGCTCAGCCCAAAGTCGGCGACCACGTACTCGCCGATGACGAAGGTCACCAGGGCGAGCGCGCTATAGGACACCACAATGCCGATGGAAAAGGCGCGTTCCGGGTTCGCCGAGCTGCTGAAGATCCGGTACGCCACGGTCCAGAACGCACCCATCATGAGCCCGACGACGGGAACGATCATGAGGCTCAACGCGAAGCCGTCCACCCTCGCCAGAAGCAGCAGGGCGGCGATCACGACGGCGGCCATGACCGCGGCCAGTTTCCGCCAGTTGTAACGGCCCGCCCACCACAGCGCGGTCATGGACGCAACGGAAAAGCCGATCAGGTAGGCGGAACCAAGCGAGCCGGCCTGCGTCTGGCTGAAGCCGCCCGTCGACACCTTCAGCCCCACGAAGAACGGCAGGAACGCCCAGAACAGCCCTCCGATCGTGTAGATGCCCAGTGCGCCGGCGAAGTTGCGGTTATCCACTTTCATCAGGTATTCCTGTCATACGGATGCCCCATGCAATCGATCACCACCTCGCGGGGACAGGCAGCCTGTGAAAGGTTCAAAAGCCACGAGACGGTCTTGACCAGATCGTCAAGCTGGATCATCTCTTCCGGCGGCAGGGTCCCGCCGGCGGCGACGGCCATTTCCGTCGCGACCCAGTTGGGGCAGATCGCCGTCACCTTCACTCCGTGCTCCAGAAGTTCCTTGTACAGGCTTTCCGTCAAGCCCTGCAACGCGAATTTCGATGCAGCATATATGCCGTATCCCGCATAGCCCCACTTTCCCGTAATCGACGACAGATTGATGATGTGGCCGCGCTCTTGCGCCTTCATGACCGGCACCACCGCCTTGAGCATCAGGAAGGCGCCCTTAAGGTTGGTACCCACAACCGCGTCCAGGTCCTCGACGTCCGATTCGATGCTGCCCGGCCGGAACAGACCCGCGTTGTTGACCAGAACGTCGATCGCCTCGTGCCTGGCTTCCAGCCCGGACACGAGATCCCGGACCGCCGCCGCGTCGGTAACGTCGAGCGGATGACAGCTCGCGGCAACACCCGGATCGATGCCTCGAATCTCCGTCCGCACGCCGTTGAGCGCTCCCTCGTCGCGGGCCACCAGCGCCAGTTTGTAACCGGCCTCAGCCAGCCCGATCGCCAGCGCGCGTCCTATGCCGCGGCTGGCGCCGGTGACGATCGCCAGTCCGCGAGGGGTCTCCGTTGCCACGCCTGCGCAATTCCCTTTTATTCGGACGCGGATTTCGGCATCAGATGGCCATCATCGGTCAGTTCGAGAAACGGGGCGTAGGCGACTTCCCACGGGTAACCGTCCGGATCGAGGAAATACCCGGAGTAGCCGTCGTATCCGCCCCAGTCCTTCCATTGCGGCTGCTGATGCGCGGTGCCGCCGTTGCGTATGGCGTTCTCGAATATCGCGTCCACCTCTTCGGGAGACGCGCCGTTCACGGCCAGCGTGAAGCCCTGGTATTGCGCACGGGGCCTGGCCTTCAGCAGCGCGTCGTTGGCCAGAAACTCGTATCCCACCAGCCCCAGCACCGTCGAAGGCGTGTTGATGAAGGTGCACATGGCCGGGTCGGAGTCCGGCGACATTTCCCAGCCGAACGAGGTGTAGAACCGGACCGAACGCTCCACGTCGTCAACGCCCAGCGTGATGATCGATATCGCGACTTTCGGCTTTTCCTCCCGCATCGCAAACGCCCCTCTGTTGCTGTGTGCCTCCGACCTAGAAATTACGCGTCAGTTCGAGCCCGAACGTTCTGGGGTAGCTGTAGTTGCCGGCGGCGATGTAAAAGCCGAATCCCAGCACCTCGTACGCCTCGGTCAGGTATTCCTCGTCCGTCAGGTTACGCACCCAGAAGGCGGCGTCCCATTTGTCGTCCGCGGACCGCAAGGCCAATCGCAGGTCCACGTCGATATGGGACTCCGTGAACAGCGCCGGCGAGCCACGGAGATCCCGTGGGATGTCGTCTTCCCACAGAAAGTCCAGCTGGCCGATAAAGCGCCATCCGTCGGTCACGGGCCATTCGACCGTGGCCGAGGAATTGATGCTCAATTCGGGCGTGTTCGGAATGCGGTTGCCGGTGAGGTCCGCCAGTGTGGATCCGAACACCGGGGCGTTGTCGGGGTACGGACTGCCCGTGCCCGTCCCGGCCACGGAAGTCACCAGGTTGCCGTATTCGCTGTCGATGTAGGCGGCGCCGAAACTGAGTTCCAGCCAGTCTGCGGCAAGTGCCCGAAGCTGAACTTCACCGCCCTGCATCTTCGAGTCATCGGCATTGATGAGGAAATTGGCCGAGATAAGACTCAGGGGTTCAACGGCGACCACCTGCGGATCGGTGGCGTCGTAGTAGTAGACGGCGGCCTCGACGCTCGCGCGTCCGCCGGCAAATGTCGATTTCAGGCCGACCTCATACGCGGTAAGCGATTCGGATTTCGTGGGTTCCAGGTTATCGACGGTCGCCAGGAACTGACTGTTGAAGGTGCCGGCATTGAATCCGCGGGAAATGCTGGCATAGACCAGTGTGTTTTCGTTGTAGTTCCAATCCAGTGCCACTCTCGCGGAATAATCGCTGTCCGAAAACGAACTGCTCGCACCGGCCTGGAGTTCCGCGGAGGCGAAGAAACCTGTCGTTCGATAGTCGAAATCGCGTTGCACGTCGGTCCATCGGCCACCTACGGTCAGGGCAAGATTGTCGGACAAGGGATACTCGATCTGTCCGAACAGGCCGAGAGTGTCGGTTTCCAGTGTCGAATAGTCCTGGCGGCCACCCGAATCGAAGGAAGGGTCGCCTTCCATCTCATCGGAAGAATAGTAAATCCCGGCCAGCCATTGCATTCCGTCGCCCGCGTTGGAAGCGAGCCGCACTTCCTGCGAGAACTGCGAAACGTCGGATTTCCGGACATCGTCCAGAGCCACGGTCGGACCGGCGTCCTCATCCAGTATGTCGTGTCGTTCGAAATCGTCGAAGCCGGTCACCGCCGTCAAGGTCATTTGGCTGATGTTCCAGTTCAACTCCGCCGAAATGCCGCTTGACCGGTATCCGTGGTTGCCGATCGCGTTCTGGTTGATCGTGTATGGATCACCGTCCGTATCGTTGAACGTGTCGCCGCTGACGAACGGGTCCCGGGCAAGACAATTCACCTGGGCCGCGGCAACGTCTCCGCGGGCATACTCGGGGCAGACCTGGTCCGGAATGCCGTCACCGTCGATGTCCTGACCCGCGGGGATGGCCGCCCACGGCCAGACGTCCGAATCGTCGCGACCGGCATAGAACCGCACCAGCAACTCGACATCATCGTTCGGACGGAACAACAGGGATCCGCGCGCCATCAGTTGATCCAGTTCGCCGCCGTCGTCCAGGTTTGGATCCAGGTTGGTGAGCGGACTGTCCGTCTGACGCAGGTACTTGACGGCGATCCGTCCGGCTGCCGTGTCCGATATCGGGCCGCCGTAGGCCCCCTCGAACGACGCCCTGCTGTAGCGGCCGAAGCCCACGGTCGCATAGCCCTCCGGCTCGAACGTGGGTCGCCTGGAGATCAGATTGATCGCTCCGGCGATGGTATTGCGCCCGTAAATGGTTCCCTGCGGCCCCTTGAGCACTTCCATTCGCTCAAGATCGAGCAGCCGGAAGGCCTGCATGGGCGGTTGCGAGACATAGACTCCATCGGCGTAGACGCCGGTGGACTGCGGCAGCGTCTCGATGAACCCGTCGGTGTTCACGCCGCGTATCGCGATCAGCGGATAGCCGAATTCTCCGAATGGCGTCTGGATGTTGAGGCCCGGCGAGAAACGACCGACCTCGATCAGCGACAGGGCGCCGGCCTCACGCAGCCGGTCGCCGCTGATCACGTCCACCGCAATGCCCACATCGGCGAGCGACTCCTCACGCTTCTGGGCGGTGACGACGATCTCTTCGAGAACCGCGGTTGATTCCTGTGCAACCGTGATATCCGAAATCAGGAACGGGATCGAAACGGCGGTAAGGATCAATAGAATCTTTCGCATGGCGTGTCCCCTTGATGGATGGATTTGTCGAATGACCCGACAGCAATTGAAGCACCGGTAGGAATGAAAATATAATTATTCAGTTGACTAGTCAAGTAGTCATTTGCACAATCCCACTTCCACACAAGGAATCCTCCCGATGACCCCACACCGGAACGCAGGAAAACCGCGCTACGCGGTCTTGTCGGACGAACTCCGCGACGGCATTCGCGCGGGCAAATGGGTGCCGGGCGACCTGCTGCCCAGCGAGGCGCAGCTCTGCCTCAAGTTCGGCGTGAGCCGCGGAACGGTCGTAAAGGCCATCGACGTGCTGCTCGCCGAAGGCCTCCTGCAACGTCGCCAGGGCGTGGGGACCTTCGTGTCGCGGCCTGCCCTGCACCGCTCTCCCGGCTACCTGCTCGGCTTCTCGGAAACCGTGCGCCGCCAGGGCCGGGTCCCCTCGCATCGCCTGATGGGCCAGCGGCAGCTGGACCGAAGTGAGGCCCTGCAATACGGCTGCGACGAGCCCGCATTGCTGCTGGAGCGGATCCGGCTGGTGGACGGCTTCCCGTGGGCCATTCATACGGCGCTGGTGCCCATGCGCATCGCCGCCGCGGTACCGGCCCTGACCGGCCCGGACAGCCGGGTGGCGGACTCGGATTTCTCGCTTTACAGGACCTTCGATGAGGCCGGGCTCGAGATCGACCACGCCGACGAAACCATTAACGTGCGCCTGGCCACCGACAAGGAGGCTGAGCAACTCGGCGTCGAGCTGCCGTCCGCGGTGATGCTCGTGTATCGGAAGAGTTTCGACCAGAGGGGCAATCTCATAGAGCTGATCGAGGCCGTATATCTGCAGGACTCTTACACCTATGACGCTCGCCTGGTGCGCTCGAATCCGCTGTCGGTGCTGTACCATGAAGGAGAGCCGAACGACCCGCGCAAGTCTTCGTGAGCGAGCACATGGGAAACGCCACAGCCGTCGCGCTGTTGCTCATTGACCTGCAGAATTCCTTCTTTCACGAAGACGGGCAGAACTACTATTCGGAAAGCGCCGAGCTGCTCCCCGCCTTGCGCAAGTTGCTGCAAAGCGCCAGAACCGCGCAACGTCCCGTCATTTTTGCCGCCGAGCGGCACCGTCCCGGGCTGGCCGACTTCGAGGAGGCCAAACTCCCGGCCCACTGCGTGGACGGCGATTTCGACTCGGAGCTGGTGGACGGCTTCGCGCCCCGGGGCCAGGGCGAAATCCTGCTGCCGAAACGGCGCATGAGCGCGTTTCAGGCCACCGATCTGGACCTGCTTCTGCGCGAGCTCAACGTCGGAACACTCGTCATCGGCGGGGTCAAGACGAACGTGTGTGTGCGGGCCACCGTGCAGGATGCGTTTTCGCTGGGATATCGCTGCCACGTGGTGCGCGACGCCGTGAACTCCAACCGCCCGCACCTGGCGGACGCATCGCTTGAGGACATCGATCGCTACCTGGGCTGGGTCGTTCCGCTGGACGAGGGCGTCAGGCTGCTGTCGTGAACAGGGTGGCGGTGATCGGATACGCGTCGATCGACTTTCCCGCGGTACTCGACGGCTATTTTTCGGGTGACCGCACGGTAATGATCAAGCAGCGTCCGGCCGACGCGTTTCCCCGGCCGGGTGGCTGCCCGCTGTATGTGGCCCGCCCCATGGCCAGCGAAGGCATTGACGTTTCCATCGTGACCTGGGTGGGCGCCGATCGCCACGGTGAGTTGTTCACGTCCTGGACTGCCGGCGACGGCGTCGGCGTGGAAGCGATCGCCACCATCGAACCGGGAAATACGCCCGTGTGTTTCATGATTTACCAGCAGGACGGCAGTTGCGGCTGCCTGTTCGATCCGGGCATGCTGGGGCGGGAAGCCCTTACGGATCAGCAGAAAGAAGTGATTGCGGCCGCGGATTTGCTGTGCGTGACCGTTGGCCCTCCCGGGATCGCGGGGGAGGCGCTTGACCTGATCGACGGCGATTGCAAGGTGGCATGGGTCATGAAGAACGATCCTCTTTCGTATCCGATAGAACTGCGCACGGCGCTTGCGGCGCGTGCCGACTACATCTTCTGCAATCGGCAGGAACGTGAATGGGTCGATGACGGGCTCGCGGCAACTCCAGGGCGCCGCCAGCCCGTGATCGTGGAAACCGCCGGTGTCGATGCCGTCAAGGCAGAAGGAAACGGTATCCAGATTCAGGTGGACGTCGAGCCCCTGACCTTCGACGACGCCTCGGGCGCGGGCGATACCCTGGCGGGCGGCTGTCTGGCGGCGCTGCTTGCCGGAGAATCGGACTTGCGCACCGTCGTCGCAAGCGGCATCGATGCGGCCGCATCGCTGTTGCGGGAACGCTCGTATGGGTAGCGGGAAATGAATTCGCGAAAGGCCTGGTACATCGGCTGCAGCGCCGATCAGGTGGCCGAACGGGTAATCCTGCTGGGCGATCCGGGCCGGGTGCCCCGATTCAGCCAATACCTGAGCGACGTGGAGGCGATGCCGGTCAACCGGGGACTCGCGACCGTGACCGGGATGTACGAGGACACCCGGATCACGCTGTCGGCGTTCGGCATGGGCTCCCCCATTGCCGCGATCGTGCTGCACGAGCTCGCCAACCTCGGCGCCTCGGTCTTTCTGCGGATCGGGACCAGCATCGGGCTTTCTCCCGTCAACATCGGCGACATGATCATCGCCCGGAACGCGAAGTCGTTCGAAGGCACGTCCTCGGCATACGCCCACGGCGCGGCAAACTCAAGCGCCGATCCCGGCCTTGTTAGCGCCCTGACCCGCGCGGCATCCGGATGCGAGGCCACTTACCATGTCGGCGCCTTTGCTAGTTTTGACGGTTTCTATCAGGACATGTTCGCGCTGGATGAAGCCACCGAGGACCGGGTCCGCAGTAACCTGGAACGACTGGCCGGGCAGGACGTGCTGGCCGTCGACATGGAGACGTCCGCGATCCTCACCGTAGGCAAGGCCCTGGGATGCAAGGCGGGAAGCATGTGCGCATCCACCGTCAACAGCCTGAAGAAGCAGAAAATCGGCAAGCGGGAGCATGCCGATGCCGAACGCACGCTCATCTCCATCGCCCTTGAAGCCCTGAGGCGGGTCGACCCGGTCTGATCGGCGGCGGTCGCGACTGCGCAGACACAAGCGAAATGGACCTGCATCTCGGCCAATCGCGGGCAATCGTGACCGGCGGCTCCCGCGGTATAGGACGCGCCATCGTGGAAACACTGGCGGCGGAGGGTGGCCGGGTCGAGTACTGCGCCCGGTCGTTGCCGGCCGAACCGCCATCCGGCGGCGCTGGCGCGACGGCGGTTCAAGGCACCGCCGTCGATCTTGAGGATTCCGGTTCAACGCTGGAGTGGCTGGAGCAGGCTATTGCCCGCCTGGGCGGCCTCGACCTGCTCGTGCTGAACGCCGGCGCCATGGCCGCCGGCGATACCGAGGAGGCCTGGCGGAGCAATTTCCAGGTCGAGATCGCGGCACTGAGCCGGATCGTCGATTTTGCCGCCCCGCACCTTAAGGAAGCCGCCCGGGAGTTCGGCGACGCCGCCGTAGTTGTCATCGGCTCGACTTCAGCCGCTTCGTCGCGCAAGCGGGACGCCTACGGGGCCACCAAAGCCGCGCTCGCGCACGTCGCGAAGGGCCTCTCGCATGAACTTGCGGCCGCTGGCGTAAGGGTCAATATGGTCTCGCCCGGCCCGACCTGGGCCGAGGGTGGGATCTGGGCGCAACTGGAAGCCGAAGATCCGGAGTACGTCCGCAGGAAGACCGAGGAGATCCCGCTGGGTCGTATGGCTACGCCGGAAGAGATAGCGAACGTCGTGGTATTCCTTTGTTCGCGCCGGTCACGGTTCGTCGTCGGCGCGAACGTCACCGTCGACGGCGGGCGCTCGGACCGCGTCTAGCGTCGCGGGGCCGGGTCAGAGCGCGTCGGCCAATTGCCGGTAGGCGCGGCGGCCTTCGTCGGCAGCCGGCCCGTAGTGCTGATTGCCGTCGAGTTCGGAGTGCGCGAATGCGATCCGCCCGTAGTTCTTGCGCAGCGTATCGCGCGGCGCCGTGCCGTTCGCGCCGCCGTAAAACCCGGGGTACGGCACCGAATACGCGTGCCCCCAGCGATTGAGGATGAGGCCCGCCACATCCTTCGCCGGTTCGAAACCGGCGTCGGCGAACAGACGCATCATCTGCCGGTGGATCCGCGCCTCGTATTCGGGATAGGAGGCGCCCAGCAGTTCCGCCCGGCCCAGCGTGACCTGCACCTTCGGATCCAGGCCGGGCGAATGAAAGGGCGTATAGAAAGACAGGACGGCCGGCTTGTCGGGATCCAGCGGCGGCCTGTAGTCGCCCACCTGCATCGGATTGCGGATGTTGCATGTGAAACCGAATCCGTCCTCCTGCCGGTCCCAGATCGCGGCGGTAATGCCGAGCCGGTAGAGAAAGCGCCAATTCGTCAGGGCCACGTTGGCCACCAGGAAGGGCGCATGCAGGAAGCTTGCGCAAGCCTCCCGGTACGCAGGCGGCATATCGCGCACGATATACGGGTTGATCCAGTTTCCCGTAGCCATCACGACCGCCTTGGCCCGGATGCCGTGGTAGCCCCCGTTGCGCGCGTAGATCACGGCAACGGAACCCGCGCCTGCCGCGGCGCCTTCGTGCGAAACATGAACGGCCGTAGCGCTCGTGCGCATGCGGATGGGCTGGCCCGGCCGGTCCAGCGCGGCCGTGTCCACCGGCCGGGTGATGATTTCCTCGAAGCTGGTCCCGCCCTGGATCGAGTCCGGGACCAGCCGCTTGAGAAAATACCGGACGAACCCGGAGTTTCCGCCGGGAAACGAGACCCGCCGCATGTCGTTGGGCATTTGTCCGAAAAGCCCGGGCATGGGCATCTGGTATGCGGCATAGGCCGACACGCAGTCGCTCCCCAGGCCGCAGGCGGAAGCGAGGAACAGGTCCGCGTAACGGATCCCCTCCTCGCCCAGGATCAGTTCGTTGCGGAGAAACTGCTCGTAAGACATCGTGTCGAGCGCCCGCCGCGCCTGATCCGGCGAATCGAAACGGCGGACGGCGCCGGACTCGAACCACGCCATCAGGCTTTTTCGCGATGCTTCCGAAAGCGGAGTGCCGGCAAGCCGGTTGCGGAACATGTCGACGGCCCACCGGCCCTCCCCGCCGCCTCCGTCGTCGAAGAAGTGCCCCACGCTGGCCTTGCGTTGCAGCCCGGCCACGAGGTAGCCGTAGTTGTCGCGGCAAAAGCGCAAGGGCTTCTTGTCCGCTGGCCATGAGGCGAACGTGAACTCCCGCGGAATACCGAGTTCGGCGTAGTAATACGGGTCCCCCCGGGCTGCGCCAGGGTCGTCGGGAACATCCGGCACGAAGAAGCCGTTCGCGCCCTGCGGCGCAATCAGCCGTTCGCCGTTCACGAGGAACTCGTTTTCCTTGGCCTCGCCGCCGATCATGGGATGGTTGTCCAGCAGAATGCAGGTCTGGCCGTTCCGGCGCCTGAGGGAAAACTCAAGCGCAGCGCCCAGGCCGGCCATCCCTCCCCCCACGATCGCCAGATCGCATTCCTCGACCGATTCCAGCTGGTCCATATCGACCGGGAACTGATTGTCGAGAATGCGATGCGCCGCCGCCACGACTTCCGGGGAATTTCCGTGCGAATGACGGTACGGTCCGACCCCGCCGTAGCCGTACCAGTCGTCGCCCAGCGGCAGCACCAGCGGATCGGAAACCGCCTGCCCGTACGCCGAAGCAGCGCCCGCCGCCAGTGCGGCGCCCGCGCCGGCCGCCACCCCGTTCACGAAGTCGCGCCGCGTTATGCCCGCACCGAACCGTGCCTGTTTCCGCTTCACGCCAACATGATGCCCCAAGGGCTTCCTGCCGGCACTACTGTGCTAGGTTTGCGGAATGAATCATCGAAATGTGCGGGGCAAGATTGCCTATATTTTTGATCCTGAAGGAGAACGGCGCGATTTCGGGCGGGAATGGTGGTCGGTCACCTTCCACGAGGACGGTCAGCGCACCCTGCGGGCTCATTGCGAAATCGAACCCGGAGTCGTCGCCGACAGGTCCGTCTTGCGGGAAACGGTCTATACGACCGACCCTGATTACCGTCCGCTGGACTGTTTTGTCCGTTTGCACCAGAGCGGCAAGTTTCTCGGCAGCGGCTGGTTCCGTTTCACGGACGGCGGAGCCGAGTGCGAAGCCGTCAATGTCACGACCGGACGCACGAGCCAGCGCATGGATCTAACCACGCCGCCGCTGTCCTTTGGAGCGCATCCCGTGTCCTGCGACGCGATCCACTGCGCCCGCTTCATCCACTCCTCGAAACAGAACCCGCAACCGTGCCGCGGCGTGCTGATGTCTTCACGCGAACACGACGGATGCTCCGGACCCAACCTGTGCACCACCGATTTCGACCTGGAATACGTGGGACGCGAAGAGATCACGGTCCCGGCCGGGACCTTCGAGACCGACCATTACCGGTTCCTGCTCGACTATCACCCTACGGAGGACGTGTGGTGCACTCCCGACGGGTTTCTGTTCGTCAAGATCACCGTGGGCGGATACATGAACGCCCATTTCGACCTGATCGAGTACGATGAGGAGTACTAGTGATTGCAAGGGAGGGGAATGTGTTTTCAACTGTGGTAGCGTCGCGGCGGGCGACTTTTGCATTGGGGGTGGCATTGACCATGACCGCACTTGCCATTCACTCGGCCCATGCCGCCGAGCAGGACGATATCGAGGCCGTAAAGGCGCTCGTTCACGAGACCGCGGAACGATGGAACTCGCAGGACTACCGAACGGTTCTGGAGCTCTGGGACCCCGACGAAGAGGTGCCCTTCTACCTTGCCGAGGAGCAGGACGGCTGGTTCATCGGCTGGGAGCCGCTCAAGGCCTATCTCTCCCCGCCCCTGCCGAGCCCGGTGATGGAAGGCTTGCGCGAGGAAATGCGCGACATATCAGTCAAGCTCATCGCCGATGACCTGGCCATTGCCGCCTGGTACATGCATTTCGAAATGAAGATGCGGGGCCGCCCCCCGATAGGAGAGGACGTACGGGTGAGCGCGGTCATGCGCAAGAAGCCGGAAGGATGGCGCTATATCCACTGGGCCGAGTCCCCCATGACGGCCCTGGTTTATATCGAAAAGCTCTTCCAGCGGGACGTGGATCACGAAAAGTTCTCACCCTTGATCGAGCGCTCGCGCAAGGTAAAGGAAGCCTGGCGAGCCGAATACCAGGCAGAGCAAGCCAGCGAATAGCGGCCGGGGAAGAAACCGCTTGAAGCTCTATTCGTTCTCGCCGACACCCAACAACCGCAAGGTCGAAGCGTTCATCAAGCACTTTGATCTGCCGGTCGAGATCTACTCGATGGGGTTCCGCGAGCAGGAGAACAGGACGGACGCCTATCGTCGCATGAACCCGATGGGAAAGGCCCCGCTGCTGGTCGACGGCGATTTCCACCTGTGGGAGTCGAACGCGATCCTCTGCTATCTCGCGACGCTGCACCCGGAAACGGGCATGTTGCCCGACGACCCCAGGGGCCGGGCGGATTGCGACCGCTGGCTACACTGGCAGGCGTTCCACCTGATCAACACGGTCATCGCGGTGCGCGCCAGGAGCAAGACTGCCGGGAAGGACGTCGAGCTCAATATCGGAGTCCTCAACGGCCAGCTCGACGGGCGGGAATTCGTCCTCGGCGAGCTGTCCATCGTGGATTTCGCCATTGCCCCGTACCTGCTCGGCCGGCACGGACAGGCGATCGACTATGGTCCGTTTCCGCACGTGCGCGCCTGGATGGATCGGTGCAAGCAGCTCGACGGGATCGTGGCTACGGTGTTCAGACCGAAAGGGAAGTGACCGGCCCGTTTGAGCCGGTCACGGCCAGCCGGTCGCCTTTGGGCAATCCGTCCCTTTCGCTAACGATGGCGCGCGTGGCGGCCGCCTCCCTGCTGACGTCGTTCGCGCTTCTCGCATGCAGTCCCCTGCGCTTCGTCGATGTGGAGTCCGAGAACCAGAGCAGCCGCATCGAGCACCTCGTCATGCATTTCACGAGTGTCGACTTCGCCCGATCCATGCGCATGCTGACCGAACGCACGCAGAGGCCCGTCAGCGCGCACTACCTGGTGCCGGAAAACGGCGACCCGACATATCCGCACCGGCGGCTCAGTGTGTACCGGCTCGTCGACGAGGAACACCGCGCCTGGCATGCCGGACAGAGTCATTGGAACGGCGACGATGCACTGAACGCAAGTTCCATCGGCATCGAGATCGTGAATCGGTCGGCTTGTTCTCCCGTGCCCCTGGGCAATGAACCGGCCCCGCCGGAAGATCGCTGCGAATTCCACGATTTCGACGCCGAACAGATCGATCTGGTCATCGAACTCGTGCTCGACATCCTGGAACGCCATCCCCGTATCGATCCCGTCGATATCGTCGGCCATTCCGACATCGCGCCCGATCGCAGGCTGGACCCCGGGCCGACATTTCCCTGGCGCAGGCTATACGAACACGGCATCGGAGCCTGGTACGACGACGACACGGTGAACCGATACCGGGAACGCTTCGAGGGGCGGCCGCCGACCCTGACGCTGCTTCAGCGAGCGCTGAAAAGCTATGGCTACGACGTGAACGAAACCGGCGAGCACGATCCACAAACGCAGGCCGCGCTGGTTGCGTTTCAGATGCATTTCAGAGCGTCGGACTGGTCCGGACAGCCCGACGCGGAAACAGCGGCCATTTTGTTTGCGCTGCTGGAGAAATACCGCCCCCGGGCGCTGTCCCCCTTGCTGGAACCGTCGCTTTAGCGGTCGCTGCCTGTTCGGCGCGCCGGCGCCGGATGATCACGGTACTCGTTGCGCGTCATTCCGCGTTTGCATGCTCACTGGGAGCTCCCTCCGGTTCGATGCGGATCGTGGCGATGTCCGTGCCGTGGTACTGCTGGTGCCGAACCGAAGTGGCGTAGTGGCGCAGCAGGCGCAGGGGCACTTCGGACTCGTTGGGAAGGCCGGTGCCTCCCTCGCTCAGCATGGCGAGCTGATCTTCCAGATTGATGTCCGAGCCGCCGGCAATGAATTCCAGGTCCGTGGCCATACCGTCCGCCCGGGCGATCAGCAACAGACCGCGCCCGTCCTCTTCCGCCCGATCGTCCAGCAGGATATGCAGGACTTCTTCGCCGACTGCGCGAAGCCGGAACGTGGTGCGTTGGTCCAGACGCATCCGTTGAGCGAAATCGCTCAGAAACGTATCGATTGCCGGCACGGCCGCGATGGAAAGCGTGGTCTGCAGGCGCCGCGGCCTGGACCGGGTCAGGTCCACAAAGCCTGAAAGGAGAATGACGGTGATGCCCCCGGCCGTCATGCCCTGGCCGAGAATTTCACCCCACGCTCCTTCCCGGAGAGCCGGATAGACCAGGTCGAATTGGAACAAAATACCCACCACGACCGCGAACCCGACGATCAGGCGCTTGCGGTAATCGAAGCCGTCGGCAATCACTATTCGCAGGCCAAGAACGAAAATAAGCGCCATGATGACGGCCAGATAAGCCCCCACCACCGGTCCGGGTATTGCGACCACAACGGCGACGATTTTCGGCAGCAGCGCCAGGACGACGAAAACCGCGCCAACGCAGACGCCGACGCGGCGGGCGGCCACACCCGTGATTTCCACAACGGCGATGCAATTGCCGTAAGTGGTGTTCGGTACGGTCCCGCCCAATCCCGACAGGAGGTTGCCCACTCCATCGGCATAGATTGCGCCCTGGATCGAGCGGAAGTCGGTCGCGCGCGGCTTGCGCCATGACACGCGCTGGATGGCGATCGCGTCGCCCAATGTGTCGAGCGCGCCGACCAGCGTGACCAGGACGAACCCCGGAAGCAGCGCCCAGAAAGTGGGGCCGAAGCTCAGGTCAAGCCCCGGATAGGCGCTGAAATCCGGCAGCCCCACCCAGGGCGCGGCCGCTACCCGCGCGGTGTCGTAGAGCCCGAACCACGCCCCCGCGAGGCTTCCGGATACAAGGCCGATGGCTGGAGCCCAGAGCCGCCAGATGCCGGACAATCTGAGCGCCAGGAGAACGGAGGCGGCAAGCGTCACCAGCGCCGTTACCGGCGCCGCGGCGGGAGCGACGCTTGCCGGCACGTTGATCAGCTTGCCGTAAATGATCGGCGCAATGCTCACGGGTATCAGCATGAGCACCGTGCCGGCAACCGTAGGCGTAAATACACGCCGCAACATGGCCATCCTCGACCCGAGAATGAACTGCGCGAAGGCAGCCACGACAATGAGCGTGGCCATCAGTTCGGGGCCTCCGGCCCGGACGGCGCTGATGCCCACCGCGAGGTAAGCCGTGGTGCTGCCCATCACCAGGATGTAACCGGCGCCGATACGGCCGAATCGCACAGCCTGAATGAACGTGGCCGTGCCGCTGACCACCAGCGCGGCGAACAGGGCCCAACTGAGATAGGCATCGCCCGCACCGGCGGTTGTTATGAGGATGGTCGGAGTAAGCACGACGCCGGCCAGCGTCAGCGCCGTGTTCTGCAATCCCAGGCCGATAGTGAGAGGCAGGGAGGGCCGGTCGTCCGCTTCGAAGCGCAGCCCTTTATCGTTTTCCGGTTGGGTCGCGGACATGGCCGATCAATTCTGTCCAGCGGCTTTCAAAATACGGAGAGGGTGGGATTCGAACCCACGATACGGTATGACCGTATACCTGATCTCCAATCAGGCGCCTTCGTCCACTCGGCCACCTCTCCGGCAATGCGCCATTATCGCGCCTGGCTGCTAGGGCTGTTCGATCCGCGGAGGCTCTTCCAGGCAGGAACCGTTGTTCCGTCGCGCCTGGCCGTCAAGTATCTCACCTTCTGGAATTTCGAGATTTCCGAATGCCCGGGGCGTCTCCAGCCCCTCGGGCGCAACCATCGGGTTGGCGGCTTCGGCGTCCAGGTACTCCTGCGGCATCTCGCACGGGGGCGTGCCGCCGCCGAACACGCCACCGACCACGCCGCAACCCTGCAGGACCAGGGCAAGCGCGACCAGTCCGGCCGCAGGCGCGATCTTGCTCATGACGACACTCCCGCCTGGTCCAGCGCAGCCTGCACCTGTGCATGATGCGGCCCGGACAGCCGGGTGAGCGGCAGCCGGATTCCGTCGCCGATCCTGTTCATGCGATTCAGGGCCCATTTCACCGGAATGGGGTTGGATTCCACGAACAAAGCGTCATGCAATGCGGCCAGGGGCGCGTCGCGTTCCTCGGCGCGCGCGGAGTCTCCGGCCAGCGCGGCGTCGCACATGTCCGCCATGGCCCGGGGCGCAACATTGGCGGTCACCGAAATCACGCCGTCGCCGCCGGCCAGCATAAAGGCCCTCGCCGTCGCATCATCGCCGCTGTACAAGGCAAACCTCTCTCCGCAAAGCGCTCTCAAGCGTCCCACCCGTTCGACCTCGCCGGTCGCTTCCTTCAAGGCTCCGATCCGGGGATGTTCCGCCAGGCGGCCCACCGTCTCGGGCAACAGGTCCACCGCTGTCCTGCCCGGCACATTGTAGAGGATCAGGGGCTGTTCGACTGCGTCCGCAATCGCCGTGAAATGCCGGAACATGCCTTCCTGGGTGGGCTTGTTGTAGTACGGCGTAACGACCAGGCAGGCGACGATGTCGGAGCCGGCCACGGCCTGCGAAAGGGCGATCGTCTGCGCCGTGGAATTGGATCCGGTGCCGGCCACGACCGGAATCCTGCCGCCGGCCCGCCCGGCGACGTAGCGAATCAGGTCCGCGTGCTCGTCATGGGTCAGCGTTGCCGATTCGCCCGTGGTTCCGGCCACGACCAGGGCGGCAGTGCCTGAATCCGCGTGCCAGTCGATCAGCCGGTCCACGGCCGGATAATCCACGGCGCCCGCGGCGTCCATGGGCGTCACCAGGGCTACGAGGCTTCCGCGCATAACGGCGCGGCATTTTATCGCTCCCGCGTGTAAGCTAGCCGCAACATGGAAAAATTACTGGCGATATCGGCCCTGGGCCCGCAGGAAGAGGCGTCCGCGCGCGAACTCAGCGAAGTGGTCAGCGAGGCGGGCGGAGACATCCGGGACGCCCGCATGACCCAACTGGGAAACAGCTTCGGCGCCCTGCTGCTGGTGAACGGCAACTGGCATGCTATGAACAAGGTGCGCACGGCGCTGGAGCGCTATGCCAAGCGCACCGGCTGCGAGATTTCCGTCAGCGAAACGGCCTCGCGGGAGCCGCAGGCGCCCGCGGCGCCCTATCACGTGGAGGCGGTGGCGCTGGAACGGGACAACCTCGTGCTGGCGCTGGTGAGTTTCTTTGCCCGGCGCGAGCTGGCCGTCGCCGAGGTCCACGCCCGGCGCTACAATGCTCCTAGTACCGGTGCGGCCATGCTGGCGGTGCGCCTTGAGGTGCATGTGCCGCGCGAGGTGGGCATTGCCGTGCTGCGCGAAGACTTTCATGATTTCTGCGACAAGAACAACCTGGACGCGGTCATCGAACCGATACACGGCTAGGCGGCAATGGAGGACCCGCAAGGAGGACCAGAATGAGCACGACTGAAGTGGGCGCGCCGGCGCCGGATTTCGATTCCGCCAGCACTGCAGGCGACCGGCAAACGCTGGGTGATCTCAAGGGCAGCAAACTGGTGCTTTACTTCTATCCCAAGGACAGCACCCCCGGGTGCACGCTGGAAGGACAGAATTTTCGCGATATGCACGACGAATTCACGGCCGCCAACGCGATCATATTGGGCGTTTCGCGCGAGTCCATTCGTTCGCACGACAACTTTCGCGCCAGGCAGGACTTTCCGTTCCACCTGCTGTCGGACCCGGAGGAAACGCTGTGCAAGGCCTATGACGTGATCAAGGAAAAGAGCATGTACGGACGCAAGTACATGGGTATCGAACGCAGCACTTTCCTGATCGACGAAGAGGGCGTGTTGCGGCGCGAGTGGCGCAAGGTCAAGGTGAAGGGACACGCCGAAGAAGTGCTGGAGGCCGTCCGCGAATTGTGAACGCGCCCCCGCCAGCGAGACCGCTGATGCGCGCGACCAGCGCAGCGCTCATGCTGGCCTTTACCTTGCAGACCCTGCCGGCGGGCGCGCAGATGCAAGGCGGCGCGGAATTGCCCGACATGGGCAGCCCGGCCGACACGGTGCTGACGCGCGAGCAGGAGCGGGCGATCGCACTGAGCGTCATCGAGCAGTTCCGCAGCGCCGGCCGACTCGTGACCGATCCGGAAATCAACGAGTACGTATCCAGCCTGGGCCGGCGGCTGGCCTACCGGGCGCAGAACGGCGACCACCAGTTCCACTTTTTCGTCGTCAAGGCCCAATCCATCAACGCGTTTGCGCTGCCGGGAGGCTACATCGGCGTGCACACGGGCCTGATTGACGCGACCGCCAATGAGAGCGAACTGGCCGGAGTTCTCGCCCACGAGATCGCCCACGTGACCCAGAATCACATTTCGCGGCAGATTCAGGCCATGCGCGGGACCTCGATCATGACCATGGCCACGATGCTCGCCGCCCTGCTGGTGGGCGGATTGATGGGCGGCGGCGGCGACTTCATGCAGGGCGCCCTGATGGCCGGCACGGGCATGGCGCAGCAGCAGCAGATCAATTTCACCCGGGCGCACGAGCACGAGGCCGACCGGATCGGCATAGGCACGCTCTACGCAGCCGGTTTCGATCCGCGCGGCCTGCCCGCTTTCTTCGAGACGATGTCGCGCGCGGAATCGCTTTCCGCAAGGGCGATACCGGAAATCCTTCGCACGCATCCCGTCAACGTCAATCGCATGGCCGAGGCGCGCGCCCGGATCACACCGGACATGATGCGCAACGTCGACAACAGCCTCAACTACTACCTGGCCCGCGCCCAGGCCCGGCTGCTGGGGAGTGACAGCCCGGAAGAAGCCATGCGGCAGTTCCGCTCGCAACCGCTCACGGAGACCGAGGCGGATGTCGGGAGGTTCTACGGTCAGGGCCTGGCCCTTCTGGGCATGGGACGCGCCGATGAGGCGATGGCTGTTCTGAATAACCTGCTGACGGACTATCCGGACTCCATCCCGTTGCGGATCGCGGTTGCACGGGCCCACGCGGTTGCGGGAGACGGCCGCACGGCACGGCGGATTTTTGATGAGGCGCTGGCGCTGTTCCCCGGTAACGTGAGCCTTGGGCATCGCTATGCGGAAGTCCTGCTGGCCGAGGGACAGGCGCCGCTCGCCCGCGAGCTGCTGATGGACTATCTGCTGGACGACAAGCTCGATCTCGAGACCATGCGGCTGCTGGCCCAGGCAAGCGGAGAATCGGGCCAGACGGCCGATGCGCACTACTACATGGCCGAGTACCAACTCATGCGCCGCAACCTGAACGGCGCGCACACCCAGCTCCAGCTGGCCCTGAAGGCCGCCGAGCATGCAGACGACGTGCGGCGCAGCCGTATCGAGGCGCGCCTGGAGCAAGTGGAGATGATGGCCGAGGACGGCGGCAGGCGCCAAAACAGAGACGAGGAATCCGATGAGGAATCGTCGGAGCAACGGGGATAGAGGGGATACCGACTATGGCGAATCGACTACGGGAATGGTGGACCTTGCAGCCCGAGGAGGAGCGGCAAAGCGCCGACAACCCGCTGACGCCGCTCAGCGACGCGCAACGGCGCAATACGCTGCCGCTGTTGACGCTGGCGTTCGGATGGGGTTTTCTGGTGACCGGCCTGCTGACCGGAGGCGCGCTGGGCAAGGGGATGAGCTTCTGGCCCGATGCCGTGCAGGCTTCCTTTTACGGCAACCTCGCCAATTTCGCGATCGGCGCGGTCGTGGGCTACATGGGTTACAAGACCGCCTGCAACAGCGGCCTCTTGTACCGGCTCGTGTACGGACGCTTCGGCGCCTACATTCCAGTGTTGTTCATCGCCCTGTTGACCATCGGATGGCAGGGCATCGTGGTGGGCGCCTTCGGCTTCGCCTGGGCGCAGAACTTCGACAGCACGGCGTTTTACGTCGTCGCGCTGCTGGCGGGCCTGCTGTTCACGGCCACCACGTATTTCGGTGTCAGGGCCCTGGAATGGGTCAGCGTGCCGTCGGTGGTCGTGCTGGTGGCGGTCGGGCTGTATTCGATCGACCTCAATGTCGGGCAGGCCGGCGGCTGGGACGCCTTCCTCGCGCTCTCGGCCGACAAGGCCGCGACTTCGGAATCGCCCCTGAGCGTGTTGAACGGGGTCAATGTCGTTATCGGGTCGTGGATCGTCGGGGCCGTGGTGATGGCCGAATACACACGGTTCGCCAAGCGCGCCTGGGTCGCGATCGCCATACCGTTCATCGTGCTGATCATCGCGCAGTGGTTCCTGCAGATCGTCGGTGCGCTGGGTGGCGTCGTGTATGGCGGCGACGGCGATTTCACTTCCTACCTGCGTGAACAGGCCGGGTTCATCGCCTGGCTGGGCGTCATCGGAATGAGCGTCGCGCTGTGGACCACCGGCGATGCGAACCTCTACCTCCCGGTCATCCAGACGTCGAGCATCATGCGCCGGCCGCGCCGGGTCATGACGGTGATCTGCGGACTGCTGGGGACCATACTGGGGCTCGGGATCTACCAGCAGTTCCTGTTCTGGATCGGCGCGCTGGCGATCTGGGTTCCGCCCCTGATCGGGCCGGTCATCGCGCACTACTACTTCGTGGCGCGCGGAAAAATGGACGCCGGCGAGGAAGCGCGCCTGCCTGTCATCAACTGGGCCGCGCTGTTCGCTTACCCGCTGGGTCTGTTGAGCTACTACTACGCGCCCGAATGGCTGGTGCCGGCGCTCTCAGGCCTGGCAGGCTCGATGGTCGCGTACCTGGTCCTGTACTACCTGATCCCCCCGCTGCGGGGCGTCGCGAAAGCCTGACTCTCGCTCCTGCTAGGCGGCTTCCAGTTCCGGGCGGTAGTCGCCGGTGCGCGCCAGACCGTTAAGACGGGCGCGCTCGCCGAAGGCCCGCTGCGCGTCGACCAGCTGATCCGCCCTGCCATGCCAGGCGGCCAGCGCCGGCGCCTGCAGCGCGCGGCCGTAGGAGAAGGACACCTGCCAGGGGTGCGGTCCCCGCGCATTCATGGCGCTCAGGTGCGCGGTCGCCTCTTCCGCCGACTGGCCGCCGGACAGGAAGGCGATGCCCGGAACCGCCGCCGGCACATGCGCCTTCAGGGTTCGCAGCGTGGCCTCCGCCACTTCCTCCACGCCGGCCTGAGCCGGACACTCGTTGCCGGACACGACCATGTTGGGCTTCAATACGATGCCTTCCGGATCCACCCGGTGCCGCTCCAGCTCGTCGAAAGTCTGATCGAGCACTACGCCGGTCACCTGCTCGCAACGGGATATGGGGTGCGGCCCGTCCATCAGGACTTCCGGTTCCACGATGGGCACCAGGCCGGCCTCCTGGCATAGCGCCGCATAGCGCGCCAGCGCATGGGCGTTGGCGTGCACGCAGCAATCGCTGGGCACACCCTCGCCGATGGCGATGACCGCCCGCCATTTCGCGAACTGCGCCCCCAGGCTTCGATACTCCGCCAGCCGCTCACGCAACCCGTCCAGCCCTTCCGTCACCTTCTCGCCCGGGCAGCCGGCCAGCGGCTTGGCGCCCTTGTCCACCTTGATTCCGGGAATCATGCCGCGGCCCGCCAGGTATTGAGGTATCGGTTCGCCGTCCGGCATGGTCTGCCGCAACGTTTCGTCGAAGAGGATCACGCCGCTGATGTACTGGTCGGCTTCCGGAGCGGCAAACAGCATGGCGCGGTAGTCGCGGCGCAGCGGCTCGGTCGATTCCACCCCGATGCTCGCAAAGCGCTTTCCGATCGTTGGAGTGCTTTCGTCGGCCGCCAGGATGCCCTTGCCGGGGGCCACCATGGCTTGTGCGGTTTCGGCCAGGTTCGCGTTCGTCATCTGCTGATTTCTCCGTTCGCCGTGATCTCCGGCATGTAGTGTATTCCCACGCTTGCCGGACCGCCACCACGGGGCCGTTCGGGAAACCATTTTGGACTAAAATAGTCCTGTTTGGATTTGGAGCCCGCGCAAATGCTCAGAGTCAGCAGGCTTACCGACTACGGAACCATGATCCTCGGCTGCCTGGCGCAGGCCGAGGGCCGGTCGCTTTCGGCCAAGAAAATCGCCGCCGCGACCCACCTCAGGCTACCGACCGCGCAGAAGCTTCTCAAGCAACTGGCGGGGCGCGGCCTGGTCCGTTCCGAGCGTGGCGCCCTTGGCGGCTATCGGCTGGCCCGGGCGGCGCGCGAAATCAACGCGGTGGAGATACTCGAAGCGCTGGAAGGGCCGATGGCGCTTACCGAATGCAGCCATGCGGAGAGCCAGTGCGAGCTGGAGTCGTTCTGTACCGTGGGCGGCGCCTGGCGGCAGATCAACCGCGCGATTCGCGGTGCGCTCACGGAAGTTACGCTGAGCGACCTGCGGCGGTCCGCCCCCGGCTTCAGGGCCCGCACGCTGTCGGCCGACCTGAACGCGAGGATGGGGAGATGAGCCGCACCGCCGAACGCAACCCGGAAGTGCGCGAACTGCTCGAGCGCAAGTACCGGCACGGCTTCGTCACCGACATCGAGTCCGACACCCTGCCCCCGGGGCTGGACGAGGACGTGATCCGCGTGATTTCCGCGCGCAAGGACGAGCCGGAGTTCCTGCTGGACTGGCGCCTGCGGGCCTACCGCTACTGGCGCGAGGCCAGGGAGCCTTCGTGGGCCAAGCTGAACATCCCGCCGATCGATTACCAGGCCATTTCCTATTACTCGGCGCCCGGCGCGGCCAAGGACGCGCCGAAGAGCCTGGACGAAGTCGATCCGCGGCTGCTGGAAACCTACGACAAGCTCGGCATCCCCCTGCACGAACGGGCCCGTCTCGCGGGCGTCGCGGTTGATGCGGTTTTCGACAGCGTTTCGGTGGCCACCACCTTCAAGAGCCGCCTGGCCGAGGCCGGCGTGATTTTCTGCCCGTTCTCCGAGGCGGTGCGCGAACATCCGGAACTGGTGCGCAAATACCTGGGCAGCGTGGTGCCGTATCGCGACAACTACTTCGCGGCGCTGAACTCGGCGGTCTTCACCGACGGATCGTTCGTCTACATTCCGAAAAACACGAAATGCCCGATGGAGTTGTCCACCTATTTCCGCATCAACGAGCAGAACACGGGCCAGTTCGAACGCACCCTGATCATCGCCGACGAAGGCAGCGAAGTCAGCTACCTGGAAGGCTGCACCGCGCCGATGCGCGACGAAAACCAGTTGCACGCCGCGGTCGTGGAGCTGGTGGCGCTCAAGGACGCCCGGATCAAGTACTCGACGGTCCAGAACTGGTATCCCGGCGACGAGGAAGGACGCGGCGGGATCTACAACTTCGTCACCAAGCGCGGCGATTGCCGTGGCGAAAATTCCTCGATCTCCTGGACCCAGGTAGAAGCGGGCTCGGCGATCACCTGGAAATACCCGAGTTGCATCCTGCGCGGCGACAACTCCACCGGCGAGTTCTACTCGGTGGCCGTGACCAACAACTTCCAGCAGGCCGACACCGGCACCAAGATGATCCACATCGGCCGCAACACCAGCAGCAACATCCTCAGCAAGGGCATTTCCGCCGGCAAGGCGCAAAACACCTACCGTGGACTGGTCAAGGTGTTCCCGCGCGCCGAGGGCGCGCGCAACTTCACCCAGTGCGACTCGCTGCTGATCGGCCGCGACTGCGGCGCCCACACCTTCCCGCACATGGACATCGCGCATCCGCACGCCGTGGTGGAGCATGAGGCCACCACGTCCCGGATTTCCGAGGACCAGTTGTTCTACTGCCGCCAACGCGGCCTGGACGAGGAGGATGCGGTGAACCTGATCGTGAACGGCTTCTGCAAGCAGGTGTTCAACATGCTGCCGATGGAATTCGCGGTCGAAGCGCAGGCCCTGATGAACGTCAGCCTGGAGGGCGCCATAGGATGAGCGCGCCGCTGCTGGACATCCGCGATCTGAGGGTCTCGGTCGAGAACAAGGAAATCCTCAGCGGGCTTTCGCTTGAAGTCCGAGCCGGCGAAGTGCACGCCATCATGGGGCCGAACGGCGCCGGCAAGAGCACGCTGGCGCAGACGCTGGCGGGCCGCGACGGCTACGAGGTCACGGGCGGCAGCGTATTGCTGGACGGCGAGGATCTGCTGGACATGAACCCCGAAGAACGTGCCTGCAAGGGGCTGTTCCTCGGCTTTCAATACCCGGTGGAAATACCCGGCGTGAGCAATATGTACCTGCTGCGCTCGGCAGTGAACGTGCAGCGCAAGGCGGCGGGCAAGGAAGAAATCAACGCCGCCGCTTTTCTGAAGCAAGCCCGCGCGGAGGCGGCCCGGCTGAAACTGAAGCCCGAGCTGCTCAAGCGCGGCGTGAACGAAGGCTTCTCCGGCGGAGAGAAGAAACGCAACGAGATCCTTCAGCTCGCGGTGCTCAAACCGCGCCTGGCGGTACTGGACGAGACCGATTCGGGGCTGGACATCGACGCCCTCAAGATCGTTGCCTCGGGGATCCGCGCGCTGCGCGACGGCCGGCGCGCGTTCGTTCTGATCACCCACTACGAACGGATCCTGAACCTGGTTTCGCCCGACAGGGTGCACGTGCTGGCCGGTGGAAGCATCGCCCGTTCCGGGGGCGCCGAACTGGTGGGCGAGCTGGAGGCTTCCGGATACGAGCCTTTCCTCAGGGAGGCGGCGTGAGCGGGAAGGCGATGGATATCGTCGTGAAGGCCGGGGAGCGACGCGCCGAGACCCTGCGCCTGAACCACCGCCCCGATGCTCCGGCGGCGGATGCCCTGCGGATCGTGCTGGAACCGGAAAGCACTCTGGACCTCGAGGAGCTTCACGAGGGCCAGGGCGGCTTTGCCGCACACCTTGAGGTTGACGTTCAAGTAGGCCGGGGCGCCCGAATGCGCCACGTTGCCGTCGTGGACGATTCGGGAGAAGGCCGGATCGAGATAAACCGGCAGGTTCGCCTTGCACAGGAGGCGCGGCTGCAGTTTGTCCGCGTGGGTTCGGGCGCGAGCCTCGATCGCGAATCCCTGCGAGCCGGCCTGATGGGTCCCCGGTCGCGCTTCCGGCACGGCCATCTGATGATGGCGGACACCGGACGGCGCGCGGAACTGGACCTGGAAATAGCCCACCATGCCCGTCACACCGCGAGCGAGAGCCTGTGCCGCTGCGTTCTGGGCGCGGAGAGCCACGGCGGCTTTGCGGGAAGGATATTGATTCCTCCGGACGTCCAGGGCGCCGACGCGCGGCTGCGGAACGACAATCTCCTGCTCGACGAATCCGCCCGCATGGAAACCCGCCCGGAACTGGAGGTCTACGCCGACGAAGTGCAGTGCGCCCACGGCGCCGCCACCGGCGCGCTGGATGAAGCGGCGCTGTTCTACCTGAGGACCCGCGGGCTGCCGCCGGATCAGGCGCGGGCCATGCTGGTGCGGGCATTCGCATCGTCGATCAGCAACGACATCGAAATGCCCCGGGCGCAGGAAATGGCTGACGGAATGCTCAGCCGCGCGCTTCGGGATCTGGCGCCGCAACGGTTGGCGGCCTGAACTTCATGAGCAGCGCCACCGCCCGCCTCGCCGCAGTCCGGGAGCCGCTGTCGGCGCAGACCCTGCGTGCGGACTTCCCCGGCCTGGCCACGACCGTGCATGGCAAGCCCCTCGCCTACCTGGACAACGCGGCCTCCACCCAGCGGCCGCGGGCGGTCATGGACGCCCTGACCACCTACGAAGTCGAGATGCACGCCAACGTGCACCGGGGCGTGCATGCCCGTTCCGACCGAGCGACCGCGGCCTTCGAGGGAGCGCGTGAGCGCACCCGCGGCTGGTTGAACGCCTTATCCGCCGACGAGATCGTCTTTACCCGCGGGGCCACCGAGTCCATCAACCTGGTGGCGCGCTGCATGGACGGCCGCATGGATGCGGACTCGGAAATCGTGCTCACGGGCATGGAGCACCATTCCAACATCGTGCCGTGGCAGCAGCTCTGCGAACGCACCGGCGCGAAAATCCGGGTGGCGCCGGTCCTGGACTCGGGCGCGCTCGACATGGCCGCTCTGTCCGGGCTGATCGGCGGCAACACACGACTCGTGGCGGTAACCCATGTGTCCAACGCCCTGGGCGTAATCAACCCGGTCGCGGAGATTTGCGAACTGGCGCGGCGCGCGGGCGCGCCGATCCTGATCGACGGCGCCCAGGCCGCCGGGCATATCCCGCTCGACGTGCAGGAGCTGGGCTGCGATTTCTACGCGTTGTCGGGCCACAAGATGTACGCCCCCACCGGCATAGGCGCGCTCTACGCGCGCAAGCCCTGGCTGGACGATCTGCCGCCGTTTCTGGGCGGCGGCGAAATGATCCTCGAAGTTCGCTTCGACGGCACCACCTACAACGATCCGCCGCACAAGTTCGAGGCCGGCACGCCCAATATTTCCGGGGCCGTCGGCCTTGGCGCCGCCATGGACTACCTCGCCGGACACGGGCTCGAACGTCTCGCGGCGCTGGAGCACGGCCTGCTGGAGTACGCGACGGAGCGCTTGCAGGACGAACCCGGGCTGAAGATCATCGGCACGGCCTCGCCGAAATCCGCGGTCGTGTCGTTCGTGATCGACGGCATTCATCCGCATGACCTCGGCACCGTGCTGGATCACGAAGGCGTCGCCATTCGCGCCGGCCATCATTGCGCCATGCCGCTGATGGACCGCTTCGGCGTGCCCGGCACCTCCCGTGCCTCTTTCGCCTTCTACAACACCCATGAAGAGGTTGACCGTCTTGTTGCCGGAATCGGGACCGCGCGCAAGCTGCTGGGCCAGGCCTGATGAGCAGCGAACTGCAAAACCTCTATCAGCGCACGGTGCTGGAACACTGTCGTTCGCCACGAAATTTCCACGCCATGGACGAGCCCGACCGGGTGGCCGAAGGATTCAACCCCCTGTGCGGCGACAAGGTCACCGTGTATCTGCGCACACCCGGAAAGGAGGACGGGATGCCCTCGCTCCCGGGGGTCATCGCCGAGATCAGCTTCGAGGCGGCGGGCTGCGCCATCTGTCTGGCCTCGGCATCGATGATGACCGAACTTATTGATGGCGAGACCGCGGATCAGGCCAGACAGCAGGCGGAGCAGGTCCTGAAAGCGTTCAAGCCCGGGGCCGAGAACGGACTGGGCGATCTGGGCGAAATCGTTGCCCTGGGCAGCGTTCGCGCCTACCCTTCGCGGATCCGCTGCGTCACCCTGCCCTGGAAGACCTTTACAGCGGCGCTCGAAGGCGATCCGAACACCGTGAGCACCGAGTAAGCGTTATGTTCGGCGACCAGAGCGAACCCGTCACCCTGACCCGCGACTGCAAGGCGGTCATCATTCCCGCCGGCGAGGAGGCGCAACTTCACGCCGGACAGCTCGTGTTCATCACCCAGTCGCTGGGCGGCAGCTTCACCGTATATGTGGACGGCTGGCTGTACCGCATCGCGGGCGTCGACGCCGACGCGCTCGGCAAGAAGCCCGTAGAGCCGCCGAAACTGCCGGCCAACGCCGGCGATTCCGACGTGGAAGCGCTGGTGTGGGAACAGATGAAGACCTGCTACGACCCGGAAATCCCGGTCAATATCGTTGACCTCGGCCTGGTCTATACCTGCGAGGTCAGACGGCGCGACGACGGCAGCCGGAACGTGGCCGTGGAGATGACGCTGACCGCCCCCGGCTGCGGCATGGGCGAAATCCTGGTGGAGGACGTGCGCGAGAAGATCGCCCTGATCCCCACCATCAACGACGTGGCCGTCGAACTGGTCTTCGATCCGCCCTGGAACCAGAGCATGATGTCCGAGGCCGCCCAGCTCGAAGCCGGGCTTATGTAACTTCCTGAAGCGAGGGATATGCCCTCGCTCCCACTATTACGAAGACTGCGCGGCGGCCAGGAACAGGTCGGCGCAGGCCTGCGGCTCGGTCACCATGGCGTCGTGGCCGGTCGCAAGCTCCTCATACCGCCATTGGGGGTGCTCCTTCGCGAACATCGCGTGGTCCCTTATTCCGCTGAAGGGCATTTCGGGGTCGGTGCAGCGGATGAAGGTCCTGGGCACGCCTTGCTCGCCGCCGTTCTCGAACTTCACCGGCTCCAGCCAGCTTTTCAGCGGATGCGGAGTCAGCCTCCGGTTCACCCACTCGAGGACGTCCGCGGGCTCGGGCGGAATTCCGTAGAACTCTCCGGAGCGCGCCACGATGTACTTGCCGTCCGGCGCCATGCTCCGGCGACGCTCGATATCCGCATCCCCCTCGGCATCGCTCATCTCCCGGCGGGAGCCGACCAGGCTTTCGCCATGACTCAGAATGACCGTGTCCAGGTACACCAGGTGCCGCAGCCGGTCCTTGGCCCGGTCCGCAACACCGGAAACGACGCATCCGCCGTAGGAATGACCCACGAGCACCACGTCGTTCAGTTCTTCCCACTCGAGCACGTTCACGATGTCCTGAATGTGCGTCTCCAGGCCGATGTCCGGATGGAGCAGGTGGGAGCGCTCGCCGCAGCCGGTAAGCGTGGGCGTGTGCACGCGATGTCCCTGCCCTTCCAGGATGTCGCGCACAAACTTCCAGCACCAGCCGCCGTGACCGGTGCCGTGAACGAGAACGAACGTTATCGTATCCAGGCTCAGGAGGAGCGGGCGGCGGCCAGGAACAGGTCGGCGCAGGCCTGCGGTTCCGTCACCATGGCGT
>JAPPHC010000021.1 GCA_028821145.1 Gammaproteobacteria bacterium | reverse complement strand
TGTAGTTCGTGACCGCGCGCGCCGCGGCCGGCAGCCCGGCCACCGCCAGCGCGCATGCTCCGGACCCGATGAAGCGCCTGCGCGAGTAGCCCCCGGTGTCGATGGACAGACCACGGTGTTCTGCCCCAAGTGCGTGATCAGGCATTCGCCTCCTCCGGCGTAAAGCGATCCTGTGGGAAATATAACTGAACGCTCTGGATTCGTGTCCGTCTATGATGCAAACTCAAAAGCGGATCACGAGGCCCATAATGAATAAGGCAGGGCAACAGATCGTCGGGCGCTCTACGCGCCGGCGTTTTCTGGCCGGTGGAACGGCCCTGGCCGGCTCGTGGATGCTGCCGCGCGCCTTGCGGGGCGCACAGACGGGCGCTGGCCTCGATGCGGAAGTGATCGTGATCGGAGCCGGCCTGGCCGGCCTGAACGCGGCGCTGCTGCTTGAAGAGCTGGGCGTAAGCGTGATGGTAGTGGAGGCGACGTCGCGTTTCGGCGGCCGGCTCCATACCGTTGCCGACAACATCGTCCCCGGGCATCCGGAACTGGGTGCAAGCGGAATGGGTGGCGGTTATGCGAGGCTGCTGAACGCGGCCAGTCAGTACGGCGTCGAGATCGGGCCCGTGCGCCCGCGCACCGAGCCCCGCGAGGGCGAGATGCTGTACTGCGTCAAGGGCCAGTTGATCAGCGAGGACGACTGGCCCGGTCATGCGCTCAATCCGTACCGGCAGGACTGGGCCCGGCAAATGATGCCGTCGCGACCGCCCTACCAGGTCTATGCCGAGCTGAACCCGTATCCGGAAGCGGACCTGGGCGCCTGGCGGCGGCCGGAATTCGCCGCATGGGACCGGCCGGTCGGCGAAGTGCTCACGGAAGCGGGCCTGACTGAAGCCGGCGTCGAACTGGGAGTGGGACACAATTCGAGTTACGGAACCGATCATCACGACCTGTCCGCCCTGATGATGTTTCACACGATCAGTTTCGCGATCCATCAGGCCAACTGGCCGGGCCAGGGCGGGGCCGCCAAGGGCGGGAACCAGCGGATTCCGGAGGCGATGGCGCGCAATCTGACCGGCGATGTGCTGCTGAACAGCCCCGTTGCGGCGATTGCCGACGAGGGCGGCCGGGTGCGGGTCAGCCTGGAGGACGGGCGCCGGCTTCATGCCGCGCGCGCGATCATCGCCATGCCTTTCTCGGCGCTGCGGAGGATCGCGCTCGATCCCGAGCCGCCGGCCGTACAGAGGGCCGCGATCGACAACCTCGGCTATACTCCGTGCACGCAGATCCACTACGCGGTGAAGCAACCCTACTGGGAACAGGACGGAATGGCTCCGAGCATGTGGACGGACGCGCTGCCCGGACGGTTCATGGCGCTGAAGAACGACCCGGGCAGTCCCGACTCGGTCACCAGTTGCCTGGCCTATGTCAACGGCCATTTCGCATTGAAACTCGCTCACATGGACGAGGAAGCCGCGATCGCCGAGGTGACGGCGGAGCTGTTCCGGCTGCGTCCGTCACTCAAGGACGCGCTGGAGCCGATCTACCTGTGGAAATGGTCAAACAACCCGTATGCCGGTGGAGCCTACGCCTACTGGAAGCCCGGTCAGATCACAGCGTTCGCCCGAACGATCGCCGAGCCGCATGGCCGTATTCACTTCGCCGGTGAACACACCGCGCAACTGAATCGCGGCATGGAGGGCGCAATGGAGTCCGGCGAACGCGCCGCGATCGAGATCCTCGAATACCTCTAGCCGATGCCGGGGAGGCCGCCGGCGCGTCGGCGCATCCAGTTGCGCAGGTTGGACTGCGATTCGTAGAGTCCCGCGCTGGGCAGCAGCAGCACCTCGTCGTTCTCCTCGAGTCCCGCGAGCACGACCGAGTACTCGAAGTCGCTCAGGCCCGTGCGAACCCAGGCCGGCGCCGGTCCGTCGTCGCGCATGACCAGCACCCAGTATTCCGCCCTGAAGTCGTAATCCGGCCCCTGCTGCAGGAAGCGGCGTCCGGGACCGCCGCCCGGTCTCGCGCCGCCGGTCCAGGGCCGTCCCACGCGCCGCGGCTGATTGCGCATCGCGTCGCCCATGGCCCTGCGCATGGCCTGGCGCTGTTCGGGGCTGAGCTGCGGGCGCTGCCCGGTCCGATTCTGCTGGCGCGCGAAATCCCCGGAATCGAATCCAGAGGTTGCCGCCGGATCCGCCTGCCCGCCGTCGCCGGTCTCTTCCCGCTCCTTCATGACCGCGTCGTGAAGATTGCTGTAAGGCCAGTTCAGCATGTGCGCCGTCGCCTCGATGTCGTCGATCGTGCGCAGCGCCGCCATCGGCACGGCGGGCGCTTCGAGTTCCTCGGCGATCTTGATCTGAACCTCGGCGTTCATGCCCGGCAGCAGCAGCGAGTCGGGGTTGTCGAGCAGGATCAGGACCGAGAACATCGTGACGTTCTGTTCGACTACGGCCAGCGGCTCGATCTTCTCCACGTAACCGGTGAATTCGCGGGCGGGATAGGCCGCCACCCTGACCTGCGCCTGCATTCCGGCATTGATCTTGCCGATGTCGGTCTCGTCCACGCGGGTGCGCACCAGGACCCGGCCCAGATCGGCCATGCGCAACAGCAATGTGCCGCCCCCCACGTCCTGGGTGGGCGATGAAATGACCTGTCCGGGCTCGACATTGCGCTCGATGATGGTTCCGTCGATCGGCGCCAGCACGTCGGTGTCGTCCAGCGCGATGTGGGCGTTTTCCACGTCCACGCGGGCGCGAACCAGTTGCGCCTCGGCTTCCGAGAGCGCCAGCGCCGTCTCTTCGAACTCGCTGTCGGTGATGGTGTTGTCGGCCACCAGCCTCTCCGCCCGCTCCATCTGCAACTTGGCGATGGACTGGCGCGACTCGGCGGCTTTCAGCGCCGCCTCGGCCTGGGCCAGGTTGTTGGTGGGGATGCGCTTGTCGATCCGCACCAGCAGGGCCGAACGCTCAACCGGGTCGCCGTTCTCGGCGTTGATTGCGAGTATCTCGCCGGAAGCCTTGGATTTCAGTTCGACGGTGCGCAGCGGTTCGACCGCGCCGGCGGCCTCCACGAACACGCGGATGTCGCGAAGCTCCACGGGCGCCTGGTCGTAGGCCTGCGGTTCGGGCGCCGGTTCCTCGGCGCAACCGGCCATGACCAGCATCAGCCCGAAAGCCGCACCGCCGCGCCACAGCGTTCTCGTGGTCCCTCGCCCGTGCTTGATTCCCCCTTTGCGTGGAGACGCATGAACCCGTCCATGGGGCTCGGCGGCGGCTGTCCTGCCGCCGACGCTCCACGCAAAGGGGGAATCAAGCACGGGCTTCACCGGAGGCGCCGGTGTCGGCCTTGATCCGGCCGTCCAGCATCTCGATCCTGCGCTGGGCGCGCGCGGCGATGCCGGCGTCATGGGTAACGACGATCAGCGTGTGACCGTCACTGTGCAGGGAATCGAACAATGTCAGGACTTCCGCTCCGGTCGCGGAGTCCAGATTACCCGTCGGTTCGTCCGCCAGCAAGATGCTCGGGCGCGTAACCAGCGCGCGCGCGATCGCCACTCTTTGCCGCTGCCCGCCCGAGAGCTGGCTGGGCCGGTGCGCGAGGCGGTCGGCCAGCCCGACCCGTTCCAGGGCCTCGGTCGCCCGCTTCAGGCGTTCGCGGCGGCGCATCCGGGCATAGATCAGGGGCGCCTCCACATTCTGCACGGCGCTGCAGCGCTCCAGCAGATTGAAGGTCTGGAACACGAAACCCACCTGCCGGTTGCGCACCCTGGCCAGCTCCCGGCCGCTCATGCGCGACACGTGCACGCCGTTCAGCCAATAGTCTCCCGCGGTGGGCGTCTCCAGGCAGCCGAGCAGGTTCATCAGCGTCGATTTTCCCGATCCGGACGGGCCCGTGACGGCCAGGTACTCGTTGGGCCGCACCGCCAGGCTGACGTCGCACAGCGCCACCACCGTATCGGTTCCCATACGGTAGGTCCGCGTCAACTCGCGCGTACGGATGGCGGACGTGCTCATATACCGTTAGAGCCGCTCGCGCAGCATCTGATTGACGAGCTGCGGGTTGGCCTGGCCCCGGGTGGCCCGCATCACCTGGCCGACCAGGAAACCGAACACCCGTGTGTTGCCCTCCCGGTACTGCCGGACCTGTTCGGCGTGCCGCGCCACGACTTCTTCGATGACGCCTTCAAGCGCCCCGGCATCGGAAATCTGGCGCAGTCCGCGTTCCTGGATGATGTCGTCGGCGCTCCCTTCGCCGGCCCACATCGCCTGGAACACCTCCTTGCCCAGCTTGCCCGAAAGTGACCCGTCGCGCAGACGGGACAGCAACAATCCCAGGTCGGCGGCGCTCACCCGGCTGTCGGCGATGTCCAGGCCGTCGCGGTTCAGCGCGCCCGCCAGTTCGCCGCTGGTCCAGCGCGCCGCCAGCAGCATGTCCCCGCAGCCCTTGCCCGCCGTCTCGAAATAGTCGGCCGTGGCGCGGCTTTCGCACAGCCGCCGGGCGTCTTCGTCGGGCAGACCGTAGTCGGAACGGAACCGGGCGCGGCGTTCGCGCGGCAGTTCGGGAAGGGTCCCGCGCAAATCCTCCAGAAAGCCCGGCTCCAGCGCCAGCGGCGGCAGGTCCGGGTCGGGGAAATAGCGATAGTCGTTGGCCTGCTCCTTGTCGCGCATCGGCCGGGTCGTATCCAGCACGGAGTCGTAAAGGCGGGTCTCCTGCGCGATGGTTCCTCCCTGGCGCAGCACCTCGGCCTGGCGCAGGATTTCGGAATGCAGCGCGCGTTCCACGAACCGGAACGAATTGAGGTTCTTGATTTCCGTGCGCGTCCCCAATTCCGTGTCCTCGGGCTTCTTGAGCGAGATGTTGGCGTCGCAGCGCAACGAACCCTCCTGCATCGCGCCGTCGGAGATGCCGATCCAGGTCACGAGCTGGTGGATGCCGCGCATGCATGCGGAGGCCTCCTCCGGAGATCGCAGTTGCGGCTCGGTCACGATCTCGAGTAGCGGCGCGCCCGCCCGGTTCAGGTCCACGCCGGTGGCGTTGGGCATGGCGTCGTGCAGCGACTTTCCCGCGTCCTCCTCGAGATGCGCGCGAGTCAGTTCGATCTGCCGGGGCGGCGAGCCGGGAACGGCCACCTCCACCGAGCCGCCGCTCACGATAGGCAGTTCGAACTGCGAAATCTGGTAGCCCTTGGGCAGGTCGGGATAGAAGTAGTTCTTGCGCGCAAACACCGAACGGCGAGCAACCTCGCCGCCCGTCGCCAGTCCGAACCGGGCGGCCATGGCCACGGCCTCGCGGTTCGCGACCGGCAGCGTGCCCGGAAAGCCGAGGTCTACCAGGCAGGCCTGGGTGTTGGGGCTGGCCCCGAACACCGTCGATGCGCCCGAGAACATCTTGCTGCGCGTGGCGAGCTGGACGTGGATTTCCAGTCCGATGACCACGTCGAATTCCATCGCGCGATCCTCTGTCAGGCCGAGCCGACGGGCGCCGACATGCCGGGCGGCCACAGACGGTGCCAGTCGGTCTCCAGCTGGTAGGCGTGCGCGGCGCGCAACACGTCCGTTTCGGCAAACGGCCGGCCCATGAGCTGCAATCCCACCGGCAGCCCGTCCACCGTACCGGCGGGAATCGAAATGGCGGGGATTCCGGCCAGGCTGGCGCCGATGGTATAGACATCGTTCAAGTACATCTGGATCGGGTCGTCGATTTTCTCGCCGATCCCGAAGGCCGGAGCGGGCGCGGTCGGTCCCGCCAGCAGGTCCACCGTTTCGAAGGCCTCGCTGAAATCGGCCGCGACCAGCCGGCGCACGCGCTGGGCCTGAAGGTAATAGGCGTCGAAATAACCCTTGGACAGCACCCAGCCGCCCACCAGTATGCGGCGCCGGACCTCCTCGCCGAAGCCGGCCCGGCGGGTCCTCGTATACAGCTCCTCCAGACTGTCGGCGCCCGCTTCGCGCAGACCGAATCGCACGCCGTCGAAGCGCGACAGGTTGGACGAGCATTCGGCGGGCGCTACGACGTAATAGACCGGAACCGAGAGCGGCAGCCGCGGCAGCGAAACTTCGCTGATGACCGCCCCCAGGCCGCGCAGCGTATCCATGTTGTCCACGAACACCTGCCGGCAGCGGGCGTCCAGCCCCTCGTCCATGAACTCCCTGACGACGCCCACGCGCACGCCCTCGAGGGCCTTGCCCTTCAGGCCCTGCAGGGGGCCCGAATAGTCCTCGCCGCCGCGCTCCGCGCAGGTCGAGTCGCGCGGATCGTGGCCGGCCATGCTGTCCAGCAGCATGGCCGCGTCCTCGGCCGTGCGCGTAATCGAGCCGGCCTGGTCCAGGCTGGAGGCGAACGCGATCATTCCGTAGCGCGACACCCGCCCGTAGCTGGGCCGGAAGCCAGTCAGCCCGCACAGGGCCGCCGGCTGGCGCACCGACCCGCCCGTGTCCGTGCCGGTCGCCGCCGGAACCAGGCCGGCGGCCACGGCGGCGGCCGATCCGCCCGACGAGCCTCCGGGCGAGCGGGAAAGGTTCCAGGGATTGCGCACCGGACCGGCGTAGCTCGTCTCGTTGGACGAGCCCATCGCGAATTCGTCCATGTTGGTCTTGCCGATCAGCAACGCGCCGGCTTCCGCCAGCCGTTCCACGACGGTGGCGTCGTAGGGCGGAACGAAGTTGTCCAGAATCCCCGAACCGGCCGTGGTGCGCACGCCCCGGGTGCAGAATATGTCCTTGTGGGCTATGGGTATCCCCGCCAGGGCCCCGCCGTTCGCGCGGCCGGCATCGGCCCGGCGCGCCCCGTCGAGCGCCGATTCGCCGCACACGGTCAGGAACGCGTTCAGCTCGGGGTTCCGTTCCTCTATGCGGTCCAGGCATGCCTGCGTGAGTTCGACGCTGCTGATGTCGCCCGAGTCCAGGGCGCGTCGAAGACCGCTCAGGGAAAAGTCGATCATGAAGGTCCGTTCCGGCTATTCGATGACTTTCGGCACGCGGTACAGGCCGTCCACGACATCCGGCGCACAGGCCTGGGCGTCCGCGCGCACGTCGGTCTCCGTCACTTCGTCGGCGCGCAGGGGGAGCACGAGATCCAGCGGATGCACCATGGGCTCCACGCCCCCTGTGTCGAGTTGCTGCAATACCTGCACGAAACCGATGATCCGGCGCAGGGTGCCGACCAGCTCTTCCTTCTCGCCTTCCTCCAGCGCAAGGCGGGTCAACCGCGCCACGCGCAGCAGTTCCTCGTCGGAGAAATCTCCGGCCGGCTCAGGGTCCCTGGGTGTCTGGAGGTTGTTCATTTTGTGGCGAATACTATAGGGCTGTTTTGCTTGATCTGCTATGATTTGCGCGATTTCAAGGGAGTGACCGCTCCCAGGGATGTGCTGCGCCGATGAGCAATTTTGTCCGTGGTTTCATTGAGCGGCTGGCCGTGGATCTGGCCATAGATCTGGGCACCGCCAACACCCTTGTTTACGTCTGCGGGCGGGGGATCGTCCTGAACGAACCTTCCGTCGTCGCGCTTCGCCGCGGCGCCGATGTCGGTTCGGACGGCGTGCTGGCCATCGGCGCGGAAGCGTTCGGAATGCTGGGGCGCACCCCGCGCGATCTGCAGATCGTCAAGCCCCTGAAGGATGGCGTGATCGCCAACTACGAAGTCGCCGAGCAAATGCTCAAGCACTTCATCATCAAGGCCCTGGGCCTGGGCTTCTTTCGCCCGGCCGTCCGGCGCCTGGTGATCTGCGTCCCGCACGGCGCCACGCCGGTGGATCGCCGGGCCATCGAGGAATCGGCCCGCGATGCGGGCGCGCGCGAGGTGTTCGTAGTGGACGAGCCCATCGTCGCGGCCATCGGCGCGGGTCTGCCGGTGCACCGGCCCTGCGGCAACATGGTGGTGGACATCGGGGGCGGCACCTCCGAAGTCGCGGTCCTGTCGATGTCAAGCGTGGTCTACGCGCGCTCCGTCAAGGCCGGCGGAACCCGGATGGACGACGCCATCGTGCAGTACGTGCGCCGCAACCACGGCATGTCGATCGGACCCAGCCAGGCCGAAGTGATCAAGCGCGAGGTGGCCAGCGCCTATCCGGGCGAGGAAATCAGCGAGATCAAGCTGCACGGACGCAGTCTTTCGCGCGGCCTGCACTCCCAGTTCACGCTGAACAGCAACGAGGTGCGCGACGCCCTGAACGACACCCTGGAGGAAATCGTCCAGGCGGTGCTGGACGTCCTCTCGCATACCCCGCCGGAGCTGGGCGCCGACATCAGCCAGCGCGGCCTGGTGCTGGCCGGCGGCGGCGCGCTGCTGCCGAAGCTGGATTCGCTTATCCGGGAACGCGCCGCGGTGCCCGCCTTCGTGGCCGAAGATCCGCTGACCTGCGTGGTGCGCGGTTGCGGACACCTGGTGGAGACCCAGGGAACGGTGCGTTTCGCCAGCGAGATCGCCGGCCCGCGGTGGGACTGAGGGGTCAGATGGGATAGCGCCGTGAACCGGTGGACCGCAACGCTCAGGGCGGATCGCTTTCGCAGGCGAAAAGGACCGAGCCGTGCGGGCGAGTGCCTGCTGATCTGCCTTTTGAGTTTCGGCCTGCTGGTCGTCGAAGCGAACTTTCCCGCCGTCCAGAAGGTGCGCGGGATCGGTGAATTGATGCTTGTGCCGGTTCAGGCGACCGTGCGCCTCGTTTCCGGAGGCTTTCGCGGGGTTCAGGGCTATTTCCGCGAACAGTCGTCCCTGATGCGCGAAAACCAGGAACTGCGTACGCGGCTGTTGCTCCAGGACGTGGACCTGCAGCAGATGTCGGCGCTGAAATCCGAGAATGAAGAACTGCGATCGCTGCACGCGCTCAACGCCCAGCTCGGTTCGAACAATCTGACCGCCGAGACCCTGCCCGGAAATCCGGATCCCTCCCGCCACCGCGTGACGCTGAACAAGGGCAGCCGGCAGGGCGCGTTTATCGGTCAGCCGGTCGTCGATTCCGGCGGGGTGGTCGGCCAGGTGACCCGCGATTACCTCGTTACTTCGGAGGCGCTGCTGATCAGCGACGCCAATCACGCCCTGAACGTGATGTTCGAGCGCACGGGACTGCAGGCCATCGCCCTGGGCACCGGCCGCAGGGACCATCGCCTGCTGCTGCCCTTCGTACCGGCCCATGCCGACGTGATTCAGGGCGATACCGTGGTCAGCTCCGGCACCGGCGGCCTGTTCCCCGCGGGATTGAGGGTCGGCGTGGTGGAGGATGTGCGCAACTCTTCGGGCGAGGCTTTCCTGGAGGCGTTCGTGTCGCCCTCGGCCAACCTCGAAAATCCCCGCCAGGTATTGTTGCTGCGTTCGGAGCCGCCGCCGCCGGGCGCAGAACCGGGACCCGTCAACGGGGACTCGCCCGCCGCCGCGGCAGGATCATGACGGAAGGCGCCGTTGCGCGGAATTACGCGCTGGTAGGCGCGGCCTTGCTGATCAGCGTCGTGCCGCTGCCGCAGCTCGTGGGGCTGTGGCAGCCTCCCTGGCTGGCCGTCGCGCTGATCTGGCTGGTCATTGTCGCTCCCGAGGACGCGCGGCTTGCGGTAGCGGCTGTCGCCGGACTGCTTCAGGACCTGCTGGTGGGCTCGCCTCTGGGTCTGCACGCCCTGGCGGCCACCGTGCTGGTTTTTCTTGCCGCCAATATGCGCCACTGGGTCGTTTCCTCGCCTCCCTGGCTCAGGTTTCTCCTGGCGATGCTGATGATGACGGCGTACCTGGGCGTGGTGGCGCTGATCGGGGGCTGGTTCGATTACGCCGGCTCCTGGGCCGGGCTTGCAAGCAGCCTGATGACCGGGGGCGTGCTGATCCTGATCGCGTTCCTGTTCGTCAGGATCTGATCGCGCATGGCGACCCGGCCGGCAAGCCAGCACGTGGAGCCGGGCACGCTCGTCCGGCGGGCCACCTACATGGTTTTTCTGCTGGGGCTCCTGACGTGCGTGCTGCTGGCCCGACTGAGCTATCTGCAATTGATCCAGCACGGCTATTACGCCGGACAGGCCCTGGGCAACCAGGTGCAGGCCCGCAAGGTGGCGCCGCGGCGGGGAGTCATCCTCGACCGCAACGGGGAAGTGATCGTGGCCAACCGGGCTGGATTCCGTCTGACCCTGGTGCCGGAACAGGTGGACGACCTGTCCGGCACGCTCGAGCGCCTTGCGCATTCCGGAATCCTCGATGCGGACACCAAGCCCGAGCTGATTGAATCCTCAAGACGCTCGCAGCCCTTCGAAGCCATTCCGATACGGACCCGCCTGAGCGATGAGCTGGTCGCCAGGTTCGCGGTTGTGCGCCACCGGTTCGCCGGCGTGGACATCGAGGGATTGCTGCTCAGGGAATACCCCCTGGGCGAGGCGGGCGCCCACGGTCTGGGCTATGTGACCGCAGTCAGCGCCGAAGACAAGGAGCGCCTGGAACCGGAGGAGTACGCCGGGATATCCCACCTCGGCAAGACCGGCGTGGAGGGCAGTTACGAGGACTACCTGCGCGGAAGTGCGGGCAGCGAGCGAGTCGTTACGAACGCTTACGGGCGTCCGCTTTCGCGTACGCGCGAACTGGAACCCGAACCGGGGGCCGACCTGCTCCTGGCGATCGACAGGAACCTTCAGGCGGAGGCGTACGCCGCCATGGATTCGCGCCGGGGCGCGGTTGTCGCAATCGATCCCAGGGACGGCGGCGTACTGGTCCTGGTAAGCAGCCCGGCCTTCGACCCCAACGATTTCGTTGCCGGCATGGACCGCGGCGCCTTTGCCGAACTGAACCGCAACACCGACCGGCCCATGTTCAACCGGGCGGTGCGCGGGACCTACCCTCCAGGCTCCACCATCAAGCCGATGCTGGCGTTCTCCGCACTGACGGCCGGGCATCGCGAGCCGGACCAGACGGTCAATTGCTGGGGCAGCTTCCGGCTGCCGGGCAGCCGGCGGGTCTTTCGGGACTGGAAGCGGGAAGGGCATGGCGCGATGAATCTTCATGACGCCGTTGCGGAGTCCTGCGACGTCTACTTCTACCAACTGGCGCGCGACATGAATGTTGAAGGTTTGCACGACAGTCTCGTTCAATTCGGCTTCGGCACGCCGACCGGCGTGGACGTGGCTGGCGAAAGCGCCGGAATCGTGCCTTCCAGGGCCTGGAAACGCGCCAATTTCAGCGATCCTGCGCAACAGCGCTGGTTCCAGGGCGACACCGTCGTGGCGGGCATTGGACAGGGCTACCTGACGGTTACGCCCCTGCAGCTCGCGCAGGCAGTCGCGCAGCTTGCGATGCGGGGGCGGCGCTACAGGCCGCGGCTGGTCGAGGCCATCCGCGACCCGGCAAGCGGCAGCCTGGTGAGGATGCCGCCGGTGCAGACCGGCACGCTCGCTTCGGAAGCGGTGGAACACTGGCGCACGGTCGTCGATTCCATGGTTGGCGTCGTCCACGGCCCGCGCGGAACGGCCAGGGCGACCGGCGCGCGGCTTGACTTCCGGATGGCGGGCAAGACCGGAACCTCGCAGGTACGGGCGATGCCGCAGGACGACGAGGAAATGCCCGAAGAGGTCGAGGAGCGCTTCCGGGACCATTCGCTGTTCGTGGCCTTCGCCCCGGTCCACGATCCCGTGATCGCGATTGCCGTGATTGTGGAGAACGGCGGTTCGGGGTCCGGCCCCGCCGCCGAGGTGGCCAGCCGTCTTCTGGATACCTACCTGGCGGGCAATGCGCCGCCGGACCTGGTGGCCCGGGCGCAATGAACATGCTGGTGGCTCAGCAGGGCATGGGCGTGCTGCAGCGCCTGAAACTGGACGGCTGGTTGCTCGTTTGGGTCATGCTGCTGATTGCGGGCGGGCTGGCGGTTCTGTTCAGCGCCTCCGGCGGCAGCGGCGACGTCGTGCTTTTTCAGGTTTCGCGCCTGGTGATCGGGCTCGGGCTGATGCTGGTTCTCGCCCAGATCAATCCTCGATTCATGATCCGCGCCACGCCCTGGGCATACGGCGCGGTGATGGTCCTGCTGGCGCTGGTGCTGGTGATGGGCGAAGAAGGCGGCGGCGCCCGCCGCTGGCTGAATCTGGGAATCCGCTTTCAGCCGTCCGAGTTCGCCAAGCTGGCGGTCCCGCTGATGGTGGCCTGCATGTTCCATGGCTCGCGGGAACGCCCCGGCTTTGTGAAGACCCTGCTGGCCCTGCTGCTGATCGTGGCGCCGGCTGTCCTGGTCAGTCGTCAGCCCGACCTGGGAACCACCGTCGTGATCGGCTGTTTCGGTTTCATCGCCCTGCTGCTGTCCGGCCTGAACCGCAAGTTCATTTACGGCGGGGCGGCGGTGGGCGTGCTGGCGATTCCGGCGCTGTGGGTGAGTCTGCGTGACTATCAGCGCCAGAGGATTCTGAGCGTGCTGAATCCGGAGTCCGATCCGCTGGGAGCCGGCTACCACATCATTCAATCGAAGATCGCCATCGGTTCCGGCGGCGCTTTCGGCAAGGGCTTCATGCAGAGCAGCCAGGCGCAGTTCGGGTTTCTCCCCGAACCGACGACGGACTTCATATTCGCGGTAATCAGCGAGGAATTCGGATTTGTGGGCGTCGTCGTCGCGATGCTGCTGTTCATCGCCATTACGGTGCGCATGTTGCAGATCGCATTCGCCGCGCAATGGCGCTACTCCCGCATCGTGGCCGCCAGCCTGGCGCTGGGATTCTTCTTCAGCTTTGCCCTGAACGCGGCCATGACGACCGGGCTCTTGCCGGTGGTAGGATTGCCGCTGCCGCTGGTCAGCGTTGCCGGAAGCGCAAATGTGACTTTCCTGGCCGGCTTCGGTATCCTCATGGCCATTCGTTCCGATCGACGTTATCTCGCCCGCTAGTCAGTCCGTGTTGCGTAAATTCCTCCTTATGGCCGCCCTGTGCGCGCCGCTCGCGGCGGGCGCCATCGACGTGGATGAACCCGAAGTCCGCGCGTTCATCGACGAACTGGTGCGCGACGAGGGGCTGGACCGGGAGGATGCCAGCAAGCTGCTCGCGTCGGCGGAGTTCCGCCCCGAAGTGATCGAGGCCATGAGCCGCGCTCCAGAGCGCACGGTCGAATGGAGCGACTACCGGGCGATATTCATGGACTCGGGAAGGATTTCCTCGGGGAAGGCCTTCGGGCGCCTGCACGCCGAATCGCTGGCGAAGGTGGAAAGCGATACCGGGGTTCCCGCTTCGGTGGTGCTGGGCATTCTCGGTGTCGAAACCCGCTACGGGCGGATCACCGGCAGGCACCTGGTGCTGGACTCGCTGGCCACGCTGGCGTTCCATCATCCCCGGCGCGGCGATTTTTTCCGCCGCGAACTGAAGGACTTTCTGGTGCTGCACAGCGAGGATGCGCTCGACGCGGCGGAGGTCCTGGGGTCTTATGCCGGCGCCATGGGCCGCGCCCAGTTCATACCGTCCAGTTACCGCCGGTATGCGGTTGACGGCGATGGCGACGGCCGGCGCGACCTGTTCTCCAACTGGCGCGACGTGCTCAGCAGCGTGGCCGGCTACCTGAGCGATCACGGCTGGCGCCGCGGAGGGGCGGTCGCGATGCCGGCAAGGCTGGCCGCAAACAGCCGGGCCGTGCCCCAGGAACGGGGCCTGTCTCCGCCCACGACGCTCGGGGCCCTGCGCTCGGACGGCGTTCTGTTCGACAGCGACCTGCCGGACGAGACTCCTGCCGGGCTGCTGCTGATGAACGGCGGGTCCGGCCCCGAGTACTGGCTGGCGCTGCCCAACTTCTACGTCATCACGCGCTACAACCGCAGCTATATGTACGCCCTCGTCGTGCATCAACTCGGACAGGCCATAATCTCCGCGGACACAGGATGAAACCCTTCCGGTTGCTGCTCCTTGCGGGCTGCATGACTCTTGCAGCGGGGTGTTCGGCAATCATCGGCATGGTCGGCGGGCCCTGGGGCGGTTCGTCCGGCGGCCGGCCCGGACAGGATTGCTACACCCAGTTCGGCAAGACCTATTGCCCGCTGATCTCGGCCGAAGGATTCGTGGAAACCGGGATCGCGTCCTGGTACGGCGAGGACTTTCACGGCAGGCCCACCGCGCTCGGCGAGCCCTACAACATGTACGCGATGACCGCCGCGCACAAGACGCTGCCCCTTCCGACACGCGTTCGGGTGACCAATCTCGAAAACGGACGCAGCGCCGAGTTGCGCGTGAACGACCGTGGCCCGTTCGTGGACGACCGGGTGATCGATCTGTCGTACAGCGCCGCGAGGGAACTGGGCGTATATCGGCGCGGGACGGCCAGAGTCCGCGTCGAGGCGCTGGAGGCGGGCGGTTCGCCGGAGCCGTCGTCCGCGGGGGGCGGCTACGCCTATTTGCAGACCGGCGCTTTCGCGTATCGCGAGAACGCGGCCAAGCTCTACTACCGGATTCAGGAGGCCGGCATATCCGGAGTGTATTTGCGCCGTAAGGGAAATGGCGTGTATGCCGTATGGGTGGGTCCGCTCGACGATGGCAGGCACACTGCCAGGCTCAGGCGCCAGTTGGCGAACATCGGCATTTCGAGGACCGTCAGGGTGCAGGGCGTTGCGCCGCCCGGCTGAATCGGGAAAAACACATGACCAGGAATTCAATGAGAACGAACGGCGCACTCGCCATTCTGCTCGCGGCCGCCCTTGCGGCGGGTTCGGCCGCCGCCCAGTCGCCGCAGCCGGTCGCCGGACTGCCGGGCCCGCCTGCCCTGAACGTTTCGTCGTTCGTTCTGATGGAGCAGGAAACCGCGACGATTCTGGCCTCGCTTGAACCGGAGCTGAGGGTCGAGCCCGCCAGCATCACCAAGATCATGAGCGCCTACGCCGTGTTCGAAGCGCTGGCCGCGGGCGAAACCTCGATGGACGAAGAGGCGGTCATCAGCGAAAAGGCCTGGCGCATGCAGGGATCGAGGACTTTCCTGGACCTCAACAGCCGGGTCAGCGTGGAGAACCTGCTGCTCGGAATGATCGTCCAGTCGGGCAACGACGCCAGCGTTGCCCTGGCCGAGCACCTGGCCGGCGCCGAGGAGGACTTCGCGGTCCTGATGAACTCGATCGCCCAGCGCCTGGGGATGACCGGCACGAACTTCGAGAACTCCACCGGCTGGCCCGGCGAAAACCATTACACGACCGCGCTGGACACCGCCATTCTCACGCAGGCCATGGTCCGGGACTACCCGACGCTGTACGGCATGCATGCCCTGCGCGAGTTCACCTGGAACGACATCCGGCAACCGAACCGCAACACGCTGCTTGCCCGCGACGCGACGGTGGACGGCGTAAAGACCGGGCATACCGAGTCGGCCGGATACTGCCTGGTGGCCTCGTCTGTGCGCGACGGCATGCGCCTGATCGCCGTCGTCATGGGCGCGGCCAGCGAATCGCAACGCGCCCAGGACGCGTTGCGGCTGCTGAGCTACGGATTTCGCTACTTCGAGACCCGCAAGGTGCTCGAAGCCGGCGCCGATTTCGGCTCGGCGCGCGTATGGAAGGGGGAGGAGACCGTCGTCCGCCTGACCGTGGAGGACGATGTGGTCATGACGCTGCCCAAGCGAGCAAGCGATGGGATGGAGACCAGGGTGACGGTGAACGAGCCCCTGATTGCGCCGCTTGAGCCCGGTCAGCCGGTCGGCAGGGTCGCTCTTGTCCGCGACGGCGAGACGCTGGCGGAACTGCCGCTGGTGCCGGAACGCGCCGTGCCGTCCGGAGGCTTGTGGCAGCGCACCCGGGACTCCGTCCTGCTGTGGTTCGAGTAGGCGGCGCCGATTCCGCACGCATAAGGTGGCTGGGGCGCCTGCCCTGGAGGGAAGCCGTCGAACGCATGCAACGGTTTACCGCCGACCGCGGCGATTGCACGCACGACGAGATCTGGTTCTGCGAACATCCGCCGGTCTTCACCCTGGGCGTCAAGACCGAACCTTCCCATGTCCTCGATCCCGGGGATATTCCCGTGGAACAGTCCGATCGCGGCGGCCAGGTCACCTATCACGGCCCCGGGCAGTTGATGGTTTACCCGCTGGTGTCCCTGCGCCGCGCCGGGCTGGGGCCCCGGACCCTGGTCTGCGCCCTGGAAGACTCGGTGATCGATTGCGCCGCGGCTTACGGGATCGAGGCATCGCGCCGCCCCCGGGCGCCCGGCGTATACGTGGCGGGCGCCAAGCTGGCCGCCATCGGCCTGCGCATACGGCGCGGGTGCTCGTATCACGGCATGGCGCTGAACGTCTGCGCCGATCTGGGTCCGTTCTCGCGGATCAATCCCTGCGGCTTCGAGGGCCTCGACGCGGTCAATTTCGCGAGCCTTGGCGGCCCGGACAGCCTCCCGGCCGCAGCGGTCGAATTGCAGCCCCGTCTGCTGTCCCGCCTCTACGCTTCGAGCGGGCGGCGCCGGACGGCTTCCAGTCGCTCGACGGTGCCGGCGTCCGCCCAGTAGCCTTCGTACAGCGCACCCGAAACACGCCCTTCATCGGCGGCCGCGCGCAACAGCGGGGCCAGACCGAATCTTTCCTCCGTGGCGTCCCGGAACAGTTCGGGGGACAGAATGCTTACGCCGCCGAAGGTGTAGCGTGGCCCGTCTTTTCCGACCCGCTCCTTCCGCAGGCGGAAATCGCCTTCAGGATTGTGCGCCGGGTTGGGCACCAGCATCAGCCAGGCCAGATCGCGCGACCGGCGATTGCCCACCGAAAACGGAAAAGACGTGCGGATGTCCGCGTTGACCACCCAGAAGGGCTCCTCTCCCAGCAAAGGCAAGGCCCGTCTTATGCCGCCTCCGGTGTCCAGCGCCGAATCGCCTTCTTCGCTGTAGCGAATTCCGAGGCCATGGCGGGAACCGTCGCCGAGTCTGGCGCGGATTATCCCTCCGAGCCAGGAAAGATTGACCACGGCCTCCCGCACCCCCGCCGCCGCCAGGGCCGCCAGCAGATGTTCGATCAGCGGCTTCCCTTCAACCTCCATCAGCGCCTTGGGCAAGCGGTCGCTGAGCGGCCGCAGGCGTGCGCCGCGGCCGGCCGCCAATATCATCGCCCTCGTGGGCCGGAACTCGTTTCGCGCTCTCGTCATGGTGTCCCGGGTGGCGATTTTCGCATGCGGCGCCCGACACACACGGGGCGGGCTTTTGGGTAAAGTGAGGATCAGCCCATGAAAGCAAATCCGCATACCCGCGCCGCCGGGGCGCTGCCCGCGTAACGCTCCGGGACCTCGCACATGCCCGTTTCATTGCTCGCCCCGTTGGCCGCGGCATGCATTGCGCCGGCCCAGGCCGGCCTGTGGGAGGAGAGTCCCGGCGCCGGCCTGGCCTGCCAGATTGCCGCGCAGCGATCGGACACCACGATCGGCCTTACCGCGCAGGACGGCATACGCTGGAGCGTCGGCGAGCGTGTGGATTTCCTGGGCGACGTGTCCTTCTGCCTGGGCAACAACAGGCTGGACGTGCGCAACGCCAGCCTGTTGCAGGACAGCAACCGGGTGGAGTTTGGCGGCGACGTGGCCTATTCGGGGGACTCGGTCCGGGTGCGGGCCACGGATGCCACGCTCGACCTGAACCAGGACCGGCTCCGGTTCGGCTCGGCGGAATACGCGCTGCGGGACAGCCTGGCGCGGGGCAGCGCCGAGGAAATCGTCCTGGACGCGCAGCAGGACCTGGTGCGCATGGAGGAAGTCGTCTACACCAGTTGCCTGCCCGGCCGCAACCATTGGGAACTGCGCGCCGGTTCGATAGAGGTGGAGCAGGAGAGCGGGTTCGGCCGGGCGCGGAGGATCCGCCTGGAACTGCTGGACGTGCCGATCCTGTACCTGCCGTCGCTGTCCTTTTCGGCCCGCGGCGTTCGCAAGTCGGGGTTCCTGGTGCCGGAGATCGGCAGTTCCAGCCGCCGCGGGCTGGAACTTGAGGCCCCATGGTACTGGAACATCGCGCCCAACATGGACGCCACCTTCACGCCGCGCTACCTGTCGCGCCTGGGCTTTTTTGCCGGCGCCGAGTACCGCTACATCACGCGCAATTCGTCGGGCCGAATCGAACTCGGCTACCTGCCCCAGGACAAGCTGCGCAACCGCTCGCGCTACGACGTCAACCTGGAGATGCAGACGACCCTGTCGGACCGGTGGAGCCTGCTTGCCGATGGCCGCTGGGTGTCCGACGATCTCTATATCGAGGACATCGGGCGGGGTTTCTGGGAACAGGCCCAGACTCACCTGCGCCGGGAACTGGCGGCCACCTACAGCGGCGAGCGCATGGATGTCGTGTTCCGGGTGACCGGACACCAGGTCGTGCATCCGGACGTGGAGCGGCTGTTCCGCCCGCATGTGCGGCTGCCGGAGATTCGATTGCATGGCCGGTGGCCGGAATTGCTGCCCCGGGTGGACGGGCGCCTGTGGATGGAAACGGGCTGGTTCGAGCATTCGCAAAGGACTTCGGGCGCCCGGGTCCATTTCGAACCGGAACTGACGGCCCGCTACCGCGCGGGTCCGGTCGAGGTGAATCCGTCCCTTTCCCTGATGGTGACCGGCTACCACGTGAAAGAGCCGTTCCGTAATGATGCCGACACCTACTACCGGTTGCTGCCGATCGCGACCGTGGACGCCAGCGCCGGCCTCTGGCGGCGTTTCGGGTCGCAGGCGCTGGACGTGACGCTGCGCCCGCGAGCCATGCTGAGCATCATTCCCACGGTGAACCAGGACTATTTCCCGGTTTTCGACACGATCATTCCGGACTTCAACTACGTTCAGCTATTCCGTCCCAACCGCTACCTGGGGTTCGACCGGGTCGGCGACTCGGTGCACCTGAGCGCGGGCGTCCAGGGCGTGCTGCAGCGCGGCGCCGACGGCAAGGAACTGTTGCGCTTCACGCTGGGGCAGCGCTACAACTTCCGCGGACGCAAGGTGAGCCTCGAGGGGCTGAGTTCCCACGAGGACGCGGCCTCGGATTACATCGCCGAGTTCGCCTACGGCCTGGGCAAGGACTGGCAGGTGGACATGCGCTACCTGTGGGACGCCGAAATCGACAACGCCAGCCGGTCCGAAATCGCCGTGCTCTACAGAAAGGACCCGCGCCGGACCGTGCGCCTGGCCTACCGAAGCCGCTGGGCCCGGACCGAAAACCTGGACCTGGCGTTCCGGTGGGCCGTCAATGACCGGTGGACCGCGGTGGGCCGCTACAACTATTCGTTTGCCGAGGATGTGGAGCTGGAACGCTACCTCGGATTCGAGTACGAATCCTGCTGCATCAGCGTTGCGCTGCTGTGGCGCAGGCATGTCGAGCGCGACGCCACGCTGGGCGGCGCGTCGGTCTATCTGCAGGTCACTCTGAAGGGTCTGACGAGCCTTGGCGGCGACGCTCGGGCGATGATCGAGCGTGGTATGCTCGGCTACCCCAGCCGCTAGTAGCAGCCCCCAAAACCGCCGTGATTCACGCATCTGCCGGCAACGCCTTTTCTTTCCCCCGGCCCTTCCGGGAGACGCATGAATCCATCCATGGAGCTTGGTTCCGGCATCCCTGCCTCCAACACTCCCGGAAGGACCGGGGGAAAGAAAAGGCTCACCCGCGCGTGTGGCGCGGAGCGCTGGTGCTGGTGTGTCTGGTGGTGGTTGCGGGGCCGGTGGGGGCGCAGCTCAGCGATGATGGCGAGTTTCTGGACGGCATCGCCGCTGTCGTCAATGACGGCGTTGTCCTGACCAGCGAACTGGACCGGGAACTTGCCGGCGTACGTGCCAACATTCGCGCCCAAGGCCTCAGGTCACCGCCTTCGGCAGTGCTCGAATCGCAAGTGCTGGAGCGGCTGGTCCTGCGGGAAATACAACTGCAGCGCGCCACGCGTCTCGGCATCGAGATTTCCGACGAGCAGGTCAACCGGGCGCTCGGCTTCGTGGCCCAGCAGAACGGGGTCGAACTGAGCGATCTTCCGGACGTGCTGGCCGAGCAGGGCATCGAGTACGCCCGCTACCGCGAGGAACTGAGGGCGCAGATCGAACTGGACACGCTCCGGCAGCGCGACGTCCGGGTATTCCTCAACCCCAGGGAAGTGGACGATTTCCTGCGCGGCGCCGAGGCCGGGGAGGAGGCCAACCGGGAGTACCTGGTGTCGCACATTCTGATCGGCACGCCGCTGAACGCCACCGCGGGTCAGCGCGAAGCGGCCCGCGAGCGTGCGGAGAGGTTGCGTCAGCGCGTGCTGGAAGGGGAGAGCTTCGCCGAACTGGCAATCGCCTATTCGGAGGCGCAGAACGCGCTGCAGGGCGGCAGCCTGGGCTGGCGCAAACGCAATGCGCTGCCCACCGCATTCGTCGCGCATGTCATTCAGCTCAAGCCCGGCGACGTGGCCGAGCTGATCACGACGGGCAGCGGAGTGAACGTGGTGCGCCTGGACGAAACACGCGGCGGGGACCCCATTATTCAGGAGCAGTGGGAACTCAGGCACATACTGCTTCAGCCGAACGAGATACGCGACGACGGAGCGACCCGAGACGAGATTGCCGAAATTCGAGAGCAGATCCTGGCCGGTGAGAGCTTCGGCGCCCTGGCCCGAGCTTACTCGGCCGACCCCGGTTCCGCCGCCGAGGGCGGCATGCTGGGATGGGTGTCTCCCGAGGACCTCGATCCCGCATTCGCCGCCGGCGTGGCGGAGCTTGAGGGCGACGAGATCAGCGAACCCATACGCAGCTCCTTCGGATGGCATATTGCGCAACGTTCCGGAACCCGCATGCAGGACGTGAGCGAGGACGTGCGCCGGCAGCGCGCCGCGCTGGCCTTGCGGGAGCGCAAGGTGCAGGAGGAAACCCAGCTTTGGCTGCAACGGCTGCGGGCCGAGGCTTTCGTGGAATACAAGAAGTAGCGAGGGCCTGCAAACACAATGCGCGGCCCTAGACTGGCGGTCAGCGTGGGCGAACCGGCCGGAATCGGGCCGGACATCGTAATCAAGGCGGCCCGTGAACTGAGCTGCTTCGATATCGTGTTGCTCGCCGACCCGCGCGTGCTGCGCGAACGCGCGGAATTGCTGGAACGCGACTTTCCGGCCGGTTCGTACGAGTCCCGCGACCGCGCACCCGGCTTGAGCATCGCATCCCTGCCGCTCGCTCATCCGTGCCGGGCGGGCCGGGCGGACGCCCGCAACGCACCCGCCGTGCTGGCGGCGATAGAGCGGGGCGTGAAGGGGTGCCTGAGCGGGGAGTTCGATGCGCTCGTGACAGGACCGGTCAACAAGGCGGTCATGCGCAAGGCCGGCCTGGATTTCATGGGACATACGGAATACCTGGCGCGGCTCAGCGGCGCGCCCATGCCGGTCATGCTGCTGGCCGGCGAGACGGGGCCCGGGCGCACGCCGCTGAGGGTGGCTCTGGCCACGACGCATATTCCGTTGAGCGCAGTGCCCGGGGCCGTTACCCGCGAGCGCCTGGGCGCCGTTCTCGACGTGCTGGTGCGGGGACTGAAGCGCGATTTTGGAATAGGCAGACCGCGGGTGGCGGTTCTCGGACTCAATCCGCATGCCGGCGAGGATGGCGAACTGGGCGCCGAGGATCGCGATGTCGTGGCGAGAGCGATTGCCGAATTCGGCGATCCGGGCGTGACCGGACCCTGGCCGGCCGACACGGCCTTTACGCGGGGCAATCTCGCCGGGCAGGACGCAGTGCTGGCGATGTACCACGACCAGGGCCTGCCGGTCATCAAGCACGCGGGCTTCGGCCAGGCGGTGAACGTAACGCTGGGCCTGCCGTTCGTCCGCACCTCCGTGGACCACGGCACCGCTTTCGATCTCGCGGGCACCGGGAAGGCCGACGAAGGCAGCCTGGTCCAGGCCGTGGCGGCGGCCGCGCGCATGGTGCGGCGCAGGTCGGGTCATCCGGAACAATGAAGCGGCGTCCCCGGCTGGGGCAGCACTTTCTCACCGACGCCTCGGTAATTCAGCAAATCGTCACGACGACGGCGCCCGGCGCCGGCGAACATTTCGTCGAGATCGGTCCGGGCCGCGGCGCGCTGACCGGTCCTTTGCTGTCAAGGGGGGCGATCGTTCACGCGGTGGAGATCGATCCGGCGCTGGCGCAGGGACTGCGCGCGAGTTTTCCCCACGAGCGTCTGAGCGTGCACCTGGCGGACGCACTCGAGTTCGATTACGCGGCGCTCAAGATCCCGGACCTGCGCCTGATCGGCAATCTGCCCTATTACCTGAGCACGCCCCTGCTGTTCCGCCTGCTTGAGAGCGCGGCCGGGTTCCGCGACATGACGGTCATGCTGCAGCGCGAAGTGGCCGAGCGGCTGTGCGCGCCACCGGGCAGCCGACGCTACGGCCGCCTGTCCGTCACGGCGGCGGTCCGCTGCCGGGCCGAGCCGTGCTTTTCGGTTGCGCCGGTTGCGTTCGAGCCTCCCCCGAAGGTGCATTCGATGGTGGTCAGGCTGACGCCCGATTCACGCTACCGCATCCACCGCCCCGACACCTTCGATCGCGTCGTGCGCCAGGCTTTCTCGCAGCGCCGCAAAACCGTCGCCAACGCCCTGCGCGGCCTGGCCGACCGTGAGCAGATCACCACGGCCGGCATCGACCCCACCAAGCGCCCCGAGCAGATCGACGTAGAAGCCTACCTCCGCCTCTCCGAACACCTCGACTAGCTACGTAAGCCCTTCTTTTGCCCGCCTCCTCGTGGGAGCGTTGGAGCAGGGACAGCGAGAATCGAGCCAGGATGGCGTCTCCAACGAGGAGGCGGGCAAAAGAAGGGCGGGATCGAAGCGTCAGAGACCGGGCACGCTGACGCATCGGGGTGGGCCGTCCAGCCGGACCGCGGCCAGCGATCCGCCCCAGACGCAGCCCGAATCCAGCGCGATATGGCGATCGGTAACGAAGCACCCCAGCGCCGACCAGTGCCCGAACACGACCCTGCAGCCGGTCGGCAGTTTTCCCACGCGCGCGAACCAGGGAGCGAGATAGGGCGGCTGTTTGCCGGGCGGCCCCTTGTACGAAAAATCCAGCCGGCCCTGCGCATCCACCATCCGCATCCGCGTGAAGGCGTTGACGATCATCCGCAGGCGCCGGGTTCCCGAAAGCTCGTCCTGCCAGCAATTGGGCACGTTGCCGTACATGTCGGCCAGGAAGTCCCGATAGTGCGCGTCCCGCAGCACGCTCTCCACCTCCGCGGCCCGCGCCAGCGCGTGCTCCAGGTCCCAGCCGGGCAACACCCCGGCATGCACCAGCAGGCAATTCAGGTCCGCGTCGAAATGCGCCAGCGGCTGCTTGCGCAGCCATTCCGCATGCGCGCGCACTTCGGCATCCTGCTCGTGAACCTTTTGCGCCAGCCAGTGCAGGTCGTGGTTGCCGAGCACGACGACGACCGCGTCCTTCAGTTCGCGGACCCGCGTCAGCACGCCCGCCGAGTCCGGCCCGCGATTGACCAGGTCGCCGCAGAACCACAGCCGGTCGCGCCCCGGCTCGAACCCGATCCGGTCCAGCAACTCGTCCAGGGGCCCGAGACACCCCTGCACGTCCCCCACCGCCCAAACCGCCATCGGTGGGGCTACCGGATCAGTGCAGGACGCCGGGGGTCTGAAGGCGGAAGACCGGGATCGGCGCCTTGAAGTCCTGGCCGCCGTCCGTGACCATGCCGTAGCTCCCCTGCATTGTCCCGAACGGCGTATCGATGATTGCGCCGCTGGTGTAGCTGTGGCTTTCGCCCGGGAGCAGCCGGGGCTGCTCGCCCACTACGCCGTCCCCGAACACCTCCTCGACGTGCCCGTTGCCGTCGGTGATGATCCAGTGCCGCGTCAGCAGCCGGGCGGGCTCTCCGCCTCGATTGGAAATCGTGATCGTGTAGCTGAATACGTAGCGGTCGCCCTGCGAATCCTGCCCCAGGTAGGCCGGCTCCACCTCGACGAGAATGTCGTCGCCCGAGATCATTCTTCCGGCTCGACCGACGCGGGCGTCCGGTTCTTGATGAATTCCTTCATGTCGTCCCTCACTTCGGTCCAGTTCTCGAGATCGAACATTTCCGGCGCGTGTTCCTCCAGCGTGGCGCGCAGCTTGGCGGGCATCTCCTCGAGACTGTCCAGCTTGCAGCCGTAGCCACGGGAGAGCTGGCGCCCGGGCCGCTGTCCCATGAGCATCCAGTGGTTCCAGTTCAGGGTTTCCTGATAGTGGCTGATCGCCGGCGCCCTGGCCAGTTCCGGGTTCTCGACGTCGGCGAGTTCCGCCATCAGGAACATGAACGAGTCCCAGTGAAAGATGGGCCCCACGGAGGCCTTGGGCCAGACTTCCGGACGCAGCGGGTTGGGAAACCGGAATTGCGAGCGAATCGGAATGAACAGCCTGCCGCCCACCGTCCACCATTCCATGTTCTTCGGCTTCATCGTTGCGGTTTCGTCGGTGATCGTTCCCTCCAGCGTGTTCTCGACGGTGATCGGCCCGGTGAAGTAGTGCTGGACTTCGACCGTTTCCCCGGTGTAGATGTTGTCCCAGTGGTCGATCACCTCGTCCGTGTCGAAGCGGGTAAAGAGCGCCGTTTCGTTCATCGTGGCCACAAACTTGTGCTCTTCCGCCTGCCGCCAGCGGGTCACGTTGTAGTTGATCATGCTGAACAGCGGCTCGAGGTTGCCCTCGTGGACATAGCCCCAGACGTGACCGCGCGAGACGCGGTGCACCGTTTCCTCGGCCAGTGAACCGAACACCTTGACCCGCGCGCGAAAGCGCGAAACGGGATCGTTGAGGTCCAGCGGTTCGCGCGGCGCGCCTTGCTCGGCCGCGCATCCGGAAAGCGCCGACGCTCCCAGCGCGCCCGCGCCCAGGCCCTTCAGGACCGTGCGCCTGTCGAGGCCGGACTGGTTCGCGGGGTCTGGCTTGTTGCTCATGTATTTCTCCTGTCTGATGTACTTCATACCGAAATCGGCGCCGGAATATGGGGGTGCGGATCGTAGCCGATCAGCTCGAAGTCGGTTTCCACGTAGTCGTCGATCGATTTGCGTCCCGCCCTGATCTGCAGTTCGGGAAGGGGGCGCGGCTCGCGGGACAGTTGCTCGCGCGCCTGTTCGTAGTGGTTGCTGTAGAGGTGGCAGTCGCCGCCGGTCCAGACGAAATCGCCGGGCTTGAGCGCCGTCTGGTCCGCCATCATGGAAAGCAGCAGGGCATACGATGCGATATTGAAGGGAACGCCCAGGAACAGGTCGGCGCTGCGCTGGTAGAGCTGGCCCGACAGCCTGCCGCCGCTGACGTGCAGCTGCAGCATCATGTGGCAGGGCGGGAGTTTCATTCGCGGAATCTCGGCAACGTTCCAGGCGTTGATGATGATTCTTCGCGAGTGAGGGTCGGTTCGGATCATTTCCAGCGCCTGGTCCACCTGGTCGATCGCGCCGCCGTTGCCGTCCGGCCAGCGCCGCCATTGCGCCCCGTAAACCGGCCCCAGGTTGCCGTCCTCGTCGGCCCACTCGTTCCAGATCTTCACGCCGCGCTCCTGCAGCCAGCGCACGTTGGTGCCGCCGCGCAGGAACCACAGCAGTTCGACCGCGATCACCCGCAGCGGAAGCCTCTTGGTGGTGAGCATGGGAAAGCCCTCGGCCAGGTCGAAGCGAAGCTGCCGCCCGAACAGCGCCCGGGTGCCCGTGCCGGTGCGGTCGCGGCGCTCGGTTCCGGTTTCCAGTACCTCCTCGAGAAGACTGAGGTATTGCCGCATGCGCTTGGTGCTGGCAGGTCCTAACCCGGCCGTGGCGCCCGCCGGGCGAGCAGCCACAGGCCGAAGCCGATCATCGGCAGGCTCAAAAGCTGCCCCATGGTCAGCCAGTTGAAGGCCAGGTAGCCGATGTGCGCGTCCGGCACGCGCAGGAACTCCACCAGGAGCCGGAAAATCCCGTAGCCGGCCAGGAACAGTCCGGTGGCGCGTCCCAGGTCGCGCCGTGCGCCGGACGGCAGGGGCCGGGCCGTATACCACCAAAGCACGACGAACAGTACCAGTCCCTCGAGAAAAGCCTCGTACAGCTGCGTTGGATGCCGGCCGACGCCGTCCACGATGAACGCCCAGGGCGCGTCGCTGGGCTTGCCCCAGAGTTCGCCGTTGATGAAATTGCCGATACGCCCGGCGCCCAGGCCGATCGGCACCAGCGGAACGACGAAATCCGCGGTTTCGACGAACGTCTTCGAGTGCTTGCGGGCGAACAGGAGAACGGCGGCGCACACGCCCAGCAGCCCGCCGTGAAACGACATGCCGCCTTCCCAGATCCGCACGATATAGAGCGGATCGTCGAATATCTGCTGCCAGCCGTAGAAGAGGAGGTAGCCCAGGCGCCCGCCCGCGATCACGCCCAGGCAGGAGTAGAAGATCAGGTCCTGGACCATTACCGGCGTGAACGTGCTGCCGGGCCGACGCGCCTGCCGGTGCGCGAGCCACAAGGCGGCGACGAAGCCGAACAGGTACGTCAGCCCGTACCACCGTATCGCCAGCGACCCGATGCGCAGCGCAACAGGATCGAACTGCGGATATTCGATCATCTCGCCCGAAGTCTAGCAGCCCGACCCCGAGGAACAGGGAACCGCGCTACTCGGGATCGTCGATACGCAGCACCTGGTTGCACTCGTAAAAATAGCCGTCCGGATCGAAGATCGCGCACCCCAGCAGATGCCGCGTCTCGCCCTTGGACCCCGTGACCTTGAAAGTCCTCTCCGGCGTATGCACCCGCGTGCCCAGCTCGGCGGCCCTGCGCGCAACCTCCGCCGCGTCTTCCGTATCGACCACGAAAACCGGCGTCCCGTACCCAACCGAGGTTGGAATCTCCGGCGCCGGAAGCGGCGGGTCCACCCATTGCAGCAGGCCGATCATTCCGATCCTGGGGTCTTCGCACTGCATGATCACCAGGTGCGTGACATCGCCCTTCTTGCCCGCGGCTATGCCCTTGCCCGAAAGTGTGTAGGGCATGTCGATCCAGGCCTTCATCCCCAGCACGTGCTCGTACCAGCGGCGGCTCTTCTCCATGTCCCGGACGATCAGCGTGGTGCGTTTGACGATGTTCCGGATTCGGGGTGCTGAATTCATGAGTTCGACTCCTTTGGTTGAAGTGCGCGTTTATACCACGCTTGGAGCGAGGGCGTCTCGCCCTCGGTAGTGCACAAAGCGCTGGCTGATTTCGAGGGCGAGACGCCCTCGCTCCGGAGTCAGCAGGTTCCGTCCAGGCGGCAGGCGTTGGGACGAAGCCATTCGTCCGCAGCCAGACACAGCGCGGTGTGCGACAGAGGATGCTGGTTCATGTGCTCCCAGCCGGCCCTCAAAGTGCGCTCCGCCGCCTCCGCGTACCGCAGGCCGGGCGCGGCCTGCGAAAGCCTGAGCAGCGCCCGCGCCGCGACCGCCGCGCCGGAGGGAAGGGCGTCGTCGGAAAGCGAACGCGGCCGGTGGATCAGTCGCTCGTGCCTGGCGGAGGTGAAATAGAACCCGCCGTTGTCCGGGTCCTCGAAGCTGTCCAGCATGGTCTGCGCCAGCGCCTCGGCCGTGGCCTGACGGTTCCCGCCCAGCTCCAGCAAGGCGTCGATGAAGAACGCGTAGTCATCCAGAAAACCCTCTCCGCCGGCCCGCCCGTCGGTCCAGCAGGAGAGCAGCCGGCCGTCGCGCATCATTTCGGCGATGATGAAGTCGGCCGCTTCTTCCGCCGCGGCGGTCAGGTCCGGGCGTTCGAGGCAACGGCCCGCGATCGCCAGCGCGCGCACCGCCATCGCGTTCCAGGCGGTCAGCAGCTTCTCGTCTCGCATCGGGCGCTCGCGCCGGGTGCGCTCCTCGAGCAGGCGTTGCCGCGCCGCGGAAAAGTCCGCTTCGGCGCCATCCGGCGCGGGCCGCTCCACCAGGTGCCAGGCACTTTCCTCGAAGTTCGGTCGGCGGTTCAGTCCGTAGCGTGCCGCGAAACCGTCGTATTCGTTTTCCGGCAGCAGTTCCCCGACCTGCTCGGGCGTCCACAGGTAGTAGAGGCCTTCCTCGCCTTCGGAATCTGCTTCCAGGGCGGCGAAGAACGCCCCGCCTTCGTGACGCATGTCGCGCAGCAGCCATCCGGCCGTGGCGTCGGCCACCTCGGCATAGCGTTGCTTGCCGGTTAACTGCCAGCCCAGGGCATAGGCCGACAACAGCGCCGCGTTGTCGTAGAGCATCTTCTCGAAATGCGGGATCTCCCAGCGCGCGTCCACCGAGTAGCGGAAGAATCCGCCCCCCAGGTGGTCGTTGAGTCCGCCCGCGGCCATCGCGTCGAGCGTGGTCTCGAGCATTTCGCGGGCCGGCTCGCCGCCCGGCTGCGCGGCGCGCCGGATCAGCAGCTCCATGTCCGCCGGCCGCGGAAACTTCGGCGCGCCCTGGGTGCCTCCATGGACGGGATCGAAAGCCGAGCGCATCTGCTCGAAGGCGTTGGTCAGCGGCTGCTCGTCGAGCTCGCCGGCGAGGGACGCGCCGGGCGCCGCGATCCGCGCCAGCATTTCCCGGACCGCCTTGCCGTTGCCACGCGCCTCCTCGCGCCGGCCCGCGTAGTAGGCGGCGACGTTCCTCAGCAGGTCCGTGAAGGCCGGCATTCCGAAACGGGGCGCCTTGGGGAAATACGTTCCGGCGAAGAACGGAAGCAGTTCGTCGTGGGTCAGGAACACCGTCAGCGGCCAGCCGCCGGCCCGGCGGGTCAGCAACTGGTGGCTGGTCTGATAGACCTTGTCCAGGTCCGGGCGCTCCTCGCGGTCCACCTTCACGTTCACGAACAGTTCGTTCATGACTTCGGCGGTGGCGTCGTCCTCGAACGACTCGTGGGCCATGACGTGGCACCAGTGGCAGGCCGAATAGCCCACCGAAAGCAGGACCGGACGCCCGGATTCGCGCGCCGCGCGCAGGGCTTCCTCGTCCCAGGGGTGCCAGTGCACCGGGTTGTCCGCGTGCTGCAGCAGGTACGGACTGCTTGCTTCGCCGAGCCGATTCATGCTTTCCCGCCCTCAAGGCTGCGCTCGCCTCAGTCTATGCCAGACCGACCCGCCCGGACCTCGCTGCGAATACAATCCGGTCTTTCTCGGGTCCGAACGACTGCTTGGATGATCGCGTGAACAGGGGCAAGGCGGCAACGGCCGGCGCTACGCCTGCGCCCGGGCGCGCGATCCTCGAGCGGATCGCGGACGGCGACCCGGGCGCCATGACCGAACTCGTGGACCAGTACGGCGACCTGGTCTGGTCGCTGGCGCGGCGCTACTTCGGTGCCTCACCGATCGCCCAGGAGTCGGTGCAGGAAGCCTTCCTTTCGCTTTGGTCCAGCGCCGGGCGGTTCCGCCCCGATCGCGGCAGCGAACTGACCTTCGTGCTCACGGTCGCGCGCCGGCGGATCGTGGACCAGGTCCGCCACGAGGCCCGTTTTTCCGGCGGCGTGCCGCTGGTGGGCGACGAGGTGGACCAGAACAGCAGCGACCAGGCCCGGCTCGACGCGCAGCTCGAAATGATGCGGGTCGAACCGCTGCTGCGCGAGCTGTCCGGGAACGAAAGGGAAATCCTTTCGCTGTCCCTTTACGAAGGCTATTCACATAGCGAGATCGCGAAACGCCTGAATATGCCCTTGGGAACCGTCAAGACGCGTATCCGCCGCAGCCTCATCCGGCTGCGGGCGGCGCTCAAGGTGCAGCGCGGGGAGGCCGAAAATGACGCCGGCTGACAGAATCCGCGAATTGCTCGCGGCCGAGGCCGCCGGGGAGCGTCTCGACGATGCGGAGTTCGGCGAGTTGCGGCAATTGCTGGGCGAAATGCCGGCCGCCGACCGCATCCGCGAACGCGACGCCATGCACGAAGTCGCGGCCCTGGGGCAGGCGGCGTTCCTGGCGGCCGACCGCGAGGCCTGGCGGCCGATGCCGGAAGACTTGCGCGAACGCCTGCTGGGCATGGCCCGCGCCCGCGCCGTGGACAGCCCCCCGCGTGCAAGCCGGGCCAACTGGCCGGCCCGCTGGGGATGGGCCGCGGCCACGGCCATGGTTATCGTCTGGATCGTCAGCACCGTGCTGCTGCCGCGCCAGCCGACCGTCCCGGACGGCATGGCGGTGCAGTCGGCGCCGGACGTCGTGAGGCTGCCATGGCGCTCGGACATCGGCGGTTACGAGGAGGTGCGCGGCGAAATCGTCTGGAGCGATACGCTGCAGGCCGGCGAGATGCGATTCGCCGGGCTGCCGCCCAACGATCCCGAATCGCAGCAATACCAGTTGTGGATCGTGGTCCCGGACCGCTATGCGCATCCGGTGGACGGCGGCGTATTTGACGCCTCCGCTGATGCCGATATCGTTGTCCCGGTGGACGCGAAGCTGAACGTGGTCGAGCCGGTGGCCTTCGCCGTGACGCTGGAGCAGCGCGGCGGCGTGGTGGTGTCCGAGGGACCGCTGCTGCTGGTGGCCGCCGAAGGCCCGCGCCCGGGACAATCCCTTTGAGGATACTGCGCGGTATTTTTCTGGCGCTCGCCTGGACCGCCGGCGGGCTGATCGCTCTTGCGCTGATCGGGTTTGGCGTCGCCGCCTGGACCTGGCGGGACATCCCGGCCGAGACGCTCGAAGCCCGCTACGGCACGCCGGCTTCGCAGTATGTCGAGATCGACGGGGCCCGCATCCACTACCGCGACGAGGGCCAGGGCCCGACGGTGGTGCTGATCCACGCCAACTTCGCCAGCCTGATCGGCTGGGACCCCTGGGTGGACGCGCTCAAGGACCGCTATCGCGTCATTCGCTTCGACATGACCAGTCACGGCCTGTCCGGCGCCGACGCGACCGGCGACTACAGCCTGCCCCGCACGGTGGACCTGATGGAGCGGCTGCTCGATCGCCTGGGCGTGGAGCGCTGCGCGATCGTCGGGACTTCGCTGGGCGGCACCGTCGCCATTCACTACACGGTCCGCAACCCCCACAGGGTGGCCGGCCTGGGCCTGATTTCGCCCGGCTCGCTGGAGCCCGGCGTTCGCGGCCGGCAGGCGCCGCCGCGCATGTCGCCCGTTACGGCCCTGGTTCGCTGGATCACTCCCCGCGCGCTGCCGGAGTTCATGCTGAAGGGCGGCTTCAGCGATCCGGACCGGGTTTCGCCCGAACTCGTCGACCGCTGGCACGACCTGTGGCGGCTGGAAGGACAGCGCCCGGCGCAACTGGCACGCCTGCGCCAGTACATTTCCGGCAACATCGAGGAACTGATCGGTCAGGTGTCGGCGCCCGTCCTGATCCAGTGGGGCGAGGACAATCCGCAGGTGCACGTGGAACTGGCCGGCGAGCTGGCCCGGCTGCTGAAGAGCGCGCCTTCGATTGAGACTATCATTTATCCCGGCGTGGGGCACATGGCGATACAGGAAGCGCCGCGCGAAACCGCCGTTGACGCGCGCGCCTGGCTGGACCGCGTGCCGTTCGCCAAGAGCGACGATTCACTTCGCGAACAGCGGGAGAGTTGAAATATGAGGAAGCTGCTGAAGGTGCTGGTCGTGGCCGGAATCGCGGTTTTCACGCTCGCGGTGGCCGGCTTCGGCGTGTTTCAGTACATGAACCGCACTCCGCCGCAACTGGCGGAACCCAATTACTTCGCTTACTACAAGGCCCAGGACACCGTGCCCGAGGGCCGCGTGGGAATCTTCATCTCGCACCTCATCCAGCCGGAGGAACTGCGTTTCGAGGACTACTACGTGTTGTCGAAAAAGAGCCTGCAGTACATTCCCTGGCCGATCCGCAACTTCGCCGGAGCCGACCGGGGCGTGGTGCTAATGGATGCCGAGCGCTACTACGAATTCGAGGAATTCACGCCCACGCGGCTGATCGACCACATGGGACGCGATACGGACTTCGACGGCGTGCCCTATGCGGACAAGTACCTGACCGGCGAAGTCGTCTGGTCGCCGCCCTCCACCGCCACCTACATGTCCCAGGGGTTCTTCCTGCTTCCCGGCCGCAAGGCCGGCATGTCCACCTCGGCGGCCAGGCTGATCACCAAGTGCCGGGTGTTTTATTACGCGCCCGGCAAGGGTTTCATGGACGGCCGGGTACCGCACGAGGAAGGCAGCCGCCTCCTCGCCGAGGACGCGATGCAGCGGGTGCACGAAAAGTACGGCGACATCCCCTGGGCCTGGGTGACCGCCGAACACTTCGGCATGGCGCGCAAGGCCATGTACGAGCTGCTGGACACCGGGGTGGACACGGTATTGCTGGCCATCCCGCGGCCGGTCTATTCGCACCACGAGGAATTCAACGGCAGCGTCAAGCACGCCATGCACTACATCCACGAGTGGGAAGAGCGCAACGGCAAGCACATCAAGGTGATCATCACTCCCCAGCTCGGCGACATCCCGGTCCTCCGCACCGCCTACGTCCGTATGCTGAGGGACCGGCTGGACACGTTTTCACCCGCGGATTCCGTCAATGTGGTGATATCGAGCCATGGCATGCCCTGGGACAACGTTCCGCACGAGGCCTGGCTGGAACTGGGGCCGCCTTATCTCGAAGCGATTAAGAAAGACGTCCGCGAAACGCTGGAGAGTTACGGCTTTTCCCGCAGCGAGGTGGTCGTGAGCCAGGAGAATTTCGCCGATCCGCTCAACGATCCCGAGGACGACTACCTGTCCACCAACGAGGCGTACTGGAACGGCATCAACGCCGGCTACGACTACATCGTGAACCTGCCCGTCTCGTTCTTCGCCGAGAACACCGACACCGCCTTCGGCCACGCGATGGTCAATTACGAGGGCTTCGACGAGTACAGCCGCTACGATCCCATCGACTATCCCGACTGGAACGAGCCCCTGGTGCGGGAATTCGTGCAGGACGGGACGCGGGTCATCTACAACGGCACGCCGGTGGGCCGCTACGGCGAACCGATCGTGGAGGCGTTTTTCCAGGCCATGGATACGGTCCTGTCGCAGCATGAGGCCGATCCGGCCGGTGCCCCACCGGCTCAGGCAGCCGGCGCCCAACCCGGCGCTCAATGAGCGAGACCGGCGACCGCCCAAGCCTCGAGGGGCTGCGCATTCCACGGGATGAGCAGCCCCCGGAAAGTCGCCTGAAGCGATTCCTGTGGCCGTCCATCGGCACGGTTTGCGTGGCCGGCGCGCTCGCCCTGCTGGCCGCCTGGTTCTGGCCCGACTCCGCGACGGCAGTGCGGGTCGAAACGGTGCATTCGTCGTCGGCAGGCGCTGCCGCCAGCGTTCTGGACGCAAGCGGCTACGTGACCGCGCGGCGCTCCGCCACCGTTTCGTCCCAGCGCACCGGAAGAATCCGCAGGGTGCTCGTGGAAGAAGGCATGACCGTCGAGGAGGGCCAGGTGGTGGCCGAGCTGGACGACGCGGCGGAACTCGCGCAGCTGCGCCTGGCGGAAGCGCAACTGACCTCGGCGCGCAGCGCGCTGGGCGAGACCCGCGCCGAGCTTCATGAAGCCGAACTGTCCTACACCCGGCTGTCGGAACTGCACGAGCGGGGACTGGCCAGCGAAGCCGAGCTGGACGCCGCGACGGCCGCCCGCGACCGGCTGAGCGCCCGCCTTGAATCGAACGACGCGGCCGTTACGGTCGCGGACCGCGCGGTGGCGGTGCAGCGGCAGGCGCACAGCGAAACGGTCATTCGCGCTCCCTTTGCCGGCGTGGTCATCGACAAGAACGCCCAGCCGGGCGAAATGGTTTCCCCCGTCTCCGCGGGCGGCGGATTTACCCGGACCGGCATCTGCACGCTGGTGGACATGGAATCGCTGGAAATCGAGGTGGACGTCAACGAGGCCTACCTGCAGCGGGTGCGGCCCGGAGGTGCGGTGACGGCGCGACTGGACGCCTATCCTTCCTGGCGCATTCCGGCGGAGGTGATCGCGATCGTGCCGGCGGCCAATCGCGAGAAGGCTACGGTCCGGGTGCGTGTGGGCATTCTCGAGCGCGACCCGCGCATTCTTCCGGACATGGGCGCAAAGGTATCGTTCATCGAGGCGGGACAACCGGCGCCGGCAGCCGTGGCCGGTCCGGAGCGGTTGAGCATCTCCTCTTCGGCCCTGCAGGGACCGGCGGACGATCACTGGGTATACGTGGCGGAAGACGGACGGGCCGTGCGCCGCAGCGTCGCGGCGGGCGAGCGCGACGGCAGGAGAGTGGTGGTCCTTTCCGGACTGTCGCCGGGTGACAGGGTCATCCTCGATCCGCCCGCGGGGCTATCCGACGGGGCGGAAATTCAATATCCTTGAGCCGGCACGGAATACAAGAGCGCGATTCATGGCCCGAGAACTGATCCGTCTGGCGGACGTCAGCAAGAATTACCGCAAGGGGCGCGAACTCGTACGCGTGCTTGACGGCATCTCGCTGGCCATCGAAGAAGGCGATTTCGTGGGCCTGATGGGCCCGTCGGGGTCCGGCAAGACCACGCTTTTGAACCTGTTGGGCGGTCTCGACAAGCCGACCAAAGGCGACGTCGAGGTGGACGGCAGGAACATCAGCAGGCTGTCGACGGGTGCGCTGGCCAAGTGGCGGGCGAGCAACATCGGGTTCATCTTCCAGTTCTATAACCTGCTGCCGGTGCTGACCGCAGCCCGCAACGTGGGCCTGCCGTTGCTGCTGACTTCCCTTTCTGCCTCGCAGCGCAGGAAGCACGTCAATACCGCGCTGCAACTGGTGGGCCTGGCTGACCGGGCCAAACACTATCCGCGGGAGTTGTCAGGTGGCCAGGAGCAGCGGGTGGCGATCGCGCGCGCCATCGTGTCCGATCCGCCCATACTGCTGTGCGACGAGCCCACCGGCGACCTGGACCGCGCGACCGCCGACGAAATCATGAGTCTGCTGCAACGCCTGAACCGCGACTACGGCAAGACCATCGTCATGGTCACGCACGATCCGCGCGCCGCTTCCTTTGCCCACCGCGTGCTGCACCTGGACAAGGGCGAACTGGGCGCGGCGCCGGAGGAGATCCACTAATGAACCGCTTCACGCTGATCTGGCGCAACCTCTGGCGCAAGCCGATCCGCACCGTCTTCACGATGCTGGCCGTGCTGGTGGTGTTCTTTCTCTTTACCCTGCTCGAGGGCCTGCGGATCGCGTTCTCCCTGTCCGATGTCGGCGCGGCGGCCCAGGAACGGCTACTGACGTCGCACAAGGTTTCGCTGATCATGATGCTGCCCATCGCCTACGAGTCCCGGATCGCGCGTCTTTCCGGAATCGAGGCCGTCTCCCACGGTACCTGGTTCGGGGCCCGCTATCAGGACAATCCCGAATTTGCCCAGTACCCCGTCGAGGCCGAGCAATACCTGGCGCTCAATCCCGAAATCAAGCTGGACGAGGGACAGAAGCAGGCCTGGCTGGGCAACCGGATGGGAGCCATAGTCGGACGTCCGGTGGCGAACCAGTACGGCTGGCAGTTGGGCGACCGGGTGCCGCTCAGGTCCAGCATCTGGACGCGCAACAACGGCAGCAACGTCTGGGAATTCGATATCGAGGGCATTTTCGACGACACCGACGCCGGCATGAATGCGGGCGTGGTGCTGTTTCACTACGACTATTTCGACGAGGCCCGGGCCTTCGGCAAGGGCACCATCGGCTGGTACGTGACCAAGGGCGACGGCTCGATGCCGATAGAGGATGTGATGGCCTCGATCGACGCGGAGTTCGAAAATTCGCCGGCCGAAACCAAGACCAAGACCGAGGCGGCCTTTGCCCAGGAATACGCGAAGCAGTTCGGCAATATCGGGCTGATCGTGACCCTGATCCTGAGCGCGGTCGTGTTCATGATCCTGCTGGTGACCGGCCATACCATGGCGCAATCGGTGCGCGAGCGGATTCATGAAATGGGCGTGCTCAAGACGCTGGGTTTTACGTCCGGGAGCATCTTCCGGCTGACCGTCCTGGAGGGCCTGCTGCTGGTCCTGCCCGTGGGAATCCTGGCGATGCTGCTGGGATGGGGCGCCCTGACGGTCGTGGCCGGGACCATGGGGGCCATGTTCCCGGCCGGCCTGCAAATCGGCGCCTTTTCCATAACGCTGGGCCTGGCGCTGATGCTGGCGATCAGCCTGGGGGCCGTGCTCCCGCCGGTCATTCGGGCGCTCAGGCTGGACATCGTGGCGCTGTTGCGCACCACCTGATGCCGTGTTCGGCTGGCTGACGCAGACGGCGGCCCTCGCGGCCCTGAACCTGCGCAGCCTGCCGCGCAGACCCGGCACGGCCGCGGTCGCCATGTCCGGTATCGCCGCGCTGACCGGCGTGTTCGCCGGCGTGCTGTCCATGGCGTCGGGATTCGAGAAGACCATGGAGGGAACCGGGCGGGAAGACGTGGCGATGGTCTTGCGCAGCGGTTCCACCGCGGAACTCAACAGCAGCTTCAATGGAGAGCAGGCGGACGTGATTCGTTACGCCCCGGGCATTGCCCGGGACGCGGAAGGAGAGCCCGAGGTTTCCGCGGAGCTGTTCTGGATTGTCAACGCCGTGGGCAAGTCGTCCGGGACGGAGGCCAACGTGGCGCTGCGTGGCATCCAGCCCACCGGCTATTCGCTGCGCAAGGATTACCGGCTGGCGGAAGGGCGGGAATTCACTCCGGGACGGTTTGAACTGATCGCCGGCCGCGGCGCGCGCAACCAGTTCGTGGGCCTGGAACCCGGGCAGACCATCCGCTTCGGCAAGACCGAATGGCTTGTGACCGGGACGTTCGAGACCGGCGGTTCCGTGTTCGAATCGGAGCTGTGGTGCGACGTCAACGTGCTCCAGTCGGCGTATCAGCTCGGCAACGGGTTTCAGGTAGTCCGCGCCCGCGTGGAGGACGCGGACGGCCGTTTGCAACTGGAAGAGGCTCTGGGCGACGACCAGCGGCTGAGCGTGGACGTCTGGAGCGAGAAGCAGTTCTACTCCGACCAGGCCGAGGACACGGCCGCGCTGATTACCAACATCGGCCTGCCCGTATCCGTGCTCATGGGCATCGGCGCCGTCTTCGCCGCGCTGAACGCCATGTACGCGTCGATTGCGGCCAGGGCGCGCGAGCTTGCCACGCTGCGGGCGGTCGGCTTCGGTTCCTTTCCCACCGCCCTGGCGACCCTGCTGGAGTCGGTGGTGCTGGCGTTCCTCGGAGGCGTGCTCGGCTGCGCGATCGCCTGGTTCGCCCTGAACGGTTTTCAGGCCTCCACGCTGGCCGCGAGTTTCAGCCAGGTCGTGTTCAATTTTGCGGTTACGCCGGACCTCCTCGGACGGGGAATCGTCGCGGCGTTGATCGTGGGCCTGGTGGGTGGAATCTTCCCCGCGGTGCGGGCGGCGACCGCCCAGGTCACCTCGGCCCTGCGCGAGCTCTAGCGTCATGCCCCGAGGGTTTGCGGCAGCCATCGGGGCCGCAGTTCTGCTGGCCGTCGCCTCGGCGGACGAACAGGGCATGATCGACTACCGCAAGGACGTCATGCTGAGCATGGCGGCGCACCTCTCGGCGCTGACGGAACTGCTGGCCGGCGGCCTGGAGCTGGAGGAGCGTCACGTCGAAACCCAGGCCACTTCGTTGGGGCTGAACGCGCAACTCGTCAGTTCGCTGTTTCCTCCGGGATCTGACGAAGGCGACACCTCGGCCCTGCCGGGTATATGGCAAAGGCCCGAGCAGTTTCTGAACAGGGCCGAGGCGGCCGAACGCGAGGGCCGCAACCTGGTGGCCGCGGCCGGATCGGGAGACCGTGAGTTCATGGTGCAGTCGCTGAGACGGCTGGCCGACGCCTGTCGCAACTGCCATCAGGAATTCCGGTTCGAGGAAGAGGACTAGCTGCTCGACACGGCTCTGGCCCGCGGGCCAGATACAATTTGCAGGCTTCATCCGATGAACCTGCGCGAAACTTCCGTTGGCCTGATTGCCGCCCTGGCGGCGGCGGCCGGCGCGATGTCGGGATGCGGCGGAGAAGCGCCGGAGGAGGAGCAGGTGGCCATTGCCGAATCCGGGTGGCAACGATTCACCGGGGAGTTCATCGAGGACCTGTTCGCCGCCGAGCCTACGCGCGCCGTGTGGGCCGGCCGGCACGAATTCGACGGGCAGCTTCAGGACGTAAGCGCGCGGGCTATCCGCGAGCGCGGCGACATGCTGCGGCGGTACGCACGAAGGGCGCAGGAGGAGTTTTCCGCCGATACCCTGAGTCCGGAACAGGACCTGGAGCGCCGGCATCTCGTTTCCTCCATCGAGGGCATGCTGTTCAGCGTGGAGGTGGCGGAGTATCACCTGCGCAACCCGGCCTGGTACGCGGGGCGCCTGAGCCCCAGCGTCTATGTGTCGCGCGAATACGCACCCAGGGACGAGCGGCTGGCGGCCCTGACCGCCCACCTGCAGAAGGTGCCGGCTTATCTGGAGCAGATGCGCGGCACGCTTCAGCCGCCTTTTGCCCGGCCGTTCGTTCGCACCGCGCTGGTCAACTTCGGCGGACTGGCGTCGCATCTCGAGGGCGACGCGCCCGGCCTGTTCGCCGATGTCGAGGACGAGGACCTGCAGGCCGCGTTTGCCGAAGCGCTGGCGCCCGCCGTGCAGGCCCTGCGCGAAGTCGAGACCTGGCTGGAGCTGCGCCTCGAGGATGCGAGCGGCGACTTCGCCCTCGGGGAGGAACGCTACCGGGAGCTGCTCTGGCGCCGTTACCGGATCGACCTGGACTGGAAGACGCTCAAGGGCGTGGCGCAGGCAGACCTGGCGCGCAACCTGGAGCTCCTGCGCACGACCTGCAAGCTGGTCGATCCGGAAATCACGATCGCCGAATGCGCCGCCATGGTGCGCGACGACAAGCCCGAACAGGGCGCCGTGGCACGCGCCAACGAACAGTTGCCCGAACTCAGGGAGTTCCTGGTCCAGGCGGACATCGTCGGCATTCCCAGCGACGAGGCCGCCTTCGTGGCGGAGGCGCCCGCCTACCGGCGCACCAATTCCGCCTACATCGAGATTCCCGGCGCCTACGAGGAAGGCCTGCCCGCCATCTACTACATCGCCGGCCCGGACCCGGAATGGCCGCCCGAAGTGCAGCGGCAGTACGTGCCCGGCGAAGCCGACCTGCTCAACACCTCGGTGCATGAAGTCTGGCCCGGGCATTTCCTGCATTCGCTCTACATCAAGCGCTCCGCCAACCGGATGGGCAAGATCTTCTGGAACGCCATGCTCAGCGAGGGCTGGGCCCATTACACCGAGGAACTGATGCAGGAAGCGGGACTGGGCGAAGGAAAGCCGCTGCTCAGGGTCGGTCAGATCCTCGACGCGCTGATGCGCGACGTGCGCTTCCTGTCATCCATCGGCTTGCACGTGGAGGGCATGGACGTCGAGACCTCGCAGCGGATGTTCGCGGAACTGGCCTACCTGGATCCGGGCAACGCGCAGCAGCAGGCGCTCAGGGGCACCTACGATCCCGACTACTTCGTCTATACGCTGGGCAAGCTCATCATCGTGAAGATGCGCGAGGACTGGACCGCGGACCGGGGCGGGCGCGCGGCCTGGAAGGACTTTCACGAGCAGCTGCTGTCGCTCGGCAACGCGCCGCTGCCGGCGCTGCGCGAAGCGATGATGGGCCCCGACGACCCCGGCCCCCTCCTCTAGATTCCGTTACTCGAACTGACGAACTCTCGCGCCGGCTGCTGACCCCTGCCTGCCGGGAGCCGCATGAATCCATCCATGGAGCTTGGCGTCGCCATCCCTGGCTCCGACACTCCCGGCAGGCAGGGGTCAGCAGCCGGCGAAACTGTCAACCGGTCACGAATTCGCGGATGGCCGCGACCTTGCGGGTCAGGAACTCCGGGTCCTCGTAGCCCGGCGTCTCCAGGAAGCGCGCGCGGGGAGCGAGCGCCGCGGCTTCGCGGGTGTGTTCGAGCAGCGGGTCCTGCGCGTCGCAGATCGCCAGCGCCTCGGATGTCAGCAGCGGCATACGCTCGCGGACCCGGTGCGAGAAGGCCGCCCGGTAGGCCTTGTGGTAGGTGGTGAGCGCCTTGAGCACCTCCACCGTCGCCGCGTGCAGCTGTTCCGGCGCCACGATGCCCGTGCCGCGCAGATGCTCCTTGTCGCGCTTGAACCAGGGAAAGAAGATGTTCTGGTCGCGCATGAACAGAAAGGCCCAGAGGTAGTGCCGGCCTTCCAGGTCCGGGTGCACCTCCGGCGCGTAGTTGCTCAGCATGTCCTGGCGCTCCTCGCCCTCGAACAGCGCGATCCCGTCGAGGATGACCTTGCCGATCCGGTCCGGCGCGGCGATTCCCAGTTCGATGGCCGTGTGCGCGCCCGTGTGGCTGCCGTACGCGGAAGCACTCTCGATACCCAGCGTATCGAGCAGCGCCAGCATGGAAGTGGCGAAGTCCTCGATGCGGGGCTGCTCCATCGGCAGCGCGTCCGAGTCGCCGTTGCCCGGCGTGTCCGGACAAACGACGTTCAGCGTCTCGGCCAGCGCCCCGCCCAGCGTGCGCATGCTCCACGACGAAGTGGGCGAGGCGTGCAGCATCAGAAGCGTGCCCTGCGCCGAACCCGGAAAGTGATAGCGGTAGTGAATGCGGCCCTTGGCCGTGTCGGCAAATGCGCGGCTCAAGCGCAGCGGTGGAGCGTTTGACATGGACTTCCCCTTTTTCGTTGCGGGAGGCTTACCGTTGTCGCGGCACGACGCCGGAGAGCGCATATTGCCTCAAACCGGCGGGGCTGTGGTAAATTCGCGCACCCTGTCCGACGCGCGGGCGGGGGGTTCCGGCAAGAGAGGTTCGGCATGGTCATCATCAAGAGAATACTGCTCAGCATCGTGGCGCTGCTGGTGTTGTTTTTCGTCGTCGGCTTTTTGCTTCCGCGCGACGTGCGGGTCGAGCGCTCGGTGGAAATCGACGCATCGCCGCAAGCGGTGTTCACGATGGTCAACGACTTCCAGCAGTTCAACCGCTGGCAGCCCTGGGCGCAGATCGATCCCTCGACCCTCTACGTTTACGAAGGACCCGCCACCGGCGCCGGATCGCGCATGACCTGGTACAGCGATCATCCCCAGGTGGGCGACGGCATGCAGGAGATCACGCTGAGCGAGCCGTACTCCAGGGTGCGCATGGCGCTTGACTTCGGCACCGGCGGCCTCGCCAACGCCGACTATCTCATCGATGCCGTCGGCGCCGGCGGGTCGATCCTGACCTGGACCCTGGAGACGGACATGGGCGGCAACCCGGTGGCGCGCTATGTCGGGCTGATGATGGACGGCATGGTGGGTCCCGCATACGAGCAGGGCCTGGCCAATCTCAAGGAGATCCTGGAAAACCAGCCCAAACTCGAACCCGGACCGGCGATCATGGAAACCCCCGGCGGCTCCGACGCTTCGGGGGAAGCGCAAACGGAAACCCGGGCCACCTAGATCTCCTGTCGCCCTAAGAGTAACGCCGAGGACTGCCGAGCATGACCCATCCATCCACCGCCTCCATCCGCAACATCGTTTTCCTCGGCCATTCCGGCGCCGGCAAGACCGTGCTGGCCGAGAAGCTGCTGGAGGCTTCCGGTGCGATCAAGACGGCGGGCAGCATCGAACGCGGCACCACGGTGTGCGACTATCGCCCGGAAGAAAAACGCCTGCAGTATTCGGCCGATGTCGCGCTCTGCCACTTTGAACATGACGGTGCCCGCGTCAACCTGATCGACACGCCGGGCTCGGCGGACTTCGCGGGGCGCGCGCTGGGCGTGCTGCCCGCCGCAGAGACCGCCATGGTGGTCATCAACGCCGCCGCCGGCATCGAACTGATGACCCGCAGGGCGATGGACGCGGCCGGAGAGATGAAGCTGGCCCGGTTCATCGTGGTCAGCCATATCGACAGCGAGACTGCCGACCTGCCTGGATTGATGGAGCAGATCCGCGAGAGCTTCGGGCGCGAGTGCATCCCGCTGAACCTGCCCGCCGACAACGCCGCGCGTGTCGCCGACTGCTATTTCAATCCGGAAGACGCGGACACCGACTTCGATTCGGTCGCCGGGGCGCACACCGCCATCGTCGACCAGGTCGTGGAGCTGGACGACGACCTGATGGAGCTGTACCTGGAAGAGGGCGAGGACATGAACCCGGAGCAGCTGCACGGCGCGTTCGAACGCGCGCTGCGCCGCGGCCACCTGGTGCCGGTGTGTTTCGTATCCGCCGACACCGGGTCCGGCATCAACCAGCTGCTCAACGCGATGAACCTGCTGGCGCCGTCGCCGCGCGAGGGCAATCCGCCGGCGTGCTCGCTGAACGGCGAGGCGGTCGCGCTGAAGGCGGACAAGGACGCGGACGCGGTAGCGCTGCTGTTCAAGATCAACGTCGATCCCTACGTCGGCAAGATGGGCGTCTTCCGCGTCTTTCAGGGCCAGGTGAACGTGGGCGATTCGCTCTATCTCGACGACCAGCGCAAGGCGATCAAGGCGGCGCACCTGTACGCGCTTCAGGGCGCCGAGTCGCACGAAGTCCCGTCGGTCGGCCCCGGCGGCATCGCCGCGCTGTCGAAGATCAACGAACTCTCTTACGGCGGCGTCCTGCACGCGGAACACGCGCATGACCGGCTGAAGTTCGGTGACGCACCGCTTCCCGCGCCGATGCACGGCGTCGTGCTGGAACTCACCCGGCGCGGCGACGAGAAGAAGCTGTCCGACGCGCTGGCCAAGCTCACGTCCGAGGACCCCAGCCTGCTGCTGGAGTTCGATTCGCAGGCCAACGAGACCGTCCTGCGCGGCATGGGCGAGCTGCACCTGCGCGTGATCCTCGACCGGATGCGCGAGGAGTTCAACCTCGAGGTCGAGACCCGGCAACCGCGCATCGCCTACCGCGAGACGGTGACGCGCAAGGCCGAAGGGCATCACCGCCACAAGAAGCAGACCGGCGGCGCGGGCCAGTTCGGAGAAGTGTTCCTCAACATCGAACCGCTGCCGCGCGGCGGCGGCTTCGAGTTCGTCGACAAGGTGGTGGGCGGCGTGATCCCGTCGCAGTTCATGCCGGCGGTCGAGAAGGGCGTGCGCCAGGTGCTGCTGGAGGGCGCGGTGGCCGGCTACCCGCTGCAGGACATCCGCGTGACCGTGTACGACGGCAAGCACCATCCGGTCGATTCCAAGGAAGTCGCCTTCGTCGCCGCCGGCAAGAAGGCCTTCCTGAACGCGATCGGCAAGGCCCGGCCCATCGTGCTGGAGCCGATCGCGAAGATCGAGGTCACCACGCCCGGCCAGCACATGGGCGACATCGCCGGCCACCTGTCCGGCTCCCGCGGCCGCATCAGCGGCAACAACTCCATCCCCGGCAACCAGGTGATCATCTCCGCCGAGGCGCCGATCGGCGAACTCGGCGATTTCCAGACCCGGCTCAAGTCAATGACCGGAGGCGAGGGCGCCTACACGATGGAATTCGACCACTACGCCACCGCCCCGCCCCCAATCCAGAAGGCCCTCGAAGAAGCCTTCAAACCCAGCGACGACTAGCCCCCTGGGAGCGAGGGCGTCCCGCCCTCAACAGAACAGCCCAGCGAAGGCGGTAAGCAAGCGCAAGCCCAATGCGCCCTACGCATTGCTCCGCTCAACTGTATATGTTATATATACACACCAGAATGACTGAGCGCAGGGAAATCGCCGTTCAGATCGGTCCGATCTCACCAGCCGCGCCCGGCGCGCTGTATCAGCAGATCGTCAATGGCTTCAAGCGCGAGATCGGCGAGGGGCGTCTGGCTGGCGATACGCCGCTGCCATCCTTCCGCCTGCTTGCGGAGCAACTGCTGGTCAGCATCATCACCGTGCGCCGCGCCTACGAGGAGCTCGAGAGAGAAGGAATCATCTACCGCCGTCAGGGACTCGGCACGTTCGTCGCCGCCGACGGCCGCGAGCGCAGCCGCGCCGCGAAGCGCGGGCACGCCGAGGAACTGATCCGCCTGGCGATACAGGAAGCCAAAGAAGCCGGTCTCAGCTCCGCCGAGGCCAAGGCTTTCGTAATTCGAATCACCAAAGAAACCCCTTCCGAGGAATAGTCATGCAAAGCACCAACGCCATTGAAATCCGAGGTCTGACAAAGATATTTCCGCGCTTTCAACTGGGGCCCCTGGACCTCACCGTGCCCGCCGGCGCCATATACGGCCTGGTCGGCCCGAACGGCGCGGGGAAGACCACCACGCTGGACCTGATTTTTGGTCTGGGACTTCCGGAGGCCGGGGAAATCCAGGTGCTCGATTACGACCACAGGAAGGACGAAACGGATATCAAGCTCGCGGCAGCCTACGTCAGTCCGCACACTAGTTTCGTTTCCTGGAAATATGTGCGGCGCGCAATACGCTTCATTAGCGCTTTCTATCCGGATTGGGACCAGGCCTACTGCGACCACCTGCTCAGGCGCTTCCGGATCGATCCGGACGACAAGATCGCGTCGCTTTCGCTCGGCGGCGCCACAAAGCTGGGTCTGGTCCTCGCGCTTGCACGGCGTCCCAGGGTCCTGATCATGGACGAGCCCGCCATCGGTCTCGACGTGCTCTCGAAAAAGGACCTGTTCGCGGAACTGCTGGCCCTGATGGGCGACGAGGACCATACCGTTCTGATCTCGTCGCACAATCTTGCCGATCTGGAGCGGTTCACGGATCACATCGGCATCATCCACGAAGGCAGGCTGCTTGCGGAAGGGCGCACCGACCAACTGCTGGAGGCCCATCGACAAGTGAGCTTTACGCTTGGCGGCGAGCCGCCAGGCGGGGCCCGACTCGTCGAGTGCGACGGCGACCGGCAGCGCGTCCTTACGGACTCCGCCGACCAGTACCGCCAGGCCCTTGACGGCTGCGGCGCGACCGGCATATCCGTGCAGCCCGTTACTCTCGAAGAACTCTTCACGGGTCTGGTGGAAGGCCGGCAACATGATTAGCCGCATCGCGCGCGATTTTCTGAAGCGCAGATCCAGGTTCCTGCTGTTGGGCAGCGCGCTCTACATGGCCGTGTCGCTGCTGAATTACAACTTGAACGGCCTTGACAGATTCGACGCTGTTCTGGTGTTCTCCGGCATGCCTTACGCGGGCGTGCTCGTATGCGTCCTTCTCGTCGAATGCCAACGCGGGCTCACGCGGGTCATGATGCACTTGCCGATCGATCGACGCACGCTTGCGAGGGCCTATTGCGCCTTGATTGTCGGTGTGCCCACGGCCTGGGCTCTGGGGCTTACGCTGATCGCATGGCTGGTTGCCTCTTTGGCTGGCGGAGTCGGCTGGATTGCCGTGCCGATGGCCGTCGCCTGGGCGTTCCTTGTAGCCGGCTTGTGCTTCTGCATGGACGCGCTCGAGAATTCCGGTCGCAAGTATGGCGGGGAGTCCGCGCCACGCTGGGCAAGGATCGCGATGTGGGCTCTCTTTATCACGGCATGGCTGGTCGGGGAATACGCCATCTTTGGTTCGTTTCTCGGTTCGTTCTATTTCCTGGGGTCCCCGGATGCATGGCAACCGGAGCATCCGCTGTTTCTGCTGGCCCTGGGCGCAGTCCTGTCGGGTGTCGGCTTCGCGCGAACTCGGGCGTTGTTGACCGCGCGCGTGTCGCGATCCAGACCAGGATTGGCGGCGCCCGGGCCGGCAATTCGCAAACGGTTGACGGTGGCGCGAAACCTTACGGGATTCGCCGCAATCACGGCCGGCTGTCTGTGGATGCCGATCGCGATCGTGGCCGCTCTTGGCGCATTCTTCGCCATCGATATCTGGATAAGGGACCTGTTGGAGCTGAGTGGTTCGCATCCGCACATGGACTTGAGCGACCCCGTCGTGCGCGGATCGATATTTGCGTGCCTGGTCGTAGTTGGGTTCGCCGTAACGGCGCCGCGTTACGCAAATTTTCGCGTGCTCAAGGGCCTGCCGCTCTCCACCGGCAGACTTGGCGCCTGCGTGACGCTGCTGCCGGCGATCCTGGTACTGATTCAGTTGGCGCTGGCCTTTCCGCTGCTCTACGCCCTGGACCCTGTGGCCGCCGCGGATCTGACCTTGCCCCTGGCGGGCGCTGTCGGCATCGGTGCGCTGCTGTGTCCGGCTCACCTTGTCCGACCACAGCAGGACATTGCGCAAATAGCCGCGGTCGTGGTGATTGCCGTTCTCCTGTCCGTCTGGTTTACCGCATCGGTGCTGACTCCCAGGCTGCAGGTGTTCGCGCCGCTGCTCCTGGCGGGCGGCCTGTTCGCATCCTGGGCCCTCTCAAGCCTTGTGTTTCGGCACGCGGTGGCAGCCGCCGACAAGCCCTTGCCCCTGCAACGGGTTTCGCCGGGCGGCAACGCTTGACCCAAGAGGCGAGCGCTGGGGGTTGAGTGCTTCCAGCCCTCGACGAGAAGGGGACTGCCCGCTTCTCTCCTCGCCCCCTGGTTCAACTAAGCCAGCGGAACGAGGCGGGAATCCAGGATAGCACCGTCGCGTGTAAGCAGCGGCACTTGATGCACGACGCTGGTCGCGGCAATTAACTCGTCTGCCGGGTCGCCGGTGAAATCGAGCCGGGTCGAGGTTCGCGCGATATCCAGACTGATCGGCCACTGGTGAATTCCGCTAAGCACTCGAATGACTTCCCGGTCATCGAGTTCGAGCCTGATGCGGCCCAGCTGCGCCAGCTTGGCCAGTTCCCAGAGCACGATCGCGGAAATACTCCATTCGTTTCGCTCCAGCAACTCCCTTTCGCGGGGGCGCAGTCCACCGCCGAGCGCGTGGATCAGGATGTGGGTGTCAAGATTCAGCATTGGCCTGCCAAACGGATCCGGTACTCAGCAGGTCACCATTAACGACGATTTTGTCCTTGAGGCTTCCGATCAGCGGAGCGAACCCGCGTTCGTAGGGCACAACCCGCGCCACCGGCTTGCCGTGCTTGGTAACCACGAGGCCCTCGGGATCGAGGTGATCGAGCAGGGACAGACATTGTTGCTTGAACTTCGCCGCGCCCACGGTCTTCATGACATAACCCCTAAATTGAATAAGTGGACACATTATATGTCCACTTTTAGACCGGGCTGGAGGAGGGAGTCGCCGGGCGTTTCGGCCGTGTTTGGCGTCAGTCTTTCCAGACGAGGGGGTACTGGTCGCTGTCGAGGCGGTCGCCGTCCTTGAGCAGGCTGTTGCGCAGGGCCCGGTTGGTGCCGGGGTGGCTGGAATAGATGACGTCGTCCCCCGTATACCGGACCGTGTAGCCGCGCCGCCGGACTCGTTCGCTGGTATTGCCGCCGGCGCCGTGAAGCGTAAGCGCATGGAAGGCGTAGACGTCCCCGGGTTCGAGATCGAAGCTGACGATGTCGTAGTCGTCCCTGGCCGATTCGATATCGGGCACTGTCTCGTAGTCCGGGTTCCTCTCGTAGTCGTCGACGTCGGCGCGCCCGAAAACCTCCGGCTGATAGAACCGCCCCCAGCGATGGGAGCCGCGCACGAACTCGAGCGCGCCGGTCTCGGCGGTGGTGGGATCGAGGGCCACCCAGAACGACAGGATCTGGTAGCCCTTGACGGACCAGTACGGCTGGTCGTTGTGCCAGCGGGTGCGATTGGCCGTGCCGGGTTCCTTCACGAAGAGCTGGTCGTAGAGCAGGTTGACCCTGCGGCAGTCGAGTATCTGCGCGGCGATGCGCGGAAGGGGCGATTCGAAGCAGAAGCGCCGGAAGCCGTCGTGGAATTCCCAGGTGCGCAGGTTGCCGTGAAAGCGTCCCTTCCCGTCCTCCGGCTCATAGCCGTGAAAGTAGGGCGCCGGGTTCGCGATGTCGGCCTCGATGGCGTCGGCAATGACTCGCCGCCATTGCGCGTCAACTACGCCGCGCAAGGGGATGACTCCATCCGCGTGAAAGGCTTCGATTTCCTTGGGGCTCAGGTTCATTTCCATCATTTCCGATCCAGTCGTATCTCCGAAAGGGGCTCAAGCGTGTCGATGGCTTCAATTCCAAGAGCACGGTCCCAGGCGAACTGCCTGACCGTCAATCCCTCGGGATCGATATCCAGGATCGTGAAACCGTTTCTCTCCAGGGGCTCCAGGTGTTCGTCGATTGTCACATTTTGTGGCGGCGAAGCGCCGACTCCGCGGGCGGAGCTGGGCCAACCGTTCCCCGTGCCGATCGAACCGGAGAGAAAGACGTTGACGGGCGAGTCAAGGCCCAACTCGCCGCTCTCGAGTATTCGGCCGGCCGCGACCGCATGCAAATCGCCCGACACGACGACCGGAACCCTGGATTTCTGTCCGCCGATCGCCGACAGCAGCCGCTGGTGCTGACGGAACCATCCCGATTGCCAATACGGTTTCGGCTGTTCTACCCCCAGGCTGCCGTCCGCCTGAAGGACATCCGGATACCACTCGCCCCACTTGCCCGCCGTCCAGCCGAAGGGAGTGGATGGAACATGCACCAGGTGGCGAACGGCCGTCTCGACCCGGGTGCGGGCCGTGATCCAGCGTTCGGCGTCCTCTTCGACGAATCTTGCCGACGGTCCCGCAAGGGATATGAACCGGCGGCAGTCGTACAGCAGGAATTCGGCCAGCCGCCCCCAGCGACAGGATCCGTACGATTCGCTGATGCCGTCGGAATGCGAACCGGCGAGATGGACCGGCCGATCGAGATCGGGCAGGAATTCCGGGAAATACAGGCTCTGCTGCGCCCGTCCCAGACGGGCGCTGAAATTGCCGGGCGGAAAGGTCACGAATTCGTCCGTTCCCTCGTCGTTCTCGAAGTAATCGTGGTCATCCTGGGTCAGGATGAGCGGAATAGAGCGAAAGTCCGTTCCGTAAAGGCTCGCGATCTGTTCGTCCAGGCACCGCGTCAGCACGATCTCGTTGTTCGATCCGAACAGCGGCCTGTCGCGGTCGAAATTGCCGTACCGGCCGTAGATCCGCTCGCGGTTGGCCGCATGCTGCCCGCCGCGCTTGCGGGGCGAAATCCACTGGTCGAAGTAGGTCTGATCGCCGACGCCGATCGCGATATCGGGCCTGAAGTCCAGCGCCCGGCGCAGCAGTCTCCGGCGGGTGGCCACCGGCAGGAACCGCCATTCGCCGTTCAGCCATTGCGCATTGTCCGGACCGCCCGCGCAGGTGTACATCAGCACCCGCAGGTGCTCCTTCGACGCATCCAGGGCAGGCGCCGTTCGCAGCGGCCAGCTTTCCGCCAACGGGCCGCCCCCGGCGGATTGCAGCAGCAACTCGTACTCCGTGTCGCTTTCCAGCCCCGTGGCATGGAACGACCAGAAGCGACCCTGGCTGTCGCGCTGCCGGCCCGGAAACACCGAAGCGCCGATCTTCAATTGCGGCCCGGCCTGCGGTTCGGCAAACGACGCCTTGATCCGAATGCTGTCGTGGTTCGACAGCGGAATCAGGTGCCTGATCCGGCCTTCGGACCATGGCGAAGCCGCACCCGCCGGCAACCCGACCAATGCGGACGCGGAGAGCAGGCCCGCCTGGTACAGAAACTCCCTGCGGTCCACGCTACTTCCCCGACTTCAGCAAGGTCTGCCGATAGTCCTCGGGAATGAACTCGACGTCTTCGTTGCGCAGCAGGAAGGCCAGCTTCGCGCTCTCTTCCACCTCCTCGATGCCGAACACGGCGGCCCGCAGCGACCGGGCGGCGACGACCGGGCCGTGATTGGCGATGATGATCCCGGAATGGGTCCGGGCCTTGTCTTCGATGACCGGGCCCAGCGCTTCATCCCCGGGCGGGAAGAAGGGAACTTTGGCGACCCGGCCGACTTTCATCAGCACGTAGGGAGTGATCGGCGGAAGCATGTCTTCGGTATCCAGACCGCGAAGACAGGACAGGCACACGGAGTAGGTCGAATGCAGGTGCGCGACGGCCCGCCTGTCCGCGTTCGCGCGGTACATGGCAATGTGCAGAAATCCTTCCTTGGTCGGCTTGTCGCCGTCGATCCAGTTGCCTTCGGAGTCGAGCCGCGACAGCCTGGCCGGGTCGAGAAAGCCCAGGCTGGTGTCGGTGGGCGTTACCAGGTATCCGCCGTCGTCGAGGCGCGCGGACAGGTTTCCCGTGCTGCCGGACGTCAGCCCGCGCTCGAAAAGCGAACGGCCGAGCCGGGCGATTTCGTCCCGCAGCCTGTTTTCAGCATTCATGACTCTATTGTCCGGCCATTACGGTCAGGGCCTTCTCGAAAAAGTCCGGCGCCCCGAAATTGCCCGACTTCAGCGCAATCGCATAGGCATCGCTTGCATCCGGCGAGTAAAGGGCCGGCACGCCCGGGTCGATTTCCAGACCCACCGCGAGCCGCGCCGGGGCCAGTGCGTCGATCACCGCGCCCGATGTCTCGCCCCCGGCCACCACGATGCGTTCGAAGCCTGCCCGCCTCAGCATAACCGCCGTGCTTCCGAACAATTCGTCCAGCCGCGCGGCGATTCTTTCGACGCCGTACCGTTTCTGGAGCCGGGAGACGCCCTCCGGCGCGTCGCTCGAGTAGGCCAGCGGCGACTTGCCGCGATATTGCTCGAGCGATGCAAAAAGCTCGGCAGCCGTATACCGGCCCTCCATCACGGCCGCAACGTCAATGGCGATGGATGGGTGTTTACCAGCATGGATTTCAACCTGCGTCCGCGTGGCGTTCGAGCAGCTTCCGGCCAGCACGACGCCCGGTCCGTCTACCGCCCCCGCGGCGTCCATGGCCCCCGGGCTGCGGGCGCTTGCCGGAAAGTTGCGGGGCAGGGCGGCCGCTATGGCGGAGCCTCCCGTGACCAGGGGCGAGTGCTTGACGGCATCGCCAAGTATCACGAGATCCCCGTCTTCGACTGCGTCGGCGACGACCAGCACACTGCCGGATTCGGCGCATTCGTCCAGGGCCCACGACACCTCCGCCGGTCCCTTGCGAATGGTGTCCAGGGGCACATGGCCCACCGGCGCCTGCGTCTGGTTGCGAAGCCAGCGTCGAATGTCCGGGTCCGTCATCGGGTTGAGCGGGTGGTTCTCCATTCCGGACTCGTTGAGAAGCCGGTCATGGACGAACAGGTGGCCCTGATAGACCGTGCGGCCGTTCTCGGGAAAAGCGGGGCAGGCCACGACGCCCTTGACGCCCAGGGCATCGGCGAGCGCTTCGGCGACCGGGCCGATATTGCCCTGGGGGGTGGAATCGAAGGTGGAGCAGTACTTGAAGAAAATCTGGCTCGCGCCCTGTGACAGAAGCCATTCGAGGGCCCGCAACGATTCGCTGACCGCATGGCCCGCCGGTATCGATCGGCTCTTCAATGCAACGACGCCGGCGTCGACTGCCCGGGTATCGGCGCATTCCGGCACGCCCAGATAAATCGTCGCCGCCAGTCCGTCGTCGCCGGCCATGCCGCGCGAGATGGCGTTGGCGATATCGCTGGCGCCGGTGAAATCGTCGGCGATGACTCCGAGCAACATACCGCGGCGCCTCAGTCCCCGTGAAAGAGACCGCGAAGCTGCCCGACGGCCGCGTCCGGGCTGGTGAACACCGGGACGCTGGTGGCGCGTCCGCAATCCGCGTTCGCACAGGCCATCGAGAATTGCCCCAGCATGACGGCGTCGGCGCCCGATACCTGTCCGGCCGCGTCCGCAATCAATGAGTTGTGCGTCGTCTCGTCGCCGCGCCGCAAGGCGTCGAGCGCACCGGGAACGTACACGGTCGTCAGGCGCGCCGAGGGCTGCGCGCGGTCCGCCATTTCCCCGAACTCGGCGGCCATGGCGGGACCCGCCGGCTCGAACGTGACGAGAAGCACCAGTTCGTTACCGCAGTCCAGCGCGGCGCGAAACATCGCTTCGTTCGGCTTGAGGACGGGAATGGGAATTTGCCGCGCCGCAGCGTCGATCGCCTCACCAAACGCCGAACAGGCGAAGAGTACCGCCTCGGCGCCGCAATCGGCGGCATAAGCCGCGAGATCGTGAATTCTCCGGCGAAGATTATCCGTCAGCCGCGGCTGGCGCTGCCGGTCCCGCGACAGGCCGTCGTCGAGGATCTGGGTGAGCTCGGCACCGCTCCAGTTCCGGTCAAACGCATCGGCAACGGGCGCCATCGACGCTTCGGTCGCGTGAATGACGGTGATTCGCCGAGGGTCCATGGTGCGGCATGCTGCCTCAGATGACGTCCGTGACTGCCTCCGAGAACTCGGCGGTCGATGCACCGCCGCCGAGATCCCCAGTCCTGGTATTCGGGTCTTCCAGGGCCTTGTCCACGGCGGCGGTCATGACCGCTCCCGCTTCAAGATACTTCGGCCGGTCGCGATGCTCGCCGATCCAGGACAGCAGCATGGCAATCGAGAGCATCATCGACGCCGGGTTGGCGATGTTCCTGCCCGCGATATCCGGTGCGGACCCGTGCTGCGCCTGGGCGCAGCACAGCGTGTCGCTGGCCATGACCGACCCGGCGAGCCCGAGGCTGCCCGAAAGTTCGCTGGTAAGGTCACTCAGAATGTCGCCGTAGAAATTGGTGGTTACCAGCACATCGAACGCCTCCGGAGTACGCACCAGGTGAGCCGCCGCCGCATCGACCAGAAGCTCCTCGAGTTCCACTTCCGGGAAATCACGGCCAACGTCGCGGACAGCCTCGAGAAACAGGCCGTCGGTCATGTGAAAACTGTTGGCCTTGTGGATTGCCGTGACCTTCTTCCTGCGTTTCATCGCCCATGCAAACGCCTGGCGGGCAATGCGCTCACTGCAGTGGCGCGTGATCTTTCGCGTCGACAACGCCATGTCCGGACTCGGCATGACTTCACCCCAGCCCCGCGTCATGTTCCGATCGGGGTAGAAGCCCTCGGTTGCCTCGCGCATGATCACGAGGTCCATGGTCTTGCCCCCGGCGAGATTGGACGGGAGAAACGGCCGTGTGCGCGCAGGCCGGATATTGGCGTAGAGGTCCAGCCCGACCCTGAATCCGGCGGACACGTTTCGCCCGCCTTCTTCCGGCGGCGGATAGTCGGCATGCGACTGGGTCCCCAGAATGACACCGTCGCAATCGGCCGCTTTTTCCAGCACGTCGTCCCGCAGCGTCGTCCCGTGTTTTTCGAGACTCGCAAAGCCAACGTCGTCATACTCGTATTGCAGGTCCAGCCCGAGTTTGCCGTCCAGTGCGCGGAGCACCGTCATCGAAGCTTCTATGATTTCCGGTCCGATGCCGTCGCAAGGTAGTACCAGGAAATTCATCGTAATTCGCGCCGTTGGTCGTGACGAAGCGTTACATATTGGCTAAATGTGTGACAAAATGCAATATCGGTGCCAAAAGAACGAAATTCGGGAGCAGTTGTGTATTTTGTTGTGCAAAAACCCATAATCGTCCGGATATGTCCCGCGTCTTGTTAGTGCTCGTCCTGGCGTTCGCGTGGATCGATGCCGACGCGGACTCCGCGTACCCGGTCCGGCCACTGACCTATACGGTTGCGTTCGGTCCCGGCGGCGGCAACGACCTGATGTCGCGCACTGTCGTTGACATCATCAGGCAGTACGAATTGTACGGCGACCAGCACGTTCGGGTGGAGAATCGCCCCGGTGGCAGCGGCGCGATCGGTTACGGACGCGTAGCGCGACAGGCCGGGAACGCCTATGTCATTACATCGACCAGCGGCAGCTTCCTGACCACGCCCATCGTGTCGGAAACCAGTTGGATCTATCGCGATTTCACGCCGATCGCATTGCTTGCCCTCGACGCGATGTTCCTGGTCGTGCGCACCGACTCCCCGTTCGTCTCGATCGACCAGTTCGTCGCTCGCGCCAGGCAATCCGATATGAAGATCGGCGGAACCGGGGCGACCGGACCGGACCGGGTCGTTGCGGGCCTGTTCGCCGAATCGGCCGGAATCGAATTCACCTACGTTCCATTTCAGAACGGATCGGGTCTGCTGACCGGCCTCACGTCCAGCAGTCTCCACGCGCTCGTCTCGAATCCGTCGGAGGTCATGGGCCAGGTCGCCGCCGGCAACTTCAGGGTGCTTGCGTACTCGGCGGATTCCAGGAGCACGGTGTATCCGGAGGTTCCGACCTTCGTCGAGCAGGGTTACGAGGTCGAATTCGCGGTGCCGCGCGGTATCGTCATGCCCGCCGGCATTCCGGCCGACGTCCGGGACTGGTGGATTGCCGTGCTCAAGAAGGTCGTCGCCACCCCGGAATGGAAGAACTACCTGGAAACCAGGGGGCTGTCGGGCGCCGTGCTCTGGGGGGATGACTTCGGGGACTATCTTGGCCGGACGGACTCGGAATATCGCCGCATCCTGAATTCGTTCGGCTCGATCCACTGACCAGGCGCCCGGGTCCGCGATGCGTTTTCTCTTTTCGATGGCCCTGCTTGCGTTTTCCCTGGCGTATACGGGGTTCGCACTTTATTCCCTCGACCTTTTTGACAGGGCGGATCGCCTTGGCCCCGGTTTCTTCCCCGCGATCGTCGGCGTCCTGCTGATCGCCACGACCGCCGCCAACGGCATTCGCGAGTATCGCCGGCAACGGGAGGCGGGGACGGCGCTTCGGGCACTCTGGCGCGACGTCGCCGAAGTGACGGGACTGATTGCCCTTTTCCTTGTATTGCTGCCGTATGCCGGCAGCCTGTTGACGATATTCGCGTTTACCGGCCTGTATCTCTATCGGTTCAATCGCGGCCGGGGCTGGTTCAATGCCGTGTACGCCGTGGCCTTCTCGGCCGCGGTCTACCTGTTGTTCGAAGTGGTCCTGCAGGCGGGACTTCCGCAGGGCGTGCTGGCGCCGTTGTACTGAGGCACGACACGAATGGAAGACCTCTTTGCCAATCTTGCGTCGGGCCTCGCTCTGGCCTTGTCGCTCGAGAACCTGGTCTTCCTCGTTGTGGGCGTGTGCGTGGGAATGCTGGTCGGCCTGTTTCCCGGATTCGGGCCTGCCGCGGGAATCGCGATCCTGATACCGATGACCCTGGGGCTGGAACCCACGACGGGGATCATCCTGCTGGCCGGCATCTACTACGGGGCCATGTACGGCGGGACCATCACTTCGATTCTGATCAACACCCCGGGCGAGTCCGCCACCGTGGCTTCGACGCTCGACGGTTATCCCATGACCCAGGCCGGCCGGGCCGGGCCGGCGCTCGTGATGCAGGCGGTTGCCTCTTTTGTCGGGGGCGCGGTCGGCGTCGTCCTGATTTGCGCGTTCGCGCCCGCGCTCTCGAGTTTCGCCGCGTCATTCGGCCCTTCGGAGTACTTCCTCATTGTTTTCCTGGGGCTGCTGCTGCTGGCTACGCTGATGGGCGACAGCCTGCTCAAGGGCATCATCTCCGCGCTTTTTGGGTTCGCCATATCAACCGTCGGCGTGGACGTCATCAGCGGCGCGCAGCGGTTCACGTTCGGATCGCCGGAACTGATAGACGGCATCTATTTCGTTCCGGTTGCCATCGGGCTGTTCGGGATCGGAGAACTCCTGAACTGCATCTACACCGGCGAACACAAAAAGGCGGCGAAACGCATCAGCGTGACCATTTTTTCCAGGGCGTTCTGGCCGCGGGCCGGGGACTTCCGGATTTCGCGCTTCACGTTCGCGCGCGGATCCTTGATCGGTTTCATCGCAGGTGTGCTGCCGGGCTCCGGTGCCACGATAGGTTCGATTCTCGCCTATTCGGTCGAGAAGAGAGTGGCCAGGGACCCCGGGGAATTCGGCAAGGGCGACATCCGCGGCCTGGTGGCTCCCGAAGCGGCCAACAATGCGGCCTCCGCCGGGGCAATGGTGCCGCTGATTTCTCTCGGAATCCCGGGCTCGGGGGCGACGGCGGTCCTGCTCGGCGCGCTGCTGATGTGGGGCCTGCAGCCGGGACCGATGCTCATCGTCGACAACCCGGACTTCGTCTGGGGTCTGATCGGCAGCATGTACCTGGGCAACCTGATGCTGGTAGTGATGAGCGTGGTGGCCATTCCGCTGTTCATCAAGTTTCTCGACGTGCCCTATCGCCTGGTCGTGCCGGTGATCGTGACGCTGTGCATTGTCGGGACGTTCGCGCTTCATTCCAGCATGATCGAAACGTGGATCCTGCTCGCGACGGGCCTGCTTGGTTTCGGCATGAAGCGGTTCGGTTATTCCCCGGCTGCGACGGTTCTTGCCGTCGTGCTGGGAGGCATGGCGGAGAACGCTTTCCTGCAGTCTCTGCTGATCGGAGACGGGAGCCTGCGGATCTTCATCACCCGGCCGATCTCGCTGGCGTTGACCGCGGTAGTGGCAGCGATCTTCGCGGCGGCCGCCCTGGTCCGGCTACGCGCACTCCGCCGCTAACCCTTCCGCCCTTCGTTCGTCCCCCTCCTCGTTGGAGGCGCCATCCTGGCTCGATTCTCGCTGTCCTGCTCCAACGCTCCCACGAGGAGGGGGACAAACGAAGGGCTTTAGCCGGCGTTTCCCGCTAGAAGTCGACCAGGTCCGGTCTGCTCGACCGCGTCTTCTTGGCCAGCGCTCCCTGCAGGTGCTTCTTCAGCGCATAGGACGCTTCGATGAGTTCGCCCGCGGCCAACAGGTCAATGATCTCGATGTGCTGCCTGCACTGCGAATAGAGCCTGTCCGCGTCCAGTTTCGCCCGGTACTCGAGAAGTCGGCGCATGCGATTGGCCCGGACCAGCGACATGTGGAAGAAGGGGTTGCCGGACAGCTGAATGAGACTTTCGTGAAAGTCGGAACCGGTGTTCAGAAGGCGTTCCAGGCGCAGCTTCTCGACGTCGGTATCCAATAGTCGTTGCTGGTCGTCGCGCAGTTCCGTCAATCGTTTTCGGTCGGGGGTAAAAGTGGGCTCGAGGATCGCGGCGGGTTCGATCGTCATGCGAAGGCGATAGATCTGCTCGAACGCCTCCGGCGTCTTCGCTACCGGAAGGAACCGCCAACCGTATCCCTTCTTGCGTTCCGCCCAGCCTTCCCGCGTGGCGCGAAGCAGGATGTCCTTCAACTCCGCCTTGGTCAGGTCGTAGCGCGTTTGCAGGAAAAGCTCCGTGACTTCTTCGTCGATCGCGTCGGTCAGCCAGTCCTCGGCGATCCGTCGATAGACATCCTGGTCTTCAAGGTTCTGCGAAGAAGCCTGCACCAGTTTCGCTATCCGGCCTGGTCCTTTATCGGTCGCGAAAAAGCCGCGGTTCCTGCGCTGTTCGAGAACGCCCTTGTCGGACAGCAGGTGCATGGCGTCGCGCACGGGCGACCGGGAAACGCCGAATTTGTCCGCCAGCAACTGTGATCGGAGGTGGTCGCCCGGCTTGATGTCGCCGGATTGGATCATGACCAGAATCTCGTGCGCCGTCCTGCGCGCTAGGTCCCCGTTTCTCAGTTCAGCCATGCCGGAATACTAGCACCATTCATGAATTGAGCCGATTGGCAAGATAATACAAAGTTCAGTGTACCAATTCGCTTCTATTGTGTAAGGATTGGATTTTGCATTAGAATAATCCAAAACGCTATTGGGGACAAAATCATGCGTCATTCGACGGAATCCAAGCTGTTCGGAACCGTTGGCGTCTTGCTCCTGGGATTGGCCGCGATGCAGACCGCATCGGCTCAGGCGGAGCTTGAAGAGATCATCGTCACGGCCCAGAAACGCGAGCAAAGCCTTCAGGATGTTCCTGTCGCCGTAACGGCATTCACGAGCGCGGAACTCGCGGATCGTACGATCAGCAACCTGTTCAGCATCGCGGAGTCAACGCCCAACCTGCACATCGGAACGTCGGGCACCGGCGCGCAGAACGCGATCGTGTTTATCCGGGGAATCGGGCAGACATCGAACCGAGTCAATCTTGACCAGGGCGTTGGCACCTATGTGGACGGAATCTACCGGACCAACGTCTGGGGCGGCCTGTTCGACTTGCTCGACGTCGAGCGCATAGAAGTATTGCGGGGACCGCAAGGGACGCTGTACGGCAAGAACGCGCTGGGCGGCGCGATCAACGTGATCTCAAGGCGTCCGAGCACGGCCGAAACAGGCGGTGAAGTGTCGGCTGTCGTCGGCAGTTTCAACCGAATCGATGCCAGGGCTTCGGTGAATATTCCGCTGATACAGGATCAGTTGGCGCTGCAGTTGTCGGCCGCTTCGCGAAATGCCGACGGCTACGTGGAAACACCGAACGACCAGGACTTCGGAAGTCAGGAGAATACGGGCTTTCGCCTCACCGCACTCTGGAACCTCTCGGATACGGCGACCTGGTTGCTGAGCGCCGACCAGATGCGCACGGACTCCAACGGGTCTCCGATTTTCCACCTCTGGGTCAACCCGCGCGCGCGGCTCCCGGCGCAATACAACGCGCTGGTGGACGGGGGTCATATTCCGGGGCCCCGCTACGACGAGTCATTCATTGCCACCGACCCATTCCGTTCGAATGCCACCGACCCGCTGGCCCGCAACAAGACCAACCAGGAAACCCTCTCCAGCCGGCTGGAATTTGAGTTCGGTGCGACATCGCTCGTTGCGCTTACCTCGTACAAGACCTACGAAACGTCGGATGGCTTCGACGCCGATGGATCGGTCCTGGAGGTGTCGAACAACCGGCGCTGGCTGGACGGCAAGGCGTTCAGCCAGGAACTTCAGCTGAACGGCGTTTACATGGAGGACCGGCTGAACCTGACGGCCGGCGTCTACTACCTGCGCGACGAGCTGGAATTCAATGCGGCGGCCGGCAACTCCAATTCGGCCATTCCATTCGTCGGGGTTGTGCCACGCATTCGGGACTACAACACCGGGAACCGGATTGAGCAGGATCTGGACAGCTACGCCTTCTACGCCAGCGGCACTTATTCCCTGACCGAACGGGCGCGGGCAACGCTCGGCCTTCGTTACATGAACGAGGAGAAGTCGCAATTCAGCTCGGAGACCCGCGGGCGCAGCACGAGGCCGTCAACCGCCAGCGCATCGGCAAAGGGCGACTGGTCCAACACCTCCCCCCGGGTTTCGCTGGAATACGACCTCAACGACGCGGCCATGATGTATTTCACGGCTGCGCAAGCGTTCAAGTCCGGAGGCATCGGTGACGACGTGCTGGAAGACAGCGAAGGCAACAGTTTGCTGCTGCCGTTCAACGAAGAGACGCTCTGGTCGTACGAAGTGGGTCTCAAGGCGGATTGGGCGGACGGCCGGGTTCGGGCCAATCTGGCGGCCTTCTTCATGGATTACGAGGACCTCCAGGTCCGCACCACTCTCTTCGATGAGAACACCGGATCCCAGGTCCGCACGTTCTTCAACGCCGGCAGCGCCGAGGCCAGCGGACTGGAGGCCGAGCTTACGGCGCTCGCGAGCGACAGATTCGTCATCCAGGCAAGCGTCGCATTCCTCGACACGAAGTACAACGAGGACGTGATCGACGAAGTTCGCGATGACGTTCTTCTGGTTGCGGGCGAAGCGCTGCCGTTCGCCCCGGAGCTCTCGTATTCGCTGTCGGCGGTTTATTCCGCTCCGCTGGCGAACGGCCGCGAGTTGCGACTCAGGGCGGACTACTCCTGGCGTGACGAATTGCTGTGGGACGCAACCGGCGCAGTCGATGAGCGCGATGGAGAGGATTCCTACGGTCTATTGAATGTGAGCGCCACCTACGAATTCGAGCGTTGGTCGCTCACGGCCTTCGGCCGCAACGTGACCGACGAGGTGTACGCGATGAACGGGTTCGTGAACAGCCGGGTCGTGGGCGCCAACTGGCGCCAACGCGGCAGACCGGCGGAGTGGGGACTGCGGGCCACCGCCGCATTCTGAGGCTACATTCGTAAACGGCGGGTACGGCGATGCAAGGTCGCCGTACCCGCTTTTTTTGCGACAATGCAGCCGTGACACGGCACCAGGACAATGCGGCCTGACACATACGGCAAGAGCGTCGGCGCCGGGATCGCCTTGCTGATCGGCGCGGCCTTGCCGCTGGCCTCTTGCGAAGTCCCTCGGGAAGACCCGCCTGGCGATCCGCCGTACGTGATCGTCGAGCGCGAGTACCAGACGGATTACATGCGCGGATTTCCGCCGCCGCCCGACGGGCTCATTGACAGCGATCACTCCTGGGCGCTCGACCCGGAAAAGGGCAAGTGGTCCTTCCAGAACATAAGCAAGATCCTGCCGACGGAATTTGTCAGCCGGGGCACCGGGCCGGTTCTACCGCTGGCCTACGAATGGACCGGTCTGCTGCAGCAGTCGTTCACGGCGCCGGATTCGAACCGCGCGCCGCTGCAGCAGATTCTCAAGGGCATGGGAATCGACGGGTTCATTCTTCTGAAAGACGGCGTCGTGCAGACCGAGGTCTACTTCAACGGTTTCGGGCCGACCCGCCGCCACATCGGGTTCTCGGTCACCAAGTCGCTGGTGGGCTCGCTGATGGGCATCCTGGTTCACGAAGGCCGCGTGGACCTGGCCCAGACGGTCGCGCATTACCTGCCGGAACTGGCGGGTTCCGGTTACGGCGACGCGACCATTCGCCAGGTACTGGATATGACCACGAACGTGGTCTGGAATCACGACCGGGCGGATCCCACCTCACAGGTGGATCTCAATTCCAAAGCCGGTGGTTTTCAGTCGCGGCCCGCCGATTTTCCTTATCCGAACACGCTCGAGTTTCTGCAGTCGGTGGAGAAGGCCGGAAGGCATGGCGAAGCCGGCCTGTACAACCCGGGCAACACCGAAACGCTCGGCTGGATCATCTCGAGGCTGGAAGGAAGGAACTGGCAGGAGGCGTTCGCCGAGCGCATCTGGTCCAGGCTGGGCGCCGAGCATGACGCTCTGATCACGGTCGACCCCGGAGGGCACGGTTTCGCCACGGCCGGATTCAGCGCCACGCTTCGCGATTTCGCGCGCTTCGGCCTGATGCTGGAGCAGGAAGGCCGTTTGAACGGCGAGCAGATCCTGCCCGCGGACTGGTTGCTTGACGTGCGCGCGGGCGACGCCGGGGCGCTGGCCGCCTGGCAGGCTTCCGAGGAAGCGGCGAAGCGGCCCCACGTCGCCTTCTACCGCAACCATTTCAGGGTGCTGAACGGCGAGCGCGGCGAGTTCGTCGCCCAGGGGCACATGGGGCAACGCATCTACGTGAACATGGAGTCGAATGTCGTCGCCGTGTTTCTGGCGGTGACCCCGTCCAGGCCGTTGCGCAATTTTCAGGTCGATCTGATCCGGCAAATCGACGCATCGCTCGAACGGCGCCACGCCACCGGAAGCCCTGAGCTTGCCTCCGCCTCGTGGGAGTGTCGGCGACAGGAGTCGCCGCCAAGCGTCAGGATGACTTCATGCGTCTCCCACGAGGCGGAGGCAAGCTCAGGGCGGGATCGAAGCGCCACCAAGCCGCAGGCCGCGACTTGCGGGCCGGAACGACTCGAACCCACGAACCGATCGCACTACATGCGGGGCGTGCCGGTCGCACCGGACCGGATCGTTACGGACGGACTCGCCTGGGCCCGGGACTACGAACAGGTGCTGTGGTCACACCAGAACGTGTCGAAGATTCTGAGAGTCGATCCCATCAGCCGCGGCGAAGGGCCCGTCAGCGCACTTCCCTATGGCGACTGCACGCTCGCGACGGCTTCATTCGCCGGAAAAAACGGTGAACCCGCGCCACTGAAGGAGATCCTGGCCGCGATCGGCACGGACGGCTTCATCCTGGTCCGTGAGGGTGCGATCCTGGCCGAGCTCTACTACAACGGCTTTGCGCCGGATGCGCGCCATCAACTCAATTCGGTGTCCAAGTCGTTCGTCGGGCTGCTCGCCGGAATCGCCCAGGCGGAAGGCCGCCTGGACCTTGAGCGGCCTCTCGGCGACGTCTTGCCCGAACTGGCGGGGGCCGGCGTGGCGAACGCCAGTCTGCAGCACGCCCTCGATATGGCGTTGGGCGTGGAGGCACCGATGAGCTGGGACGATCCGCGTTCCTATCGGCTCCTCAACTTCATGGCGGGAGGATTCCATCGCCGCTTCGAGGAATTTCCGTATCGCAATACGCTGGAGCTGGCCGCCACGGTTCCTGCGAATGGCGAACACGGCAGAAGTTTCTTCTACTCGCCTGTGAATACGGAGATCGTCGCCTGGTCGATCTCGCGCGCCTACCGGCGCAACTGGCAGGAGGTCCTGGCGGAGAAGCTCTGGTCCAGGCTGGGTGCCGAGCGCGACGCCATCGTCATTGTCGATCCTGCCGGTCATGGATTCGCAAGCGCCGGGATAGGCGCCGCCTTGCGCGATCTTGCCCGGCTCGGACTCGTGATCGAAGGCGACGGGCATTTCCTCGGCCGGCAGATCGTTCCCCGGTCGTGGATCCGGCGGACGATCGCGGGCAATGACGGCGTTCGTCAGGCAATGAACGACGAAGAGGAACTGGCCCGGTTCGGAACAGCGGTCTTCTACCATAACCAGTTCCGCGTGCTGGACAACTCCGAGGGCGAACTGCTTGCGTCGGGCGGACTCGGACAGTTGATCTACGTGAATCAGGAGCACGATCTGGTCGCGGTGTTCCTGGCGACCACGTTCGACGATGCGGACCGGGCGCACCAGGTCAACCTGCTTCGGCAGATACGCGACCACCTGAATGGGTCCTGAGCCCGCCGTGTCGACCAGTCAAGCGGCACCGGCAACCGTGATTTCGCGGCGCGATCTGCTCCGGTATTTCTCGGCCGCGGCCGGCTGCTTCGTGGTCGGCGCGTCCCCCGGGGCGCTGGGCGGCTGCGCCAGGCCGGGCGGCCAGCCGTCGCGGTTCTCTTTCCCGCAGGGCGTTGCCTCGGCCGATCCCCAGTCCGACGCCGTCGTGATCTGGACCCGGGTGGAAGGGGGTTCGGATGCCGTCGGTCTGACCGCGCAGATCGCAACGGACCCGTCATTTGACTCCGTTGTCGCCGAGACCGAAATTGCCGCACTGCTCGAACTGGACCATACGGTCCGGGTCCTGGTCACGGACCTCGGGCCCGACCGGTTCTACTACTACCGATTCATCGGCCCCGACGGCGGAACCAGCCGCACGGGAAGGACCCGGACGGCGCCGGTCGGAACTACAAGACAGCTCAACATCGCGGTTTTTTCCTGCCAGGACTACGAACAGGGCTACTTCACCGCTTACCGACGGCTGATTCTCGACGACAACGCCGCGCGGCCCGAAGACCGGATCGATTTTGTGATGCACGTGGGCGACTTCATCTACGAATCGATCCGCGGACCGGACACGATTGCGGAACCGGACCACAACGGCAACCGCCTGAAACTCTTGAACCGCGACGGGAGCGTGCGCCGGTGCGCGCCGTTTCCTTCCGGCGGACGAGTGGCGGGGCGAAACTGGATCGCGCCCGTCGATCTGGACGACTATCGCTGGCTGTACAAGAGGTACCTGACGGACCCCGATCTGCAGGAGGCGAGGGCGCTGTATCCGTTCGTGCAGATCTGGGACGACCATGAACTGCTGAACGACTACTGGCAGAGCTACTACCGGGAGCAGTCCATCGCGGAACTGAAGGTCGCGTCCAATCAGGCATGGTTCGAATACGTCCCCGCGGCCCTGAGCGCCGGGGGCCGCGACAGCCAGGCATCGCATGCGAGCGATTTCGCGCCGGTTGACGTGACCGCAACGCCCGCGGGCGATTTTGACGATCACTATCTCAGCCATGAGCCCAACAATCTCGCGGCGATCGACTCGATGACGATATATCGCTCGCTGAAATGGGGTGATCTCGCGGAACTGTTCGTGATCGACGGCCGGAGCTACCGGGGACCGCGCGGGCTGTCCCAGGAGCTGCTGTCGATCGGGCGGCACCCCTATCCGGAAGCGCCGGTGGATCCGTTGCTGATCCGTACCCTGAACGCGGGCCGCACCGCAAACGGCGGCAATCCGCCGGACGAAGTGGTTTACCTCGGCAGGACTTTGCCGAACCCGCGCAAGGACATGCCGATGGGCTCGATGCTTGGCCGGCGGCAGAAGGACTGGTTGAAGAGCGGCCTGAAGAACAGCGGCGCCAGGTGGAAGCTGATGGGCTTGAACGTGGGCCTGATCCGCCATGGCTTCGACGACAGTTTTCGCGAAGGCGGCCACAAAAACGGCCTGCTCTGGACCGACGGCTGGGACGGCTACCCGGTCGAACGCACGGAGATCTGCTCCTTTGTCCGGGACGAACGGATCACCAATGTCGTTTCACTGACCGGCGACCGCCACGCGCACCTGGCCGGCGTTATCCGCGATGACTTCGATGCCGACGAACCGGTGGCCGTAATGCCCGAGTTCGCGGGAGGCGCGGTCAGCGCGGTCAGCCGGATGATCATCCAGAGGGAACTGTCCGCCCACGATTCCGAAGTCAGCAAGCTCGTGACCTTCGACGGCAACGCGCAGGGCTACGAGCAGGCGATCATGCCTTCACTAAACGCCTGGATGCTGCACGGCGCCGCGTCCGCCAACGCCGTGTTCGGCGGAGCAGGTCCGGAGGAAGTTCTGCAGGCGTCGGATCCCGAGGTGAATCCGTACATGAACTACGTGGACGCGGACGCGCACGGCTTCCTCGTTGCGCGGATATCGCCGGATCGATGCGACGTTCAGTACGTCTCGGTGTTCGAACCGGTGGATCTGGCCGGCAATGCGGAAGCCGGCGTTCGCCGCCGCGTAAATCTCCACGTCGATGCCTGGCCGGAGGACCGGGAGCCCGGTGTCGTGGTTGGCGAGGTCGAAGGCGAACAGCCCCTGTACGGGCTGAAGGCGTGACGCTTCACCAGGGCGAGAGCAGGCTGTCCCCGGGTTTTACGCCCCAGCGCTTGACCGAGCCGGCCTTCAGCTCCAGGACGCGGGAGACCGGCTCGCCGGAGCGGATGGTTTCGAGGCTCAGCGGCCGCGTGTCGGTGGCGATGCTGGCGATGCTGCCGTCGGCGCGGATGAACAGCATGTC